>JAVBRB010000027.1:0-44558 GCA_031548515.1 Rikenellaceae bacterium | reverse complement strand
ATACTTGCCTGAATTCATACCCTGCATTTTGAAGAATGCAAAGGTATTTCTCATTTCAAATCAAAAAGTCAAAGAACGCATGTAAATAAAAATATATCAAATAGTTACAACGAATTTCAAAAAGTTAACGCACCACTAGTGATATGAAAATATAAAATTGCAAAGTGAGTCCGACATAGGGGATTTCATCTTCTTTTGCTCATTGAACATTCTGTATATGCCATACGTTATTATAAGGACGCGGTTGTCTTTGATTTTACGCCCTGCTCGTTTTTTATATGTTTTGAGTTCTTCTTCGGCCTGTTTCACAGAGATAACATCTGCCAAATATGTAGCCATATAGTCTTTTAGCAGTTTCTCTGTGAACCAATTATTGTAGTTGTCGATAGGAACATCCCCCTGTGAATGTTTTATGCTTATTTTCTTTCCTTCTCGAGTCTTAGGCTTATGTGTATTGGCGAATACATACAGTCTTAGCAGGTCTTCTCGGACGATATTGTATTCCCATTGATCTGTAACATCTGGATTGTCTTCGCCGAGATGACCAAAATCCTTTTCCATTACGATGTAGGCAAGTAACAACAACACTTTCGCTATCGATTGGTCGGCATCGTCCTCTTCTTCTATATTCTGAAACAGACTATTGTAATCATCTAAATCGAATGATGTAGATAGTATGAATTGTTCGTCTGGCTGTTCAAGCGCCTTAAGAGTTGCAGATTCTCCTATTTCAACTTTTTCAGGATAATTTTTCATTGTGCTTATCTCATCCTCAAAATAGCCGTAACTTATTCCGAAATACTCATTCAGCAGAGGCTCTACTTTTATTAGGAATGACGCTTTAGGGGCAAATACGTTAGGTTCGCTTGTTTTACTCATAATGATTGATTTAGCGTTAAATTTAACCCCTCTAAGTTAAACAAAATGTAAAAGACCGCCCAAACGAATGAACGGTCTTTTTATATGGCAATGACATAATTTTGACAGGGGTATATAGAATTGACTTTTCAATAATTGCGTCATAGCAAATTCTGCATGGCCTCGTCTATCTGCGAGTTTTCGAATGAATCCAGATAGTATTGAGTAACCTTTTCAGACGAATGCCCCATTGATTCACAAATTATTGAAGTGCTTACACCGCTACGTTTCAAAACAGTTGCAAATGAGTGTCTTGCAACATATGTTGTCAGGTCAATAGGCAATTCCAATTCCTTACCCACATCGTTCAATCGCTTATTCACTTTAGTTATGACCTTGTGAACACGGTTGCGTTGTTGTTTCTCGGTCTTGTGAAAATCTGAAAATATAGGGAACAAAAAGAGCGCTCCGTTATTGTGGTAGCGCTCGATGATCTCCTGTGCTTTTGGTTGCATTGGCAATCTTATCAACTTATGCGTTTTTCGTCTTATATAGACTAACCGTCCATCAACAATATTATCTGGTTTCAGGTAGGCTATGTCTACGAAGTTGATTCCACCCATAAAGTAGCCGAATGTAAACAGGTCAATCGCTAAACGTGTGTATGACCTATCACTCTGGTAGTTGATAACCCTCGTGATTTCTTCCTTAGAAATCGCTCTCTTTGCCGTTGCCTGATGCAGTTTAGATACCTTATATGCCTTGAAAGGGTAGTGGTCTTTCTTTACAATGCCTTCCTCTATTGCCAGATTATACAGCACTCTCAAAGTTCTGAAACGCTTACCTATGGTGTTCTCCATAATACCCTGTCCTTTCAGCCATGTTTCATAGCGTTTCAGCCAACTAATATCAATGTCTGAAAAGTATATATCAAGATGTCCGTTAAACAACATCAATGAGTTGTGCAATTCAGTGAATGTGAGAGCATAGCCCGTTCGTTTCTGGGATTTTAGGTTGGATATATGCTCAATGAATAACTCTCTAACTGTTAGTAGTTTTGCTCGCTTGTCTACTTGCGATATTAGAGATGTTGGTGTAAACTCCTTTCCTGTAGATTTCAGTTCCAGAATCTTGCTCCTGTACTCAGTGATTTTGTCAGAGATAATTTGTTCAATGTATTCTCTGTCAGGACAATTAGGCTTTGGCCTATTCTTTACGAGATCCCAGTCCTCTAATCTGGTAGACACACCCAGATTAATGTAGCGTCTTTTCCTGTTTTGCGTGATTCTGAGTTTGATTGGAAACTCGTTGTTTTTGAGGGGTTTGTACTTGTAGCAGATCGCCTCGATTGTTGTGTTCATAGTAAACATTTTGGAGAACACACCCTGTGAAAAACCACAAAAATCAGATGAAAATAACACAAACAAAAAAGCAGCTACTCATCGTAACTGCTTGATTTTCAAGTGGTGCCACCAAGAATCGAACTAGGGACACACGGATTTTCAGTCCGTTGCTCTACCAACTGAGCTATGGCACCTTTTCAACCCTTCTATGCATAAGCGTTCCGGGTCCTGTCTCGCAGCTTGAACCCTTAGGCAGGGCGTTTTGCTATTTGACGGGTGCAAAGATAACCATAAAATTTTATTCTGCAACAAGCCGGCCAACCTTTTTTTGTAAGACACATCTTGGTACACGCTCCTTGGTTACCATCCAGTGTGAAATAGAAAATGCACTTGAAATCCGATGGCTTTTTTAACTTTCCTCCTTGCGACCATATATTTATTGTTGTATATTTGCCCCGTCGTTCGGACATAACCTAAGCAAAGTTATCGTATGAGAATCGCCGTCGCGCAGCTGAACTACACCATCGGGGACTTCGAAGGGAATAAGATCAAAATCATTGACAGCATAAACCGTGCGAAACAGGCGGCGGCGGACCTCGTGATATTTGCACAGGGCGCCATCAGCGGCACTCCCGGTTATGATCTGCTCCGTAAATATACATTCCTGGAATATTGTGAAGAAACCCTGGTCGAGATAGCATCGTATTGCGACGATATCTCAGTGCTTGTCGGACTTCCGATTCCCGGTGAAAACGGTACCGTCAGTGCCGTTGCCCATATTCACAATCGCCGTATAGAGCGCTACATAGGCAAGAAGAATGTGTTCTCAAGAGAGGAAAAGCCCTATCTTGTTCCGTCTAAAGGTTGCCAGTATGTCCGCATAGCAGGCGAAAAGGTGGCCGTAGTGGTTGGCGATGATATCCAAACTGAACGTGAATACGGACAGAATGCGGATATTATACTCAGTCTTACGGCCAGTCCTTATTCCCGCGGAATAGTCGAGAAACGATACAATTTTTATAAGGATGTGGCCTATACTTCAGGCAGGCATGTCGTCTACGTCAACCAGGTTGGGGGACAGACCGACGTGCTGTTCGACGGGTCGTCGGCCGCTTTCAACTGCAGCGGCGAAATAATTGCCCTGCTGAAAAATTTCGACGAGGATTTTCAGATAGTCGATACCAAGGCTGTAAATCCGGCGATACCCATGCCGGTGCAGAATAAGACGGAAAATGTCTTTTATGCCATGAAGATGGGTTTGACCGATTATTTTCGTAAGAATGGTTTCCGGAAGGCATGCCTCGGAATGTCCGGCGGAATAGACTCGGCTCTTGTGGCCGCAATGGCTGTGGAAGCCCTGGGTGCCGAAAACGTCCGCCTGTTGATGATGCCTTCGCAGTTTTCTACGGAACATTCGGTCGATGATGCAGTAGAAATGGCAGAAAGGTTGGGCGTTGCATATAATGTGGTGCCGATAACAGAGGCTTACAAGGCCGTTACGGAAACCATGAAACCGGTCATGGGGGGAACTTGTTTCGACGTTACGGAAGAGAATATCCAGTCACGCATCCGTGCAGTGATGCTTATGGCGCTGTCCAACAAATTCGGCTACATAGTGCTGAATACGTCGAACAAAAGCGAGTCGGCCGTTGGCTACGGAACGCTTTACGGCGATTCCATCGGTTCCATTAGCATAGCCGGCGACCTCTATAAAAGCGAAATATACGATGTTTCTCGCTACATAAACCAGATCCGCGGCAACGTTATCCCAGAGAATATACTGCTGAAAGAACCGTCGGCCGAGCTTCATCCCGGCCAGTTGGATTCCGACCGCCTGCCGACATACGAGATGCTAGATGCCATACTCTACCGCATGATAGAGAAGGGGCAGCACCGCGAGGAGATAATCAACGCCGGGTTTGATGCGGCGACGGTCGGGCAGGTGCATTCGATGCTACTGCAGAACGAATACAAGCGCCGCCAGGGATGTCCGGTATTCAGGCTCTCCACGGCTCCGCTTGGCAAGGAATTCGTGATGCCGCTGACGAACAAATACGGTGGATACGGACTGTAAAACAGAAATGGGTTTTGGCTAAATTACTTGAACATAGGGGTGTCGTGCGTGAAGTCGGCGATAAACTCGTCGAGGTCGAGATGGTGGTCGAGGATGCATGTTCCGGCTGCAAGGCAAAGAGCTTGTGCGGCGTCGATGAAAAGAACAACCGATTTGTTACAGTTTATGACGAACTGGCCCGATACTACACTCCCGGTGAAGAGGTGATGGTGGGCGTTTCGGAAGAAATGGGAATGAAAGCGGCGACTTATGCCTACATTATTCCTTTCTTTATATTACTGGGAACTCTTCTGCTGACTCTCCATCTCGGTTGGAGTGAAACGTCCGCCGGGCTTACTTCGTTGGGTTTGATGTGTTTATATTACGTGGTGCTTTTTTTATTCCGCAAACGTATTGAGAAAGAGATAGTCTTCAGGATCAGGAAGATTTAAAAACCATAAAGTTATACGATGGGTGTATTGGGATATACTATTGTGACGCTTTGCGTTTTAGGGGTGTTTTCGGCCGCGGTACTTTATTTCGTGGCACAGAAATTCAAAGTATATGAGGATCCTCGCATAGATGATGTCGAGGCGAAACTTCCAGGGGCGAATTGCGGTGGCTGCGGTTTCGCGGGTTGCCGTGCATTTGCCGAAGCGCTGGTCCGGGAAGACGACATTTCAGTTCTGTACTGTCCTGTGGGCGGTGGGGATACGATGAAAACGGTTGCCGGATATCTTGGGAAAGCTGCTCCGGAGCGCGAGCCGCAGGTAGCTGTGGTGCGCTGTTCCGGCAGCTGCGACAACCGCCCGAGACTGAACCGTTTCGATGGGGCGCGTTCGTGTGCCGTTGCATCTGCGACCTATGCAGGTGAAACAGGATGTTCGTTCGGATGCCTAGGAAACGGCGACTGTGTGGTGGTGTGCGATTTCGACGCTATACATATGAATCCGGAGACGGGACTTCCCGAAGTCGACCAGGATAAATGCACGGCTTGCGGCAAATGCGTTGCGGCCTGTCCAAAAATCATCATCGAACTGCGCCGCAAAGGTCCGAAGGACCGCCGGATATTCGTTTCGTGTGTCAATAAGGACAAGGGCGGGGTAGCGCGAAAGGCGTGTCAGGTGGCATGCATCGGTTGCGGCAAGTGCGTTAAAGTATGCGCTTTCGAGGCGATAACTCTGGAAACAAACCTGGCCTACATCGATCCGCAGAAATGTAAACTGTGCCGCAAATGTCCGACAGAGTGTCCTACCGGGGCGATACACGAAATTAACCTGCCTCCGCGCAAAGTCGCCGATGGATCAACGCAAGAAGAGAAAGCGGCGGTTTGACCGGCTACCCCTCAGAGGAAACGGGACTTGTATTTCGTAATTTGTATTTACTTAGGTCGGCTATTTTCTGAGCCGCCTGACGATTCTCCGGTGATTATTTGACAAGCAGATAATTCGTAATTAGAAGATATGTTGAAGACTTTTCCGAAAGGCGGTATCCATCCGCTGGAAAATAAACTGAGCGCCGGTGCTGCGATGGAAGTATTGCCTCTTCCTGAAACGGTCGTCGTACCGCTTTCGCAGCACATCGGTGCACCTGCCGTTGCCGAAGTCGCAAAAGGCGACAAAGTGCTCGTAGGACAGCTTATCGCAAAAGCCGGAGGATTTGTTTCGGCCAATGTCCATTCGCCGGTTTCTGGAACCGTAGTCTCGGTAGATCTCGTCCAGAATGGTTCCGGCGTGCGCCAGATGGCCGTTACGATCAAGGTCGAAGGCGACGAGTGGATGCCGGATATAGACCGCTCGAGTAAGATCGTAAAGGGTTGCCCGCTGTCGGGCGAAGAGATAATCAAAAAGATCGCCGATACAGGCATCGTCGGGATGGGCGGCGCCACTTTTCCCACGCAGGTCAAGCTGACGCCTCCTCCGGGAAAAAAGGCTGAATTCTTGATAATAAACGGAGTGGAGTGTGAGCCATATCTTACTTCCGACCATTGCGTGATGCTTGAAAAGGGCAGGGAGATGCTCATAGGAGCTTCGATATTGGCAAAAGCGCTCGGGGTTGAAAAGACTTATGTAGGTATCGAAAATAATAAACCCGATGCAATAGAGGTCCTTTCAAAGGCGGCGCAGGATTTTCTCTCAATGGAGATAGTTCCGTTGAAAGTAAGGTATCCGCAAGGCGGCGAAAAACAGCTTATTGATGCCATTACAGGACGCCGGATCCCTTCGGGCGCACTGCCTATAGATGTAGGTGTCGTTGTACAGAACGTCGGCACCGCGCTGGCTGTTTACGAAGCCGTGCAGAAGAATAAACCACTCATCGAAAGAGTGGTGACCGTGACTGGCAAAAGCCTGGCAAAACCATCGAATTTCCTGGTAAGGATAGGTACTCCGGTTTCGGCTCTGATAGAGGCCGCCGGCGGAATGCCGGCGGACACAGGCAAGGTTATTGGCGGAGGACCGATGATGGGACGCGCCATGTCGAACATCGATGCGCCGGTGATCAAAGGAACTTCCGGAATTCTCGTAATGAATGAAAAGGAAGCGTCGCGCGAACCGGAAACCAATTGCATCAAATGCGCCGGTTGCGTGACGGTCTGCCCTATGGGGTTGGAGCCGTACCTGCTGTCGAAGCAGTCGCAGAAACAGATGTGGGACGAGCTGGAACGGAACAAGGTGGCCGACTGTATCGAGTGCGGAAGCTGTGCCTACACCTGTCCGGCACGACTGCCGCTGCTCGACTGGATGCGTATTGGCAAAACCGAAGTTATGCGGATAATGCGCACGCGACAAGTTGCTAAATAAGAATGGATAAATAAGAAAATGAACGATATGGAGAAAAAAATGGTAGTGTCGCCTTCGCCGCATATCTACAGCAAGCGGTCGACGGCGCGCATCATGGGCGATGTGCTGATAGCGCTCGCACCTGCCTTTGCGGTTTCGGTGTGGGTTTTCGGCGTGGACGCCCTCATTGTGACGGCCCTGTCGGTCGCTTGTTGTGTAGTGTTCGAGTGGCTGATCCAGAAATTCTTGCTGAAAGGCCCCTCGACCATAGGCAATCTTTCGGCAGTGATTACAGGGGTGCTGCTGGCTTTCAACCTGCCGTCGACCATTCCGCTGTGGCTGGTCGCGCTGGGAGCTTTTGTGGCGATAGCGATAGGCAAGATGACCTTTGGAGGACTGGGCAAGAACCCGTTCAATCCCGCACTTGTGGGCCGCGTGTTCCTGCTGATAGCTTATCCGGTGCAGATGACCACTTTCCCGCAACTGGCAGTGGATGCGACTTCGGGTGCGACGCCGCTCGCGTTTGTGAAAGAGGCGCTGAAAAATGGACAGAAAGTGAGCGAGATACTTCCACAGATCAATATGACCGATCTTGCGATAGGCTTGAAGTCTGGTTCGTTCGGCGAGGTCGCCGCCATCGCACTGCTTATAGGCGGGCTGTACCTGCTGATCCGCAAGGTCATAACATGGCATATTCCGGTTGCGGTCTTGGGAACGATGGCCGCGTTCAGCGCGATACTGTGGTTTGTCAATCCGGAAGCCTATATGTCGCCGCTGTTCCACCTGCTGACAGGGGGCGCAATGCTGGGGGCGGTTTTCATGGCAACCGACTATTCGACCTCGCCCATGACATGGAAAGGTAGTCTGATATTCGGCGTCGGGATCGGTTTATTGACTATAATTATCCGCGTGTGGGGCGCATATCCCGAGGGGATGTCTTTCGCCATACTGATAATGAACGCTTTGGTGCCGCTTATCAACAAATATGTCAAACCGTCGCGTTTCGGCGCGCTTAAAAAGGCGAAGGCATGAAGAATACGTTAATCAATATGATAGCCGTTCTGGGCGGGATAACGCTGATAACTTCCGCCGGAGTCGGGCTTGTCTACAAGGTTACAGAGGAACCTATAAGGATAGCGAAAGAAGCCAATATCAAACTGGCACTCGGTGACGTGCTCCCGGAATTCGACGAAAGTTCGGGATCCGCAATTCAGATCGACGGTATCGAAATGATGGTCTATACTGCCTCCAAAGGCGGAAAACCGGTGGGCTATGCTGTCCAGACCGCTACGAAAAAAGGGTTTTCCGGCGAATTTAAACTGATGGTGGGTTTTACTCCGGATGGGAAAGTATATAAAGTGAAGGTGCTCGAACACTCGGAAACCCCCGGCCTCGGCGACAAAATGGGACAGGAAGGCAATCCGCTGTTCGCGAGTTTCGAAGGCAGGAATCCTTCGCAGATGAAGCTTGCGGTTACGAAAGACGGCGGCGACGTCGATGCGCTGACTGCTGCAACGATCACTTCTCGCGCCTATGTCGACGCAGTCGCACGTGCTTTCAACGCGATGATGCAGGTGACCGGTGGTCAAAATGTCGAATCCGGAGTGGATGCCGGATCGGGTGCTACGCAGGTCGACGGCGAGTCGGGAGCGACATCTGCCGGTGCGGCTTCGCCTGATTCCGGAACATCAGAAGGAAAGGAGGTCGGAAATGAATAAGCTCGGGATCATAACTTCGGGGATAGTCAAAAACAATCCTGTTTTCGTGCTGCTGCTGGGGATGTGCCCCACGTTAGGCACAACTACTTCCGCCGTCAACGGTATGGGTATGGGCGCCGCTACGATGGCCGTGCTGATAATGTCCAACATCGTGATATCGCTTGTGAAGAACATCATACCGTCGAAGGTGCGCATTCCATCTTATATCGTAATAATAGCGGCGTTCGTGACCATAGTCCAGCTTTGCATGCAGGCTTACCTGCCCGATCTGTACAAAACCCTCGGCGTGTTCATTCCGCTGATCGTGGTGAACTGTATTATCCTGGGCCGCGCTGAAGGTTTCGCATCGAAGAACAGCGTGCTGGATTCGGCCCTTGACGGACTTGGCACGGGTATCGGTTTCACGCTGTCGCTTACGATTCTCGGTGCGGTCCGCGAAATGCTCGGAAGCGGTTCTGTTTTCGGCCGCAGTTTCATATCCGGCGACGGGATGCTGATATTCGTCCTGGCTCCAGGAGCTTTCATCGTGCTCGGCTACCTGCTGGTGCTGTTCAACAAGTTAACCGCTAAAATGAGATAATGATGGAATACATCCTGATCATAATCAGCGCGATATTCGTAAATAACGTCGTATTTGCGCAGTTCCTTGGCATATGTCCTTTTCTGGGCGTTTCGAACAAAGTATCCACGTCGCTCGGAATGGGTGCGGCAGTCGTGTTCGTGATAACGATCGCCTCCATCGTGGCTTATCTTCTGCAGTATTACGTCCTCGTCCCGCTCGGCATAGTCTATATGCAGACCATCGTCTTCATACTCGTGATCGCGGCGCTGGTGCAGATGGTGGAGATCGTACTCAAAAAAGTCAGTCCTGCGCTGTATCAGGCGCTCGGGATTTTCCTGCCGCTTATTACTACCAACTGTGCGGTACTCGGCGTTGCGATCCTGCTGGTGCAGAAGGAATACAACCTGTTGCAGTCGGTGACTTTCGCGTTTGCGACAGCGGTAGGTTTCGCGCTGGCGTTAGTGATCTTCGCCGGTATCCGGGAAAGGCTCGACCTTGACGATGTTCCCAAAGCGTTCAAAGGCACTCCGATAGCGCTCATCACTGCCGGGATACTCGCCATGGCATTTATGGGCTTCTCCGGTCTGGTATAGGCTGTAAAGACACAGACAGAACGGGTGCTGGAAGGCACCCGTTCTTTTTTGTGGTGACGACTTCGTCAGGTTGCTCAATTGACCTCGAGATCCTGCCATCCCGGCAATACGGGGAATTTGGCATGGGGTTCTGTCTGATACCAGAAGCATACCGAAGATATGTCGGACTGTTGCGGAAGATAGCGGCCGCCATGTCTCCATCCCAGGTCTTGCATGGTTATGCGCAGATTCCTGTCGAAACGTACGGGATCGAGAATGTGCCAGCGATACAGGCCGAACCTCTCGTTGGCACGGTATGTTCCGTCCGGACGGATGATCTGATGAAGTCCGACGTAGGGCGTAACGAATTCCGTATACTTTCCGTTACGGTCGAAGTTATATGAGCCGCAAAAATAATCTTCCGTTCCTGTTCCGCAAATTGTAGGGAATTCCTTGTCGCCATCCATAAAGAACTTTATTTCGCCTTCGCCCCACCATCCGTTGTTATTGACCTGCCAGGCCATGTAGACGCCTACGTAATGGCCTTTGCCTTTTACGTCGTCCACAATCGTGTAATCCGATGTGGTATTGACTTTGGTGCGGCGGAACTGGGCATGGAAATAGGCTTCGTCATCGGGTACCTCGGTCAGAGTATAGTCTATCTGGTAATATAGATTCATGCTCTGTTCGTCGTTGATGTTCTCCATGGTGATTTTGCATTTTTTGCGGAAAGGCATCTTCCAGTAGCAATTGAAAGCGCTGCCAGGATTAACGCAAACCGCAAGGGAACTCAACGGGGCATATTCGCCCCAGCCCATGCAGAAGAAATCGCCGACCGGGCACTCCACCGAAGGCTCCTTTTCATCATCCCAATAAATCCGGATAATTGTAAATCTCCAGTTGCCGGTAGGAGTCAGCCATATGTGCTGTATGGCGCCCGGGCCTTCGATTTCGGCTATCGTTACGGTTTCTTTGGATGCAATGGTTATATACGGATTGACTTTCCAGCCTTGCCCCAGATCCCTGGCTGCATTGGTGGCGTTGGCAGTATTTCTCGGAGCTTTGGCATCCGGCACGGCCATACCTCCCTTGCCTTTTTCACCGGTGAAATTCTCGGGACTTATGGAACGCGTCTTTGCATCGGATAGCCGGGAGAGATTTCCCATGCTCTGATCGAGGCCGTTATAAGGATAATTCTGCGAAAATCCGTTCAGGACACACAGGCACGACAAGGCCGACAGAAAAAATTTCATGTTCATAATCGCATCATTTATAGTTTAGTATTTAGGTTGGCAGAATATACTCCGGGATGGTATTGTCCGATGTGCATCCTATATTTTACAAATATAATAAAATAACTGATGCCTTTATGTATGTTGCTTAATCAGTTGCATCAGTTATTCAAATACGTAAATAAACATTACATAAGCTATCCTGCAAAATCCTCATATTTAGCACTAAGCCATCTAGGTTTTTGCGGTCATACCATTGTTGTGATGACATGGGTAAATAAAAAAGCAGTGCGAAAACATGGTTTTCGCACTGCTTCTGTTGCTCAGTAAAAAGAAGTTATTTCTTCGGAGCAGGGTCTGCAGCAGGAGTTGTGGCTGCTGCGGTTGCTGCGGTTGCGGTGATCCCGAGTTCCTTCTTGACCTTATCCGAAATGTCTACAGTAGTGGCTTCGTCTATGTAAACCACCGAGCCTACCTGGAAAACAACGGTCAGTCCTTCTGCTTTGGCGACTTTTTTGATGGCTTCGTTAGCTTTCGTTTCGAGAGGAGTGAGAAGTTCCATCTGGCTCTTTTCTATCTCTTCCTGGGCAACCTGATAATATTGCTGCAGGCGTTCCTGAAGATCCTGTGCTTCGCGCGTCTTCAGTTGTTTGACTGATTCGGAAACTCCCGGTTTCTGCAGGTCGTTGACTTTGTTGTTGAATTCGACCTGCAGGCTTTCCAGATGTTCCTCGTATTCCTTCGTGATGGTTTCCATCTGGGCCTTCACGGACTCCATCTCAGGCATGTTCTGGACGATATCCGAATAGTTGATGCGGCCGAATTTCTGTGCATAGAGGCTGGTGGAGCATACTGCGAGCAGTGCTGCCAGCGAGATTTTGATTGCTTTCTTCATATTAAAATTTGTTTTCAGTAATTCCTTATTTTACTATTGCGATGATTGCGTCGGTATGGTTCACCGAAGGCTTGTAGTACAACACGGTCGGATTGGACGCAATGTCGATCACGATGTCGTAGCCTTTCTGTTCGGCGTATTTGTTAATGGCGGCAAACACCTTGTCCTGGATCGGTTTTATCAACTCGACCCTTTTTTTCATTATCGTGCCTTCGTCGCCGAACACTTCTTCCTGGAATTTGGTGATCTCGCTTTCGCGGTTGACGATACGTTGTTCCGTCTGCTGGCGTTCGCTCGCCGTCATCGAACCTTTGCGGTTTTGATAGTCATTGAACATGGTTTCCAACTGGTCGAAAGCATCGTCCACCTGTTTCTGATATTTTTCGGCTTCTGCATCCACCTGCTCTACAGCCTTGTTGTAAGCGTCTATGGACTTGAAGATCTTTTCGCTGTCCACGACCATATAGTTTTGCGCAAACGCAGTTCCTGCCGACATGGTCAGCATTGCCACAAGTATTAAAACAGTCTTTTTCATAGCAGTGTTATGTTTTGGATATGTAAATATAATACAATCTTTTAGAATCTGCTTAATATCCTTAGAATTCGGTGCCTATGGTGAAGTGAATCTGGCTTCCGCTGCGTTTGTTTGAGCCTGCAGGCGTGTCGAAGCCCCATCCCCAGTCGAATCCGAGCATACCCACGATCGGAAGGTACACCCTCACGCCGGCTCCCATCGAACGTTTGACCTGGAATGGATTGAATTTCGCCCACGACGAATAACCGTTGCCCGCTTCCGCAAAGACCAACGCGTAGATGGTCGAGCGAGGCTGCAATACGAACGGATAACGTACTTCGAGGGTATATTTATTGTACACCCTGGCGTAGTCGTTCTTGCTCGAACTTTCGGTGGGGATCAGGGTGCCGTCCTTGTATCCGCGCATTCCGATGAAGTCCACCCCGTAGAGCGTATAGCCGGTCATGCCGTCGCCCCCGACGCTGAAGCCTTCGAAAGGAGAGAGTTTATAAGGATTGTAGTGCCCGAGATACCCCATTTCGACCTTCGCCATCAGCACCAGTTTCTGGTCGGCTGTGAGCGGATGGAATATGCGGCCTTTGAACATCCACCTGTGGTATTCGATCCAACCGTACATGGAGTTCTGGGCGGCTTTCCTTGTCGCTGTGTTAGCGGACTCTGTTTCTGCTTTCAGTTCTTTATAATCTTTGTTCTCGAACAGCGAGTATGGCGGGGTGAGCGTGAGCGATATGGAGAAATCCGACCCGTAGCGCGGGAATATAGACTGGCTTACCGAACTGCGGCCGAACACCGTTTTCAGGGCGAAGATGTTGCTGTTGCCGTCGGATATGATGAAACTATTCCAGTTTTCGAGCATATAACGCTGGTACGAAGCTTCCGTGTACAGTGTGAAATACTGGTCCGGCCACGCCAGGCGGAACCCGATGCCGGCGGCGACGCCGAGAGTGCGGAAGAATGCGGTGCCTTTCTGATAAAAATAGTATGCGTTGTTTTCGGCCGAATAATATGCGCTCAAGGTCAGAGAATGCGGTTTCTTGCCGCCGAGCCACGGTTCTGTGAAACTTAACGACAGGGCTTTGTAATAAGTCCCGTTGGTTTGTCCGCGGATGGTGAACTGCTGATTCTGTCCCTGGGGATATGGTCTCCATGCGCCTTTCTGGAAGACTTTGCGGAGCGACAGGTTGTTCAACTGGATACCGACGGATCCGACGAACATACCCGCTCCCCAGCCTCCCGAGATGTCCACCTTGTCGCTGGGCTGTTCTTCGAGTCCCCACGAGATGTCCACCAACTCGTTCGATACAGGCTGGATGTCTGGAACTATGGCTTCAGGATTGAAATGCTGCATGTTGCCGAGGCGGTAGATGGTGCTCATGATGAGCGAACGATTGTAAAGTTCGCCGGGATATGTCGAAAGTTCGCGGCGTATAACATAATCGTTCACACGTTCGTTGCCGCTTATGCCGACATTGTTTATTGTGAACGGACGCCCTTCGAATATCTTGATCTCGAGGTCGAGAGAATCTTCGCCTACGATGATTTCGGAGGGTTCTATTGCCGACATCAGATAGCCGCGGTTCTGGTATAGCGCCGATACCGTCTGATCGTCCTCGATGTTCATTTCCCTACCTACGCCGAGCCTTTTGTGCATAGATTTGCGGTCATAGGTGTCGCCTTTTTCGATACCGAGAAGGCGGTTGAGATCCTCTGTGGCGTATATGGTGTTGCCTACCCAACCTACATTGCGGTAGTAGAACTTGTTGCCTTCCTCGACCGTGATATCGATACCTATGCGTTTATTGTTGATATCGTAAATGGAGTCGTTCAGTATATTGGCGTTGCGGTAGCCCTTCGAGTTGTAGAAATCGAGCAGGTTCTCCTTGTCGGTTTCGAATTCGGCCGCCTTGAACTTGTTGCTCTTCATGAAATTGATGCTGACCTGGTTGGTCTTTTTGAAAGTTTTGCGCAGCTTCTTGTCTGGGAAAACTTCATTGCCGATGAAATTGACGGCACCGATGCGCACCTTGTCTTTCCTGTCGATGACAAAAGTGACGTTGACGGCGTTTTTGACTATGGAGTCGTTGGCGATGCGCGTCGTTACTTCGGTGTTACGGTAGCCCTTATCCGAGAAATATTTCTTTATAAGGTACTTGTTTTTGTTGATAGTATGGTCTGAAAGCTCGATGCCGGGTTTTAGTTTGAGATTATCCTCTAGGTCTGTTATCTGGCTTTTGCGTATGCCTTCGTAACGCCACTTCTTCACGAGCGGACGTTCGGTAAGGTAAATGTCGAACGTCACTTCGTCCCCTTCCGGCTCTACCATTATCTCCGCGTCCGAAAAATAGCGCATATTCCATATCTTGTTTATGGCCGACGAGACGTAATCGCCCGGAAGCTGTATCGTATCGCCCACCGCCACGCCTATGGCCGCTTTCAGGATTTTGTCATCGTAATAGTTGTTGCCGTGGAGATTGACCTGCCTGACCACATATTTTTTAGGATTGGCGTAATCCATTATCTGCGCGTTTTGGTGCCGGCCGACCGTATCCGTCCGGGTAATGGAGTCGTTGGTTTGTGCTTTCAACAGCCCTGCGCTCAGCGGTAAGAGGATTAAGGTCAGGATAAGTATGCGTTTCATCCGCGTTTTTATAAAAGTTGGGTGTTTGGAGTCTGTTTGAAATTTATCCGGTATCAATAAAACTTAAACAAACACTTAAATAGTTTCGTTTACAAGCCCGAACCTGCGTTCCCTGCGGGCGTATTCGGCCAGGGCGCCGGCGAATTGTTCCTCTCCGAATTCGGGCCACATCGCCCGGGTGAAATAAAGTTCCGCATAGGCGGCCTGCCACAGCAGAAAATTGCTGAGCCTCTGTTCGCCTCCGGTGCGTATCAGCAGGTCGGGATCGGGTATCCCAGCCGTGAAAAGGTTCTCCGATATCGTGTTTTCGGTTATCATGACGGGTGAAACCTTGCCTGAGAGCGCTTCGGCGGCTATCCGCGACGCTGCGCGGGCTATCTCGGAGCGCGAACTGTAATTTATCGCCAATATCGCCGTCAGGTTCTTTCCTCCCTCGGTTTCCTGTTCAATACGGTCTATGTGCCGGTTCACCTTTTCCGAAAGCCTGTTCCGTGAGCCGATGACTATTATTCGCACTCCCTCTTTCTGCAATTCGGCCGACTCGCTGATCACGCTGTCGCACAGAAGTTCCATCAGTCCGTCGACTTCTTCTTCGGGCCGTCCCCAGTTCTCGGTCGAAAAAGCATAGAATGTGAGGTACCTTACACCTGCCTTCAATGCGGCCCGCATGCATGTGCGGACAGCGTCCGCACCGTGCATATGGCCGTAACCGCGATTCTTACCCTGAGCCTGCGCCCAACGTCCGTTACCGTCCATAATTATGGCTATGTGGGCTGGTATTTTGGCGTTCGAGGTCATTTTACCGTTCCGGCATTTTTTAAATCAAGGTTACAAAGATAGCATTTCCGCAGGATATTGCGACTTCTTTTCCGAATTTTATACTCCCGGCTCACGCTTATCCACACCCCACATCATTTTATTCCTTAACGTATCATAGAATGATATATTTTGGAGATGCATTAAAAAAGTTGAAAATCGCGATTTCCGGACGACGAAACGCGACCCGTCGGGCACCACGTAAGACTTGTTGTCTATGGATACTGCGACGTCACGCCCCCTTGAAGATATCTCCATCGACACTTCCGAAGTGTCGGGTACTACCAATGGGCGTATGGTGAAGTTGTGCGGTGCAAGCGGTGTCAGCACGAAACATTCGCATTCCGGAGAAAGCACGGGTCCTCCGGCGCTCAGCGAATAGGCCGTAGATCCAGTGGGGGTCGCCGCGATGACGCCGTCGCCGCGCGCCACACCTATCAATTCACCGTCGGCCCGAACCGTCACTTCCACCATACTGGCGTTGTGGCGGTGAATGGTGAATTCGTTGAGAGCGCACGGAAAGTCGACCTCGGTGCCGAAATCTCCCTCCACGGAAAGCATGATACGCTTTTCTATGCTGTAGTCGCTTTTTTTGATCCTCTCCAGTCCTTCCTGAAAATTATGCGGCGACATGGCGGTCAGGAAACCGAGCCTGCCCGTATTCATTCCTACTATAGGCACCGGCAATCCTTTCAGCAGTTGCACTGTTTCGAGGAACGTCCCGTCTCCGCCGATGGACATCATTATTGAGTCGCCTTCCAGATCTTTTTCATACAGACTGCAGTATCGTTCGACGTCGAGTCCGGCCACATTCCGGATCATGTCGGCATATTCCTCGTTGATGCTGAAACTCAGTCCGCTTTCATCGGCGATCTGCTTAAGTTTCCTTATGCTGTCTGCTGGCATATGGTCCCTGGGACGGGCGTAGATAAAAATTTTCATACCTGATAATGAGGAATAGGACATATAAAATATATAACTTTGCCGGCGTATCCTAATGCTCTGCAAAGATAGTAAGAATCTGCCGAATCCATGACAAAACTCAGCGTGAATATTAATAAGATAGCAGTAATCCGCAATTCTCGCGGCGGCAATCTTCCCGATGTGGTGAAGGCTGCACTGGATATCGAGCGCTTCGGCGCAGAGGGAATAACGGTACATCCGCGTCCGGATGGCCGCCACATACGTTACTCCGACGTACGTGAACTTAAAAAAGCGATCGTCACGGAACTCAACATAGAGGGCAATCCGGTAGATTCGTTTACCGATCTGGTACTGGAGGTGTCTCCGGCCCAGGTGACGCTCGTTCCCGATGCACATAACGCCATAACATCCAATGCGGGGTGGGATACGGTGAAGAATTTCGACTTCCTGAAAAAGATCACGGCGCGGTTCAAGGCCGCCGGGATTCGTGTTTCGATATTCGTAGATCCTGACCCTGCGATGGTTGCAAAAGCGGCCGAAACGGGTGCCGACCGTGTAGAACTGTATACCGAGGCATATGCCCGCAATTATCAGGCGGGTCGTGAAACGGCCGTTGCCCCTTATCTTGCCGCTGCCGAAGAGGCACGCCGTTGCGGACTTGGCCTGAATGCGGGGCACGACCTCAATCTTGAAAACCTGAAATATTTCGTCAGGACGATCCCATGGACCGATGAGGTGTCGATAGGTCACGCGCTGATATCCGACGCACTCTACCTGGGCCTTGAGAAAACCGTACAATTATATTTGCAGCAGCTCCGGTAGAACATGCCGCTCACGCATCCCATATTCCGCGAGATCACACGTGTCGTCGATGAAAAGGGCCTCCGGGCCTTCGTCATAGGAGGATATGTGCGCGATTGGTACCTGCACCGTCCAAATACTGATATCGATGTGGTAGTTGCGGGCGATGCGGTGGATGTCGCCGAAACGCTGGGACGGAAACTTGGTGTCAAAGTGTCG
Organism: Rikenellaceae bacterium; assembly: GCA_031548515.1. Classification (GTDB taxonomy): domain Bacteria; phylum Bacteroidota; class Bacteroidia; order Bacteroidales; family Rikenellaceae; genus UBA940. Next base: position 26,612 of record JAVBRB010000027.1, on the reverse strand, counting down.
GTTTTCAGGAATTTCGGTACAGCCATGCTCAAATGGAACGGGGTGGAGGTGGAATTCGTGGGTGCCCGCCGTGAGTCGTATTCCGAGGATTCGCGCAAACCCGAGTGCGAACCCGGATCCATCGAAGACGACCAGTTGCGCAGGGATTTCACCATCAATGCGATGGGGTGGTCGCTCAATGCGGATTCGTTCGGCGAGCTGAGCGATCCGTTCGGCGGGATGGACGATCTCGACGATTGCATTATCCGCACGCCTTGCGATCCCGACATAACTTTCTCCGACGACCCTCTGCGGATGATGCGGGCGGTACGCTTCGCGACGCAGCTGGGATTCGAAATAGAGGATGGAACTTTCGAGGCCATAGGCCGCAACAAAGAGAGGATAATGATAGTTTCGGGCGAGCGCGTCATTACTGAACTCAATAAAATAATGCTTGCTCCTGTGCCATCGATGGGATTTTATATGCTCGATGCCTCGGGAGTGTTGAAGCTGATCTTTCCCGAGCTGGAAGCCTTGAAAGGGGTAGAAAAAATAGGCGGCAACGCCCACAAGGATAATTTTGTCCATACATTGAAAGTGTTGGACAATGTGGCTGAGAAGAGCGGCGACCTGTGGCTGCGCTGGGCCGCCCTGCTGCACGATATCGGCAAACCCCAGACCAAAGCCCACGACGCTAAAGCCGGATGGACTTTCCACGGGCACGAAGTAGTCGGTTCGAAAATGGTGCCGAAGATTTTCCGCCGCCTGCGCCTGCCGCTCAACGAGCATATGAAGTTTGTGCAGAAGCTGGTTTTTCTGCACCTGCGGCCGATAGTCCTTTCAGAGGAGGAGGTCACGGACAGCGCCGTGCGCCGGATGCTGTTCGACGCCGGCGACGATATCGAGGCGCTGATGACGTTGTGTGAGGCCGATATCACCTCCGGCAACGACTCGAAAGTGAGGCGATATCTGGCCAATTTCGAACTGGTCCGCCGCAAGATGGCCGAGATAGAGGAAAAAGACCGTATCCGCAATTTTCAGCCGCCGATAACTGGCGATATTGTGATGCAGGTCTACGGCATTCCTCCCTCGAACGTCATAGGCGAGATAAAAGAGGTGATAAAAAACGCCATTCTCGACGGCGAAATACCAAACGAGTTCGCTCCGGCCTACGCAATGATGGAACGCCTTGCCGCCGAACGCGGCTTAACGAAAGTAAAAGATTATATACCAAATGTATAAAAAATTTTTCCGGCCGATATTATTCCGGTTCAACCCGGAGAGGGTACACCATTGGACTGTCGGCGCGTTGCGTTTGGCAGGGCGCATGCCGTTGGTCAAGGGTATGATGCGCCGCATGTTCACTGTGACCGATCCGAGGCTTGAGAGGGACGTGCTCGGCATGAAATTCCCCAATCCGGTGGGAATGGCGGCGGGTTTCGACAAGGATGCGACGGTATATAAGGAGTTGGGCATGCTTGGTCTCGGTTTTGTAGAGATCGGGACGGTGACGCCGCTTCCGCAGCCCGGGAATCCCAAGCCGCGTCTTTTCCGGCTGCCCAAGGACAAGGCGCTCATCAACCGCATGGGCTTCAATAACAAAGGGATGGAGAATGCCGCCGACAATCTGCGCGGCCGCGGCCGAAAACCCATCGTCGGCGTTAACATAGGCAAGAACACACTTACGCCCAATGAGTCGGCGCCCGCTGATTACCTGAAACTTTTCCGCGGGCTGTACGAGTTCGCCGATTATTTCGTGGTCAATGTCAGTTGTCCCAATGTGGCCGGGCTTGCGAAACTTCAGACCGAAGATTACCTCCTTTCGATAGTAGAACCGCTGCTTGAGTTCCGCCGCGGGCAGAACGAATACCGTCCGATACTTGTGAAGATTTCGCCCGACCTGACCCGCGAGGAGATCGACGGCGCGATAAAGGTGGTTACTGACACCCTCATCGACGGCATAGTGGCTACCAACACCACCACCAGCCGCGAACATCTGCACATTTCGCGCAAGAAGCTCGACCAGATAGGCAACGGCGGCCTGAGCGGCGGCCCGCTTACCCGAAGAGCCATCGAAATGGTACGCTACGTCCATGAAAAGACGGGAGGATGCTATCCTATCATCGGGACCGGCGGCATGATGACACCGCAGGACGCTCTCGACATGCTCGATGCCGGCGCAGACCTCGTACAGATTTACACCGGGCTGATCTACAACGGTCCATCGTTCGCCAAACAGATATGCAGGGCGCTGCTCGCCAAAAGTGATAATTTGAAAATTTGAAGATTTGGAAATTTGAAAATGAATTAATTTGCAAATCATCGATTATCAAATTTATGTTCGCTACCATTATTACTATCGGAGACGAAATACTGATAGGCCAGATCGTCGACACAAATTCCGCGTTCATTTCCCGTCGGTTGAACGATGCCGGGATCACTGTCATCGAACGCGGCTCCGTGGGAGATAACGCCGCAGAGATAACCTCTGCTCTCGACCATGCGCTTTCCAGGTCCGAGATAGTGATAATTACCGGCGGACTCGGCCCCACCAAAGACGACATAACAAAAAAGACCCTTGCCGATTATTTCGGAGTGGGCTTGGTTTGCGACGAAGAGAGCTACCGCATGACCGAGCGGATGCTGGCCGAACGCGGCATAGAGTTCAACAGACTCAACCGCAGCCAGGCGCTCGTTCCCGAGGGTAGCCGTGTTTTCCAGAACCATAACGGCACTGCGCCGGGTATGTGGCTTGAGAAAGATGGCAAGGTCGTCGTTTCGCTGCCGGGAGTCCCATATGAAATGGAGGCGCTAATGGACGAGTGGGTGATGCCCGCCTTGCGCCGTCGGTTCAGCCTGCACTACAATATCCATAAAACCATCATCACTTTCGGGCTTGCCGAATCGGTGCTTGCCGAAACAATATTCCCATGGGAGGATGCATTGCCTGCGTATATGCATCTTGCCTATCTTCCAAGTCCTTCGTCCATCAGGTTGAGGCTTTCTGTCTACGACGTCGACGGAACAAAGGCAGAGCGTGAAATTCATGATCAGTTTGCGAAACTGGAGGATATAATAGGCCCCTACATAGCTGGCTACGGCGATACGACAGTCCAGGAAGTGGTTGCGGGAATGCTCCGAGAACGCCATGCGACGCTTGCCGTAGCCGAATCGTGCACCGGCGGGCGAATAGCCTCAAAATTCACCGCATTGGCCGGGGCCTCGGATTATTTTCTCTGCGGGGTAGTATCCTACAGCAATGTGGCTAAAACAACTCTTTTGGGGGTAGGAGATCCGATAATCAAAAAATACGGAGCAGTAAGCCGTGAAGTCGCCGAGCGGATGGCTGCCGGCGTAAAATATATTTCGGGCGCAGATTATGCGGTCGCGACTACAGGGATCGCGGGACCTGCGGGCGGTTCGCCGGAAAAACCCGTCGGGACGGTGTGGATCGCTGTGGCAACTCCCTGCGGGATATTTTCCCGCAGGATGCAATACGGAAAACTGCGTGAGCAGAACATAGAACGGGCTTCGTCATCGGCCATCAACCTGCTGCGGCTCGCCCTGCTCGGCAGGACCGATACCAAAACCCTCGAAAGTATATTATAGAAAGGTATGGAATAAATGAACTACCCCGCCTCAAGCAACGTGGTATCCAAAACAGGAATTTATAATATCGCCGCAAGCGGCGGGGAATATACCATTTTAGTTATCTCCCTCGCAAGATGCCTCCACCGGCCTGCAGCCGACGGTCGGCGCTCAGTCGATGATTATTTTGCTCCGCAAAACAATTGAAAAAAGACGACCATAGAGTCGTCTTTAATATATCGCTGCAGGCATTACTCTTTCCGGTAATGATGCAAAAAGGAACTGTTTCAGCATCATTACCCTATTTCTCCAGTTCGAAACCCAGGTACAGTCCCTTGTATTCGGAGATCATATCCATCAGGTCTTGCACATTCTGATCGAGAGGCTTGTCTGCGGTCAACTCCTTTATAATAGCCACGATCTTGTCAGCTTCAAACGTCAGCGTCAGTTTCTCACTGGAAAAAGTCAGCCTGGCGTCCAACGATCTCCGGCCGCCGAGACTGGGATGTTCATACGTGACTCTGACTTTTTGATTCTGCGCATCGAAGACATACGGCCCTTCTACACTGTGTGAAGCCGTACACGCGGTATAGACGCCGTCATTTTTGAAATTAACAGTACACGAACCCGGAACGACTCCAGCTTTGGAATAATACGATTCGAGGTTTTCTTTGATGAGCGGCGCCGCGACAGAACTGCCGAGCACGGCCATCAGGTCGGTACCGGTAAATTCCACGGCGGCTCCTGAATATTTCCATACGCCTTTCAGCGCGTCGATATTTATCTTTTCGGCCCCCGGTTTTGCAACCTGTTCAGTTTTCTGCGGCGCACCGCCGCCGAGCAGGTCGAGCAGCGACTGGGCACCGGCTTCCGCGAAAGATGCCGCGGACAACACGGCGCTTAAAATGATCAACTTTTTCATTTATAATGTCATTCACCTCCGGATCGTATAGGATGGAGACACAAATATAATCTTTCCGCCTGATTCCGGCAATTGATTGCTGTAAAACAAACGGCCCGCGGCAATATTTATTACGCGGGCCGTAAAATGACTCCCGAAAGCCTCTATATCGTGAACAGTTCCCTGTATTTCGGCAGCGTCCACAGGCGATCGTCAATGATCAGTTCCAGGTGGTCGATATGGTAGCGTATTTCAGGAATGAACGGCGCGACCTCACGTTCGTAACCTTCTGCACGTTCAGGGGTACCTTCCACGACGTTCCATTTTTTGCGCGCCTCGACCATGTCGCGGACCAGCCTCCGGATCGCTGTGATATGTTCGTTGATTGTGTGTATGGTTTCCATTTCAGCCTCCGACATCGGCACATAATTGTCCGGGAATATATCTTTGAGTCCCTGTACATTTTGTATCAGTACATTCTGGTAGTGGATGGCCGTGGGGATAATGTGGTTGGTGGCGAGGTCGCCTATGACGCGGGCCTCGATCTGCACTTTTTTCAGATAGGTCTCGCACTTGATCTCGTAGCGCGAATCGAGTTCTGATTCCGAAAAAACGCCGAACTTTTTGAAGAAAGCTATGTTTTTCTCATTTACATATTCCTTGATGGCTGTCGTGACCGAAGTCATGGCTTTAAGTCCGCGCTTTGCGGCCTCCTTGTGCCACTCCTCACTGTAGCCGTTGCCCTCGAAACGGATATTTTTCGATTCGATAATGAATGTTCGGATGACCTGCAGGATGGCTTCATCTTTCTTCACCCCTTTTTCCGCGAGTTTTTCAACGTCGGCACTGAACCTTACAAGCTGTTCGGCCATCGCCGTGTTGAGCACGATGAGCGGCATTGCGCAGTTGGCCGACGATCCAAGGGCGCGGAATTCGAAACGGTTCCCCGTAAAGGCGAAAGGCGATGTGCGGTTGCGGTCGGTGTTGTCCAAAAGTATCTCGGGGATCTTGCCGATATCGAGCTTGATGCCGGTCTTCTCATCCGGCGAGAGGGCTTTTTCGCTTATACGCTCCTCGATCTCCGCCAGTATCCTGTTGAGCGTCGTGCCGGCGAATACCGAAAATATCGATGGCGGCGCCTCCCCGCCGCCCAGGCGGTGTGAGTTGCTCTCCGTGGCGACCGAGGCCATTATCATATTGCCGTGTTCGGCGGCAGCTTTTAGCGCACATACGAAAAACGACAGGAACTGGATGTTGCTTTTCGGTGTCTTGCCCGGAGCCAGCAGGTTCTGTCCTTTATCGGTAGCAAGCGACCAATTTACATGTTTACCAGAGCCGTTGACACCCATGAATGGTTTTTCGTGGAACAACACATGCAGGCCGTGCTTCACCGCCACGCGGCGCATTATGGTCATAAGCAGCGTGTTGTGGTCTACAGCAATATTGGCCTCTTCGAACATAGGGGCACATTCGTACTGGTTGGGCGCAACCTCGTTATGGCGTGTTTTGAGCGGAATGCCCAGCCGGAAACATCTTTCCTCGACCTCCTTCATGAAGTTTATCACGCGGTCGGGAATTTCGCCCCAATAGTGGTCATCCAGCTGCTGGTCTTTGGCGGCGGTGTGGCCCATCAGCGTGCGCCCGGTCTGCATGAGGTCCGGACGCGCCTTGTAAAGCGCCTCGTCCACAAGAAAATATTCCTGTTCCCAGCCCAGCGTCGGGACTACTTTTATGACGTCTTTGTCGAAAAGTAGACACACCTCCACGGCGGCCTTGTCCAGAGCGGCTATCGAGCGCAGCAGCGGAGTTTTGAAATCGAGCGCCTCGCCGGTATAGCATATGAATATACTTGGGATGCAAAGCGTGTCGTCGATGAGGAACGTCGGCGACGAAGGATCCCAGGCGCTGTATCCGCGCGCCTCGAAGGTGTTGCGCAGGCCACCTGTCGGGAATGACGACGCATCAGGCTCCTGCTGTACAAGCAGGTCGCCGCTGAAACTCTCAAACGCTCCTCCTCCCCATATCGGTTCGAAAAAAGTGTCATGCTTTTCAGCGGTCGAGTCGTTTAGAGGCTGGAACCAGTGGGTGTAGTGCGTCGCGCCGCGGTCCATCGCCCATGCCTTCATACCCGAGGCCACCTGATTAGCAACCTTGCGGTCGATGCGGCGGTTTTCCTCTATGGCGAGGATCACGCTTTCGAAGACGGGACGGGGCAGGTATTGGCGCATCTGCTCGCGGTCGAAGACATCGCAGCCGAAATAGGACGAGATCTTTTCTTTGGAGAATTCAACCTTTACGGGTTCGCGCTGTGCCATTTCGCGGAGCGCTTCGAATCGGAGAGAACTACTCATATGTTCGTCGGATTTGTGGTTTTATGCCGCAAAAATACACAAATTTTCAAAAATGGCCAACAAATTAAGGGGTCTCTTGTGAATTTTATCGCACATTTTTCACGCGACCGTTTGTTTTGTTGGGGTAGTCGCGCAAAAAATAATGAACCTCCTCGTAGCAGAGCTTCGGGGAATCTACCCTTTTAGTTATCTCCCTCGCACAATGCCTCCACCGGCCGCGGTCGGCGTTCCGAACCTGCGGCCGACGGTCGGCGCTCGGTCGATGATTATTTTGCTACGCAAAATAATTAATCAGTCAAAAGACTGCATGCCTGACTGGGCGATACGGATGATTCGCTGGTAATCCTTCGGGGTAAGTTCCATGAAGAAATAATGTACCGGGTCGACGCGCATGCCGTTGTGGCGCACTTCATAATGCAGATGAGGGGCCATAGAAAGACCAGTGTTGCCCGTCCGGGCGATGATGTCGCCGCGCCTGACCTTGTCGCCCTTATACACATTGGCCCGGCTCAGATGGCTGTACGTGGTTTCGTAGCCATTGCCGTGGTTGATGACAAGCGTGAGACCCGATCCCGTATTGCGTGAGGATACGTCTTTTACTGTCCCGTCGGCCGTCGCGAAGACGCGCGTCCCTTCCGGAACCGTATAATCCACACCGCCGTGAAGGGCCAGACTGCGATAGAACGGATGTATGCGCAGGCCGTAGGAGGCTGTGAGCAGCGTAAGGTCGTTGTTCACTACCGGCTGGATCGAGGGTATGTGGTTGACCTGATCGCCCGACTGTTCTATCTTGCCCTGTACGCGGCTGTATGTCCGGTAGAGCCGCTGCACGTTGTTCTCGTAGGTTTTCTGCTTGTCGAAAAATTCGGCCGCCAGTTCGCGGTTGCTTTTACCCATCAGGCGTTCGTATGATTTCCACGACTCGTCCTCCTGTATCCCCTGGAAATCGTATGGATCGGATTCGAAAAGCACCTGGAAAACGTTGCGGTCGCGTTCTGAAATATTAGCCAACACCAGCATCAGACTGTCGTAGCGGTCATTAAGCTGTTCATACTCACGGCGGAGTTTATAGGTTGAGTTGCGCAGGCGGAATTCGGCAGGGGTATCGAAAAAAAACGAGAAGACAAAATAATAGATCACGGCGATGCCCGACCATACAAGTATATGGATCAGCGCACGGAAAAGTCCGCGCACGAATTTCTTCCCACGGCTCAGTTCCTTCGCCTTTTTTGTCCGCTTCAGCCTTGCCATTACTCTTCGAAGTTGGTGCCGTACTCGTTTTCGTATATTGCGTTGTCGTTGGCCGACTCGATGATCTTTTCAAATTCGGCCGGGTCCATATCTCGTTTGAAATAATTTATCGGATTTACGTTGGCTCCCATATACAACACCTCGTAGTGGAGGTGAGGTCCGACAGAGCCGCCTGTATTGCCAAGTTCGGCGATGAGTTCGCCTCGTTTCACCCACTGCCCGGGCGCTACGAGAATCTTGCTAAGGTGGGCGTAGCGGGTTTGGTAGCCGAATCCGTGGTCGACCACAACGTTCAGGCCGTAACCGGCACGGCCTGTACCGGCAGAGTTGGTATACGACACATATCCGTCACCAGCGGCATATACCGGATCACCTATGCGGCCTGCGAGATCGACGCCCTTGTGGAAGATATACTTGTGATATATAGGGTGCAGGCGGTTGCCGAAAGGGCCTATCCCGCCCCTGAGGTTACGGGCGTCGACCGGCATGATGGCGGGAATGGCAGTCGCCATTTTTTCCTTGTCGCGCGCCAGCGCCTGCAGTTGGTCAAGCGAAACCGACTGCAGATAGATGCGCCGTCCCAGTCGGTCTATATATTTCCATGCGTCGGTCATCAGCGAGGCGAAATGGTCGTCGGCAAGTTCTGCGTATTTTTCATCGGGGTAATCGACGTATATCCCCGGTATCGAGAGGGTGTCGGCGCCAAAAAGAGAACGGTAAACCGCATTGTCGCGGTGCTGCAGCTCATCGAGTGTGCGGTCGGCCGAGTGTATCTTTTCGCGCAGGATATTGTATTTTATGACCAGTTCGGCATTGTTGCGGCCGATACGGTACATTTTCGGCGTATAGAAGAAATAGGTAAAAACAAGATTTACCACGGATGCCAGAATGAAACCAAGGAAAAGGTAGCGCAGCACGGTATAGATACCGTACCTGATCGAGAACGAGGCCTTTGCCTTTTTAGCCTCTCTCTTGGCGCGTTTGAGTTCTTTCTTAGTCATCCGGAAAAATACCAGCCTGAAGAGACAAAATTAGACTAAAATGTGTAATTTTGCAATGTTTTCTAATAACGAAAAAAAATCGTAAATTATTATATCCCAGAATACAGCAATGACTTCCAATCAGATACGCGAAACTTTCCTCGAATTTTTCCGCAGCAAGCAGCATGTCATAGTACCTTCGGCGCCGATGGTTATAAAGGGCGACCCCACGCTGATGTTCACCAACGCAGGTATGAACCAGTTCAAGGACGTCATCCTCGGTAACGCGCCGGTCGTGAACCCCCGCGTGGCCGACACCCAGAAGTGCCTGCGCGTTTCGGGCAAGCACAACGACCTCGAGGAGGTGGGGCACGACACCTACCACCACACGATGTTCGAGATGCTGGGAAACTGGTCTTTCGGCGATTACTTCAAGAAAGAGGCGATCGAATGGGCATGGGAGCTGCTGACGGAAGTCTACAAACTACCGAAAGAGCAGATCTATGTGACTGTTTTCGAGGGGAGCGAGGAAGACGGCGTGGCCTTTGACCAGGAGGCCTGGGATTTTTGGAAGGCTTTCGTTCCGGAAGACCACATAATCCGCGGCAACAAGAAGGATAACTTCTGGGAGATGGGCGACACAGGTCCGTGCGGCCCGTGCAGCGAGATACATTTCGACAACCGGCCGGCCGCCGAGCGCACGCAGGTTTCGGGCGCCGGGCTGGTCAATAAGGACAACCCGCTGGTGATCGAGATATGGAACCTCGTTTTCATGCAGTTCAACCGCAAGGCCAACGGCTCGCTCGAACCTCTCTCGATGACGCACATCGACACCGGAATGGGCTTCGAAAGGCTCTGCATGATAATCCAGGGCAAGTTGAGCAACTACGATACCGACGTTTTCCAGCCTATCATTGCGGGTATCGCGGGCATGTGCGGAAAAATCTACGGTGCGGACATAAGTGACGACATCGCCATGCGCGTTATCGCCGACCACCTGCGAACGATCTCGTTCTCGATAGCCGACGGACAGCTTCCGTCGAACGTCAAGGCGGGTTACGTCATCCGCCGCATCCTGCGCCGTGCCGTGCGTTACGGCTACACATACCTCGGCTTCACCGAGCCTTTTATCTGGAAACTGGTGGACGGACTCGCTGCACAGATGGGCGGGCAGTTCCCCGAACTCAAGGCGCAGAAAGGACTCATCGAAAAAGTGATACAGGAAGAGGAGGCATCCTTTCTACGCACTCTTGCAACGGGCATCAACCTGCTGGACGGCGTGATGGAAAAAGCAAAGGCCGCGGGCAAGGATACCATAGGCGGCGAGGAAGCCTTCGCGCTTTACGACACTTTCGGATTCCCGATCGACCTTACGGAACTGATCGCACGCGAGAACGGCATGAAAGTCGACATCGGGCGTTTCGAGAGCGAGCTGCAGGCGCAGAAAGAGCGTTCGCGCAACGCCGCCGCCATCGACACCGAGGATTGGGTGGAACTCGTCCCCATCAAGGAGAGCGAATTCACCGGTTACGACTCTCTCGAGGAGAATGTGCGCATAGCGCGCTACCGCCGCGTTTCGACCAAGGGCAAGACTTTCTACCAGTTGATATTCGACCGCACGCCTTTCTATGGAAACTCGGGCGGACAGGCGGGCGACACGGGATATATCCAGAACGGAAACGAAAAGACAGAGATAATCGACACGCTCAAGGAGAACGGGCAGACGGTGCATATTGCGGCGACGCTGCCGGAAAGTCCTGCCGACACCTTTACGGCGCGCGTCGATGCGGCAAAGCGCGCCGCGACCGCGGCCAACCACTCGGCGACCCACCTTATGCATGAAGCCCTGCGAACCGTGCTCGGAACTCACGTCGAACAGAAAGGCTCGCTCGTAGCGCCCGACTACCTGCGTTTCGACTTCTCGCATTTCCAGAAGGTGACGCCCGAAGAGCTGCGGCAGGTCGAAAAAATGGTCAATGCGGCCATCCGTGCCAACCATCCGGTACAAGAGGAACGCTACTGTCCGATCGACAAGGCTAAAGAGAGCGGCGCGATGATGCTTTTCGGCGAAAAATACGGCGACCGGGTGCGCGTCATACGGCTCGGCGGCTCCGTCGAACTATGCGGAGGCACGCACGTCTCGGCCACAGGCAATATAGGGATTTTCAAGATCGTCAGCGAAAGCGCTGTCTCTGCAGGCGTGAGGCGTATCGAAGCCGTAACCGGCGAGCGCGCCGAGCAATTACTGTACATGGCCGAGGATACTCTGAAAGCGATTCAGGAAACCGTCAGGAATCCGCACGTACTGGAGGCTATTAAGAAACTGTTCAGCGAAAACGAGGAACTTGCGTCTGAAATCCAGGCGATGCACAAGGAACGACTCGCGCAGATGGCTGAAAATTTTGCAGCCGAACTGGGCGAATTGGAGCAGGACGGAATGATTATTGTTAACCGCATTATGGACATAAAGGCCGATTTTATGAAGGACCTGATGTTCCAATTGCGCCAGAGGAGCGGCAGGTTGGTCATGGTCGTCGGTACTGTAACCGACGGAAAGCCTACGTTGGCGATAATGCTGGGCGATGAAATCGTAAAACAGGGTGTCAACGCGAGTACTGTGATACGCGAAGCTGCCAAAGAGATAGATGGCAGCGGCGGCGGACAGCCGTTCTTCGCGATGGCCGGGGGTAAAAACGCTGACGGACTCGAAAACGCGATAACTATGGCTACGGAAATAATAAAAAACAAAATAAAGGAAAAATGAGTACCAAAATCGAGAAAAAAGTCCTGCTGATGATCCTCGACGGATGGGGATCCGGCGATCACGCTAAAGGCGACATTATCTGGCAGGCTGATCCGCAATACATCAACGGGTTATACAAAAAATACCCTTACGCAGAACTTTTGACAAGCGGCGAAAACGTGGGGCTGCCCGACGGACAGATGGGCAATTCCGAAGTCGGCCACCTTAACATAGGTGCTGGCCGTGTCGTCTATCAGGACCTGGTGAAGATCAACCGCGCCTGCCGTGACAACTCCATCAAGCAGAATCCCGAGATCGTCACGGCGTTCGAGTACGCCAAGCAGAACGGCAAGCAGGTCCATTTCATGGGCCTGGTGTCGGATGGCGGCGTGCACAGCTCGATCGACCACCTGTTCAAGTTGTGTGAGATCGCGCGCGACTACAACATTGAAAACACGTTTGTACACTGTTTTATGGACGGTCGCGACACCGACCCCCGCAGCGGCAAAGGCTATATAGAACGCCTGGAAACCGAACTTGCTAAACCGACATGTGCCGGACGGATAGCGACCATAATCGGCCGCTACTACGCAATGGACCGCGACAAACGCTGGGAGCGCGTGAAAACAGCATATGATTCAATCGTGAACGGGGCCGGAACTCACTCCACAGACATGGTATCGGCCGTGCAGGCCTCTTACGACGAAGGCGTGACCGACGAATTCATCAAGCCGATAGTTGCCGTGGATGCTGCCAATAAACCTGTCGGCCTGGTCAAAGATGGCGACATGGTGATCTTCTTCAACTTCCGCAACGACCGCGCCAAGGAACTGACAGCCGTTCTGACACAGCAGGATATGCCGGAGCAGGGAATGAAGACCATACCACTGTATTACTGTACTATGACGCCGTACGACGCCACGTTCAAGGGGCTTCACATACTTTTCGACAAGGACAACGTACACAATCCGCTCGGCGAATATCTTTCGAAACTCGGACTGACGCAGCTGCGCATCGCCGAAACCGAAAAATACGCCCACGTGACGTTCTTCCTGAACGGCGGGCGCGAGGCTGTTTTCGAAGGCGAGGACCGCATCCTGGTCCCTTCGCCGAAGGTCGCGACATACGACCTGCAGCCCGAGATGAGCGCTCCTGAAGTCGCCGAAAAACTGGTTGCGGCCATCAAGACGCAAAAGTACGATTTCATCGCGCTGAATTTCGCCAACGGCGACATGGTAGGCCATACCGGTATCTACGAAGCCATCATGAAAGCGGTCAAGACCGTGGACAAATGCGCAGGGGAGGTGATCGACGCGGCAAGGGCCAATGGCTACGAGGTGATCGTAATCGCCGACCATGGCAACGCCGACTACGCGCTCAATCCCGACGGTTCGCCCAACACGGCCCACTCGCTCAATCCGGTGCCCATTATTGTGGTTTCAGACAGGGTGAAGAGCGTTGAAAACGGCGTTCTGGCCGACGTGGCGCCAACGATACTGAAGCTGATGGGACTTCCACGACCCGGCGAAATGACGGGTAAAGCCCTCGTGGAGTTCAAATAACCGCAATATATTGATTGAAAGCGATTCTGAGTATCCGGAGTCGCTTTTTTGTATTAAAACATTTGCAGTCAAGGAAAAAGCACTACCTTTGCCTCCCTCCGTTGATCCGCGCTGCTGCAGGCGGCAACTAGCGGACTCCGGTCAGCAAAACCGTCCGTTTTGCGGCGAACTTAATTGCACTTCCCTTAACCGACCGAAAAACTGCGGCCATAAAAGAAGATTGCGAAAATGATTTTCAGGCCTAAACTTTTAGACACATTTAAAAGCTACACCCGTCGGCAATTCACCGCCGACCTTATGTCAGGCATCATCGTGGGAATCGTAGCGTTGCCGCTGGCTATCGCTTTCGGTATCGCGTCGGGCGTGACTCCCGAGAAAGGGCTTATCACGGCCGTCGTTGCGGGTTTCATCATATCGTTCCTAGGAGGCAGCAAAGTGCAGATAGGCGGCCCGACCGGAGCGTTCATCGTGATCGTTTACGGCATCGTGCAGCAGTTCGGGACCAGCGGGCTGATAGTGGCTACCATCATGGCGGGCATAATGCTCATCCTGATGGGAGTGCTGAAAGCCGGTACGATCATCAAATTCATTCCCTACCCGGTAGTGGTAGGCTTCACAAGCGGTATCGCACTGACCATCTTCGCCACACAGATAAAGGACCTTTTCGGACTGCGGATAGATAATGTCCCTGCCGATTTCGTCGATAAATGGGTAGTATACGCGCAGAATTTCAACACTGTAAACTGGTGGGCACTCGGCATAGGCGTGGCTTCGATAGCGATAATCATGCTCATGCCGAAAATATCGAAAAGAATTCCAGGCTCGCTCGTAGCCATTGTCCTGATGACGGTAATCGTGTGGCTGCTGCGCGAAAAGTTCGGCATCGCGGGTATCGAGACTATTGGCGACAAGTTCGCTCTGGACGGCATGCAGATATCTGCAGAAGCGCCGAAGATAAATTTCCCGATGATACGCACCCTGCTTGCGCCGGCTTTCACCATAGCCATGCTGGGCGCGATAGAGTCGCTGCTTTCCGCTACCGTCGCCGATGGCGTTACCGGCGACAAACACGACTCCAACACCGAGTTGATCGCTCAGGGTGTCGCCAACGTCGTGACACCGTTCTTCGGCGGCATTCCCGCAACGGGGGCTATTGCGCGCACAATGACCAACATCAATAACGGCGGCCGCACACCGGTGGCAGGGATGATCCATGCCGCGGTGCTTCTGCTGATAATGCTGTTCCTGGGCGGCCTCACGAAACACATCCCAATGGCATGCCTTGCGGGTGTGCTTGTGGTCGTAGCGTACAATATGAGCGAATGGCGCAGTTTCCGCTCTCTTCTCCGCAACTCCAAGTCCGACGTCGCAGTGCTTCTGGCCACGTTCCTGCTGACCGTGATCTTCGATCTGACGATAGCTATAGAGATCGGGCTTCTTCTGGCTGTAGTGTTGTTCCTGAAGCGCATTACCGATGTCTCCAAAGTGTCGATGTTCAAAAAAGAAGTTGTCGGAGCCGATTACGTAGAAGGCAATGTCGACACGGAAAAACTGGAACTTCCCAGAGGAGTCGAGGTTTATGAGATCGAAGGGCCTTTCTTTTTCGGGATAGCCAACAAGTTCGACGAAATAATGAAACAGTTGGGCGATAAACCGCAGGTGCGTATAATCCGTATGCGTAAAGTACCGTTCATAGATTCCACGGGCGCGCACAACCTTAAGAATCTTATCAAGGCTTCGCAAAAAGAAGATATCACGATACTGCTTTCGGGCGTCAACGACAGTGTCCGGGCAACCCTGCATAAAACGGGGATCGACGAACTTATAGGCGTCGAAAACGTTCTTTCCGGCATCAGCGGGGCGGTCGAAAGGGCAAGGATGTTGACAGAATCATGAATCCGGAGATATGAACTACCCCGCCATAAGCATCGGGGTATCCAAACAGGAATTTATATAATATCTCCGCAAGCGGCGGAGAATCGCTCCTTTTGGTTATTTCCCTCGCAAGATGCCTCCACCGGCCTTTGGTGGACGGTCGGCGCTCGGTCGATGATTATTTTGCTCAGCAAAACAATTGAAGATTTGGAATTCAGTCCGTTTCCGCATCCTCTGATTTTTTCATTATCGCTGGCAGATGGTGCTGAAGTCGCACCATTGGCAGGGGAGGCTGGCTTCACACTGGGTGAACGGGACCGACGGATCGAACATTTCGCTCATCACTTCGCGCAGGCGGTCCTCGAACTCTTCCGAATAATCTCCGTACTGTTCTACCGTGCGTACTTTGGCTTTTTTCCCTTTACCTGTATCGCTGCCTGATGAATTACCGTCGCCGCCGGTCTCTGAGAATAGCGGCGAATACCCGTCTTTTGACAGGTTCTTGACGTAGTAGAGCGACGGTTGGACTTTCGTCTCTCCGCCGGTATGCAGCATCATCGCGTAGAGAAGCGTCTGCAGTACGGCCGAGATACGCTCTTCGGATTTACCGGCAAATAGCGCGTCGATGCTCAGGAAACGCTCGTTGTCCTGGTTTTTCGTTTTCGGGCTGCCGGTCTTGTAATCCACCACTCGCAGGGTGCCGTCGGCAAGCCTGTCCAACCGGTCGACCTTACCGCAGAAACTTACGGTACGCGTTTCGACGCCGAGGTTGAAATCCACGTCGGCTGAAATCCATTCTTCCAGTTTTTCGATCGTGAAACCGCCCTGTGCCGCATCGAACGGCAGGATATTGCGATCGATGTAGTCCACGATTGTCTTGTGGACCAGTATCATGTTGCCGCCCCAATCTTCGGGACGGATTTCTTCTTCTTTCACGTAGAGTTCCGCTATCGCCCGCGTTACCGCGTCTTCGATTTTTTGCGAACCGATAATCTCACGTATATGTTCGTTAGGATTGTGCGCTCCGACAAGCGGCGTGTACAGCTTCTCCATCGCCAGATGCAGGATGTTTCCGAACATCGCGTTGTCGACCTCTTCCGGGAGTTCTTCGCATGACTTCAATCCGGCCACGCCCCGGAAGTAGAATTTAAGGGGACACTCTACGTAGGTGAAAAACAGCGACGGGGATAGTTTGCGTCGCGGCCCGGTGAGAAATACTGCGAGTTTTTCCATGATGTCCGGACTTTTTTCAACCTTAACAGGCTTCGTCGGCGAAAGATTGACATCGACAGTCACCTCGTCCTTTTCAACATCATGGGGCGATTCGTAGTCGAGCTGGTAAATGTAGCGGCTCGGTTCGCCCGAGTTCTTGTCGTCGCTGGTGGACGACCACACCATGTCTATATTTTTGGCGCGCTGTATCAACCGGAAGAAGTGATAGGCATACACGCCTTCATGGTGTTCCGGCGTCGGCAGCCCGTAAGCCATTTTCAGGTTGTATGGGATGAACGACGGCGCTCCCGTGAGATTTCCGGGTGAATTGCTGTCGTTCATGGACAGAAAAATGATGTTCTCGAAATCCAGTGCACGGGTTTCCAGGATGCCCATGATCTGCACTCCGGCCAGTGGTTCTCCATCGAAAGGCACCGTGACCGACTGCAGGCTGCGGCGCAGGAGGGACATGTATATCTTTGTGGACAAGTCTATTTCGCAACCGTCCAATGAATTGGCCAGCGTGCGGATGTGTTCGGTAATGACGGCGAAAAATTCGGTGCGCTGGAATGCGTCGCCGCCATCGAACGGCAGATTCGCCACCTGCGCTGTCACTTCTATAAGATAATCGGACAATTGCCGCCAATCTGCGGGCGCGGTGAATATCTTTTCATATATGGGCGAAGTCTTCAGCCGTTCTGCGTTCAGGTAGACGTATTGTGCCTTGAAAACATTCGTATCTCCCGATTTATCGGCAAGGTAGGGGTGACGCATGAGGCCCTCTACGTCGCTGTGGTAAAACGCCAGAGTGTTGCGTCCCGTACGTCGGCGGTTCTGGAGTTCCATGAGCCTTTCCAGGAACGTATAGGCCGGATGCATCTTCAGCGGATACCCCATCGTGATGTTGATTTCTTTCACCTCCGCAGGCAGCGACCACAGCAATGGCGCCAGCAGACTTTCGTCGGTCAATACTATGGCTGTTTCCTTGCCGGGCGCCGAACCTTTCCTCTTCGCGATGTCCGCAAGCGCGTTGCCTGCATATTTGCACTGCAGGACATTCGATGCCGTCGAAACAGAACGTATTTTCTTAGGTTTTTCGAAATTGCGGTAACCTCCGCTCAGACTTGTCACCGACGGGAAACGTAGCAGGTTGTCACGCATGAACATGCCTGCTTCCTGTACCTCGTCCGGCACGTAATATTCGTCGTAGTCCCAGTAGAAATCGACCGCAAAGTTCTTCCGAAGCCAATCGAAAAGCACCTGTTCACATTTGCTCAGGGCGTTGAAACCGACGATCGCATAGCGCCTTTCGGTAATCTGCGGTGCTCTTCCGTCCCGTATTCTTTCTGCGGCTTCGCGGTATGCCATGCCCTGGTATGCGATGCCCAGCCTCTGAAGCCGCGCCCGGAATTCGTGGTAAACCGGAGCGAGCGTACGCCAGATCGTCATGAAGTCCTTCTGGTGCGGTGAGAAATCGGATTCCTGGCCGAAACTGCGCCAGAATTTGGCAATGACGGCCTTCTGTTCGGGGGAAAGGTAATCGAAGCGTCCATCGAGTTCATGCAGGTCTACGAGATTGGAGAAAAGCGTGTCGGCGTCGATAAGATACTTGTCTATGGAGTCGAAATCACCCAACAGCAGCTCTCCCCAGAAATAGAACGTATCGAAACTTTCCCCGGAGTGGTATTCCGCGTAAATCTTATAGAGTTCGGTGATTAGGCGGATGCGGTCGCATGCCGTGAGTCCCGAAATCTCTTCCATGAGTTGGTCGACGGTGACGGATTGCGGCTGCCACAACGGCCTGTCAATGATTTCCGAAAGCGCTTCGCCGAAAAACAGTCCGGCCCGGCGGTTGGGCAATAATACGTAAAGGGACGAGATATCGTCCCCGTATCTGCCGTAAAGGTCTGAGGCGACCTGTTTCAGAAAACCGTCCATTGTTGTTAATTACGTATTTGAAACTGGAGTATTTCGTAATTCGTAATTGAAGGTCCGTAATTGATTAATCTCCTATGGGATTGGTGTGTCCTCCGCGTGCGGTGCGTTCGCGGAATATTTCCGGAGTGCCGCGGTAGAACACCGAAGCCCCGTCGAAGGCCTCTATAATCAGCCTTTCCTTGCCGTATATATAGCACTCGGAGTATCCGGCCGCCCTCAAAAAAGCGCTTTTGGCAGCGTAATTACGCACATCGAGGACGCTTTTGGAACGCGTGTCGTAGTCCGCATAGAGTCCGCCGCCTTTAATGATCGCAGTGGCGCTTGTCTGGGCGGTCATCTTCAGGTCTTTGGCGTATATTTCGGCTGTCAGTTTCGCGCTGCTGAAAAGGTTGATGGTCACCAGGTCCTGCTTCCACACCCCTTCCATAGTCATCGAAACCCCGGTAAGGTCTAGGGTTTCGAGGGTGTGGCAGTTGAGTTTTATCACCACCGGTTTCTCCTTGTTTTTCGGCGTATATTTGATTTGCAGCAGCCCTTCGCTTTCCCACCATTTCAACATGTTCGGGTCGTTCCCGTTCATCTCGATGCTTATCGAGAGCGGCTGTTCCGGATTCTGCGTTACGTGAAGTTCTATTTTATTGCCAGTCGCCTGAAGGCCCCGGAATGGGTCCAGGTTATCTACGGAGATGCTTTGCGCCGAGACTCCGGCTGCCAGGATCGCTGCTGAAAACAGCATGATAATTTTTTTCATCGTCAAATGATTTGCGTTTTAACAATGCAAGATAGTGTTTTATTTTTTAATGTAACGGACGGGGCAGGGTTATAGTGTGGCTCATGAGCAAAAATTGGCTATATTTGGAGTCCAATGGGAAACGTCAGAATTATAGGGGCATCGGCCGGGTCCGGCAAAACCTACCGGCTTGCGTATGAATACATAAAAGAGGTCGTATCGGATCCGGCGCTTTACAGGCATATACTTGCCGTGACTTTCACCAACAAGGCCACCGAAGAGATGAAATCGCGTATCCTGCGCGAGATACACATGCTCGCAAGCGGCGGACAAAGCAGCTACACAGCCCGCTTGCAGGAAGAACTCGGATTCAGCGAGGAAAAAATACGACACCGCGCGGCCGAAGCGCGCAAACTCATACTGCATGATTACAGCCGTTTCTCGGTGTTGACCATAGACCGTTTTTTCCAGAGACTCATCCGTTCGTTTATCCGCGAACTGGGTGTCGAGGTCAATTTCAATCTTCAGCTCGAAACAGACGATCTGCTTTCCGTTGCAGCGGACATGCTCATCGAGGATATTTCGACTGACGAAGAGTTGCGCCGCCGGCTGTTCCTCGCTGCACGGGACCGGATCGAGGAAAACAAGCGCTGGAACATAAAGGAGCCTCTGTTGGGACTGGGCAAACAGCTTTTCGGCGAGGCTTATCAAAGGGCGAGGGATGTTGCCCCGCAGGAAGGACAGGCCTCATCGCTCATCGAAGCGGTAGTCGAGAAAGCCTGGAAAGTGCAGGCGGAAATCATAAGCAGGGCAAAAGCGGCATCGGATATGATCGAAGCACACGCTCTCTCGGCCTCCGATTTCAAGGGAAAGTCGGGAAGTGTGGCCGCATATTTCTCGCAGGTGGCCGCAGGCGACGTCAAAGCCCCATCCAAATATGCCGCCGAAGCCCTTAGGTCGCCCGGGAACTGGGTACATCCTGATTCGGAAAACAGAGGTACGGCAGAGTTCCTCGTTCCGGAACTGATGCCGCTGCTGGAAGATATGGACAAACTGTATTCTGAAAATTTCCGCCTGATGAACAGCGCCAGCCTGCTCAGGGAGAACTACCGCAACTTCCTGTTGCTGTACGATCTGCAGCATCGCGTAGAAAAGATCTGTTCCGAAGGGAATATAATGCCCATTTCGGAGACCAACCGCATGATTTCGCGACTGGTTTCTGGCAATGACACGCCGTTCATTTTCGAGAAGGCCGGGAGCTATTATTCGCGCTTCATGATAGACGAATTCCAGGACACTTCGGGGGCGCAGTGGGATAATTTCGTTCCCCTGCTCAAAAATGCCATCGCCGAGGAAGAGGGCGCTCCCGTGATGCTCATAGGCGACGTCAAACAGGCCATCTACCGATGGAGGGGAGGGGATTGGCGCATACTTTCGCAACGAGTAAGCGAGGAAATGGGGGCCGGGCGTGTCGAGAGAGAGACTCTCGTAACGAATTGGCGGAGCATGCGGCGGGTGGTCGAATTCAACAATGCGGTTACAGGGCTTGTGACCGAGGCCGGCAACGCCGAATTGAATGCGATGATCGCCCGTGGATTTGCAAAAGGGATGATCGATGCCACCGAAGCTGAATCTCTGACCGGAATGATGGAAGAAGCCTACCGGGGACATATCCAGCAGCCGAAAAGCGAAAAAGAAGAGGGGTATGTCACGATAACCGTATACGATGCCGGCGGGAATGGAGAATACGTTCCTCCTGTCATCGAAAAGATAGAGGAACTTCAGTCGCGGGGGTACGCTCCGGGCGAGATTGCAGTGTTGGTGCGTTCCAATGATCAGGGAACGCGCGTGGCGCAGATGCTGTTGAAGCACAAACACGACAATCCGGGGTCGCCATACAGTTACGACGTTGTTACCCAGGAAGCCCTTACGGTGGGTTCTGCTGCCGTGAGCAGGTTCATCATAGCATGCCTGTCGCTTGCCGCCGATCCCGGAGATTCCATTAACCGTGCAGTATACAATCATTGGCTCGGCCGTTCGTTCGACGAGCCGCTCTCGAAGGACGAAAACGGATTTTTCGCACATATGGCTGCAATGTCGCCCGAGGAAGCGTTCGAGGAGACGGTGTTGCGGTATTGCCTGCAGGGGCGCGCCGATGATATCGCCTATATACAGGCCATCCATGAACAGATAAACAACTTCTCGTCGAAACAGCTTGCCGATATTCCGCTTTTCCTGAAATGGTGGGGTGAAAAAGGGGCTGCGGCCTCGATTTCCATGCAGGGGGGAGGGGCCATCACCGTTTCGACGATCCATAAATCGAAAGGGCTGGAGTACAAGGCCGTTATAATACCTTACATGTCATGGACACTTGCGCCGGATACCAGGGGGAAGAAATTGATCGTTTGGGCTGAATCACCGGAAGAGGGATTGGAAGGCGTAGGCAGCCTGCCTGTGAACTACAGGGAACAAATGTCCGAATCGTTCTTCGCACCGGGATATTATCGTGAGCAGGTTATGTCGCACATCGACGGGATGAACATGTTTTACGTGGCCGTGACACGCGCCCGGGAAGAATTGCACCTTATGACCTCGTCGAATCCCCGCAACGACAAAAATATGATTGGAAGCATCCTGCGCCGCGTTTTGCGCGAAGGGGAAGACGCTTCTGTTTTTGCGGGCGAAGTCAGGGGAGTGCGCACGGTCACGGGAGAAGGCGAGGTGTTGGCTTTCGGTTCTCCGGTGAATCCCGGAACTCCGGAAGCGAGAGAAGACAAAAGCCTGAAAACATATCCGACGAGCCGTCCGGGCGCAAAAGTGAAATTGAGGCTTCCCTCGGCGCGCTATTTTGAGAGCGGAGAGGCGGAACTGGCGCCGTGCGAGTTGACCTTCGGTCCTCATCCTTCGCTTCTCGGGCAAGCCCGAACAAGTTCGGCTTCCTCCTCGGATTGGCGTCAGTTCGGGATACTGATGCACAGGGCATTCGAGAATGCTTCGGGCGTCGAAGACGTCAGGGCGGCCATCGACCGTATGCTGGCCGTCGCATTGGTTTCCAAGCCTGAGTACGATCATCTGCTTGACGTGGTCGGGAAGGCTTTTGAAAATCCGCTCGTTGCCGGATGGTTCGGCGGGGAATGGGATGCCGTGCGCAATGAGAGCAACATCGTCGTGCCGGGAGATCCGGGTGCCAGGCGTCCCGACCGCGTAATGCTTAACGGCGGCAGTGCTGTGGTAGTGGATTACAAGTTCGGACGAAAAACTTTGCCTGAACACGGGAAACAATTGAAGAACTATATGGAACTTCTGCGCGGAATGGGCTATACGGACGTTGCAGGCTATATATGGTACGTTTCTCTTGATAAAATAGAGCCGGTGACATAATACGCATGCAGTATTTCGAGGTTTTGGCCATTTATCCTGATGTATTAACCTTTGAAATGTGTGATATGAAAAAGAGCATTTATTTTTCGGCTGCATTGCTGATGCTGGCTGCCACGGCGTGCGACAGCGGCCGTAATCCCGATCCAGACCTAATCACTAAGGCCGAACCTATAGTGCTGACTACCCGTCAGGCTGAAAAGGTCGCAGGCGACAATGCCTTTGCACTCGACTTGTTCCGGCGGGTGGCGGCATCCGATGACAAGAAGAACGCTTTTATCTCGCCGCTGAGTGTGACGATGGCTTTGGGCATGCTATATAACGGGACATCTGAAGAAGCGGGCGCTGAAATGGCCGCCACTCTCGGTGTCTCTGATTTTTCGAGTGGGGAAATCAATGAATATTACCAGAAAATGTCCCGGGCCCTGCTCTCCGTCGACCCGCTGACCGCCATTTCGATCGCAAATTCGATCTGGAGCGAGCAGACCTATCCGGTCAAACAGAGTTTCATGGATATCAATAAAGCCTGCTACGGCGCCGAGGTGCGGAGCCTGGATTTCAGTGCACCGTCTGCTGTGGCCGCCATTAACGCCTGGTGCGCAGCCATAACCAACAATAAAATAAAAACCATCCTAAACTCGATTCCTGACGATGCAGTGATGTATCTCATCAACGCGGTATATTTCAAAAGCAAGTGGGAGTCCATGTTCGACAAAAAAGATACTAAAAATGAAAACTTCACACTTGAAGGCGGAGGCCGTAAGGCCGTTCCGACGATGAACCAGACAGAGGTATTTCCATACTACCGCGACGGTAATGTGGAATGCCTGGAACTGACATACGGTAATGGCGCGTTCAGCATGCTGGTGATGCTTCCTGCCGGGGACAAAACTCTCGACGACATCGTGGAATCCCTCGATGCCGAGGCTTACGGCAACATCGTAGCCGGTCTGGACGAACTTGAACTTCGAATAAAATTGCCGCGTTTCAAGCAGGAGTGTGAATTTTTGCTGAACGATCATGTCGCCGGTCTGGGGATGAACCTGATCTTTCAATCGGGCGGAAACCTGAACGGTATCGCCGACGATCCCAGGCTGGCGATATCCGAGATAAAGCATAAGACCTTTGTGGAAGTCAACGAAGAGGGGACGGAGGCTGCGGCTGTAACTTCCGTCGGAATCTGGGTCACTTCTGCCGGTCCGCGGCAGCCCGGCACTTTCTATGCCGACAGGCCGTTCCTGTATCTCATCAGGGAAAAAAGCACGGGAGCGATCCTTTTCATCGGCCGGATGGACGATCCGCAGAACTGAGAAAATTTTGGCAACACGGGAAAAAGGGCCTGTTTCAAATACAGGCCCTTGTCGTTTTAAATAGAGTCGCTAGAATGCCAACATCACCAAAACCTGCGCCGCGAGTATTCTCAGGAACATCGAGAACGGGTAGACTGTCGAATAGGCGACGGATGCATTGTCATTTCCTCCCAACGAGTTGGCATAGGAAAGGGCCATCGGATTGGTCTGCGCCCCGGCCATAACTCCTATCAGTTTGAAATAATTCAACTTCGTGAATTTCCTTACGGGAACCGCCACAAGGAGTATGGGTACCAGGGTGATTATTGCTCCGTAGAGTATCCACCAGTAACCTCCCCCGACGAGGCTCGAAACGAAAGTCTGGCCCGATCCCAACCCTACGCATGCCAGGAACAGCGAGATGCCCACTTCTCGCAGCATCAGGTTCGCGCTCATGGTTGTGTAGGTTATCAGTTTGTAGTGCGGCCCGAAACGCCCTATCAGGATAGCCACGATAAGTGGACCTCCGGCCAATCCCAGTTTGAGCGGCTCAGGCATGCCGGGAACGAAGAACGGGATCGATCCCACCAGAACCCCGAGGGTTATACCCAGGAATATAGAAACCAGGTTGGGATGGCGCAGCCGTATGACGGAATCGCCGAGGAATCCGGCCGCCGATCTGATCGCATCTTCCGTTCCGACGACCGTAAGCTTATCGCCCAGCTGCAGTTCCAACTCGGGAGAGGCAACGAGTTCTATTCCGGCGCGTGTCACACGGGTGACGTTGATGCCGAAATGGTTACGCAGTTTCAGCGAACCCAGACTTTTGCCGTTTATGTTCGATTTCGTAATGATCACGGGCTTGGAGATCAGGTTGGAGTCAAGTTTCACCCAGTCGCCAGGTTTAAGGTCGGAGGTTTCTTCGCCGAAGAATGACATTATGGCGTTGCGGTCGTGTTCGTCGGTTATGACCAGCAGTTTGTCGCCTTCCCGCAGAACTGTGTTGGCATTTGCTATTTCGATGCTTCCGTCGGCGCGCCTCACACGAGAGATAATGAACTTACGGCCAAGCAGCGATTTCATTTCGGAGACTTTTTTGCCGATAACTATCCTGTTGGTCAGTTTTATAGAGAGTCTTGCGGTGCTGTGTGCTTCCTGGCTTTCTGCGACCAGTTCGTCAGTTTCGCGGTCGAGTTTCACCCGGAAAAGGGCTTTGATTATCAACATGGCGAATATTACCCCGGTAGCGCCGAGCGGATAAGCGATGGCGTAACCGTTGGCGATGGCCGGGTCCATGGACCCGTTGTTTATTTCGGCATAGGCGGTCTGCGCTGCACCCAATCCGGGGGTGTTGGTGACGGCACCCGACATAACACCTGCCATTGTGGATATAGGGGTGCCGGTAATGATGGCAAGCACAGCCGTTGCGGCGACGCCAAGCAGAACGATGCCGATGGCGTACATTACCAACCGAAACCCGCCTTTCTTGAACGATGCGAAGAAACCCGGCCCGACCTGCAGGCCGAGGGCGAAAATGAAGAGGATGAGTCCGAATTCTTTGGTAAACCCGAGTACTTTCGGGTCAATGGTCATGCCGAAATGCGAAGCGACGATCCCGACGAAAAGAATCCATGTGACACCCAGCGAGATGCCTGCGATCTTGATCTTGCCGAGCGCCGTGCCGGCCGCTATCACCAGCGCTATCACGAATACAGAATGGGCGATGCCTTCTCCGAACAGAAGATTGACAAACCAGTTCATTTGCTTGTATTAGTTTGCTTTAAAAATCCACCTGTTTACCAGGTGGTAATGTACTTTCGGCTATCCTTTTAAAATGTCATCCCGAATATCCGCAGGATGGAGGGATCTACCTAATATTTTTTCGATATTTTGTAGATTCCTCGTCGGCGCTTTGCGCCTCGCTAGGAATGACAATTGAAGGCGATGCCTTCACTCTTTTACTAAATTCACCTTCTATGAAGGTCGTTATTTAATGCCGCGAAGGTATAACTAAAAAAGTAAAGCGCCAATACTTCGGCGCTTTACTTTCTTATCTGTCGCTTGCAGGATGGTTTAGTATCTCGCTTCGACTGTTTTCCAGTCCAGTATGTTCCAGAAAGCCTTGATGGAGTCCGCCCTCACGTTGCGGTAGTCGATGTAGTAGGCGTGTTCCCATACGTCGATGCCCATGAGGGTATTCTTGCCTGTGGAAAGCGGATTTTCGCCGTTGGGAGTGTTTATTATCTCGAGCTTGCCATCCTTGTCGGCAACCAGCCATGTCCAGCCCGAGCCGAAAACAGCCATTGCCGATTTAGAGAACTCTTCCTGGAATTTTTCGTAGGAACCGAAATCGCGGTCTATGGCAGCGGCCAGGCGTCCGGACGGCTTGGTTTGCGCGTTGGGCGAGAACGACAGGAAATATACGGTATGGTTCCAGACCTGTCCCGCGTTGTTATGGATGCCTCCGGTGGATTTTTTGACGATATCTTCAAGCGTCATTTTTTCGAACTCGGTGCCTTTCACCAGATTGTTGAGGTTGTTCACATAGGCCTGCAGATGCTTGCCGTAGTGGTAATCGATGGTTTCGCTGCTCATGTATGGAGCCAGCGCGTCGTGTGCATAGGGTAACTCCGGCATTTCGAACGGAGCTTTCGGTTGGTTGATGGTGGCCATAATCAATAGATTTAAAGTTATTAATAACCCGTTGTGCATTTAGAATAAAATCATAAAAAAAGTTGTTCATGTCGGATAATATCCGTATATTTATTTGACTACCAATCAGATAAATATCATGAACAACTTTAGCGCAAGTTACGAAAAGATTTTGGGAACATT
>JAVBRB010000034.1:0-18976 GCA_031548515.1 Rikenellaceae bacterium | reverse complement strand
TTCAAGTCCCGGAAACAGCTCAAAAAACAACAAACAATACTGCCACGGCAGTTGAAAATTTCAAAAGGGTGCTCAAGTTTACTTGAAAGCACCCTTTTGATTTTCAAATAATCGCGCAGCGATATTGTTCGTTGTTTTTTTTGACGGCGCCCCAGCGGCAGCGGCAGGGACTGCCCGAGCGAATGCGAGGGAACTCCCGGAAACAGCTCTGAAAATCAGAGGTTTATCAATACGATGAATTTCTGATTTTTTCTTTTTACAGGGTTTCTCCCATAAGCCACCCCTCTCAAAATGCTGTTTCAAAGGGGTGTGTTGTACATGATGTTTTACATGATTCTTGTTCTGATGTTGTTTGCACAATATCGGCAACTCAATGAAAATCAACGTATAAGTAGTATTAAGGACGAGTCGCCTGTACAAGAGCAACACAGCACCTTTATTTATAGGGTTGAGGAAGCCAAGGGCATCAACCTTTTATATTCAATAAAAGTGTCGACGCGATCGCGCATTCTTCGAAAAATCATTAAATTTGCCGTAATAAGAAAAAACAGATGACTAACCAATCAAATTAAAACTCCATGTTATCATTAAAAAACAAATTCAGATTATCATTTCTGTTCTGCCTGCTCTTGACAGGGAATGTATTTTCCCAACAGATCAATCCGGATGTTTTATACAAAATAGTCAGTCCGGCGGGTTTGGCGATCGATAATCTGGATTCCAAAGCGAACGAGGCCAAGCTTTTCCTGGGTAAAGACCAAAAAGACAAAGGAGGACAGGCCTGGAGATTTACTCCGCTCGGCAATGGTTTTTATATGATAACCAATCCGTTTTGTAGTAAAAGTATCGACAATTTCAATATCTCTTCAGGAAACGGGAATTCGGTTATCCAGTGGGATGCTTCGCCGTCGAATGAAAACCAGCATTGGAAATTAGTGGTAACGGGAACCGGCGACTATACGATTACCCAACGGGGCAGTGGAATGGTTCTGGCGTTTACCGGGGAAGATGCTGCCGGAGCGGCGTTATACCAATTGCCGAATGTGATACAAACATGGCGGTTGGTACCGACTAACATGAAAGCGCCGAAAGCGGAAGAGGTGAAGAGGGGCAAAGACGACTGGGAAAACGAAACCATTTTTGCAGTCAACAAGGAGGCCGGTCACGTCACTTATATTCCTTTCCCGTCGGTTGAAAGCCTCAAAGCGGACCAAAGCTTTGACAAACCGTGGTTGGAGCCTTCGTCGCCGCTGTATCGATCGCTGAACGGGGACTGGAAGTTCAAATGGGTGAAGCAACCTTCCGAACGTCCGATGGATTTCTATAAACCCGGGTATAACGTATCTTCATGGGCGGAGATACCGGTGCCTTCCAATTGGGAAATGCATGGATACGGTACCCCTATTTATACCAATATAAGATATCCGTTCAGGAATAATCCTCCGTTCATCGAGCCGCAGAAAGGATATACGAACGAAAAAGAGCCGAATCCCGTGGGATCATACCGCCGGGACTTCGATGTCCCGGCTGACTGGGACGGAAAAAACATCTTTATACATTTCGACGGGGTATATAGCGGTTTTTACGTGTGGGTGAACGGTAAAAAAGTGGGATACAGCCAAGGCGCCAACAATGTGACCGAGTTCGACATTACAGAATACGTCAAAACGTGGAACAATACGCTTGCCGTACAGGTGTTCCGCTGGACCGACGGCAGTTACATAGAAGACCAGGATATGTTCCGCTTGAGCGGTATCCACCGCGACGTATTCCTGTTCGCCACCCCAAAGGTCCATGTACGCGACTACCATCTGTCGGCCGGATTCAACGGGGATGATTTCTCTTCGGCCACATTCGACGTCAAACCTTTTATCAAAAATTACAGCAAAAAAGCATCGGACGCCGCGTCGATACAGATTACGTTATTGGACCCTCGGGGCAAGGCCGTCGCGGAGATTTCAAAAGACATAACCGCACTGAAAGGCGGGGAAGAACAATCTTTCGATCTGCAGGCTGCGGTTTCTAAGCCCGCATTATGGTCGGCGGAAAAACCGAATCTCTACACGGCCGTAGTGTTATTGAAAGACAAGGACGGAAATGTGACGGAAGCCATGTCTTCCAAATTCGGATTCCGTAAAATAGAGATCAAGAACAAGCGGGTTTATATTAATAACGAGCAGGTTTTTTTCAAAGGCACCAACCGGCACGATACGCACCCGATATACGGTAGAAGCGTACCTGTGGAATCGATGATCCAGGACGTGCAGATGATGAAACGATATAATATGAACACCATCCGCACCAGCCATTATCCCAATCATGCCAAAATGTATGCCATATACGACTATTACGGCCTCTATACGATGGACGAAGCCGATATCGAAAACCACGGCAACCATTCCATCAGCAACATGCCTTCCTGGTTGCCGGCATATAAGGACCGCCTGGAAAGAATGGTACAGCGCGACAGGAACCATCCTTGCGTGATCTTCTGGTCGATGGGGAACGAAGGTGGAAACGGAATGAATTTCGATGAAATTGCGAAACTCACCCGTTCGATGGATCCGTCCCGCCCGGTTCACTACGAGGGCCGCAATGAATCGGCAGATATAGACTCCCATATGTATCCCGCTCTGGACCGGATGGCTGCTTTCGATCAACGGGAAAGTGATAAACCTTACTTTCTGTGTGAATATGTGCATTCGATGGGTAATGCCATGGGCAACCTTGCCGAATACTGGGACTACATAGAGAACCATTCGCAGCGGATGATCGGCGGTTGCGTCTGGGACTGGGTAGACCAGGCGATCGTTAAACCCGGAGGTCCGACGGACAGGTATTACTATGGAGGCGATTTCGGAGACGTTCCCAACGACGGTGATTTTGTTTGCAACGGATTGACTACACCGGACAGGCGCGAAACAGCCAAATTGCTGGAAGTGAAAAAGATATATCAATATGTCAAAATCAGGCCATTGTCGCTCTCTATAGGGAAAATTGAAATAGAGAATAAATATGACTTTACAGACCTGAATGAATTCGATATTGCCTGGGAGCTGCTAAAAGACGGAGTCGTGGCTGAATCGGGATCGATAAATCCGATAGACCTTGCCCCAAATCAGAAAAAAGCATTACTCGTTCCTTACAATAAAAGCTTGGATTCGGGAAGTGAGTATTTCCTGAATGTATATTTCAAGCTGAAGGAAAACACCGCTTGGGAAAAAGCGGGCTATGCTGTCGCTTCCGAACAATTCGCTCTCAATAGAAAGCCGTTGTTGCCGATACTGAATACGGCTTCCATGCAAAAGATACGTGCTGAAAAAACTGAAAATGAGCTGGCGATATCCGGAGATGGATTCACGGCTGTTTTTAATACGCAAACGGGAGTCATGAAGTCGTTGAAATACGGAGATAAGGAAATGCTCCACGACAATCAAGGTTTTGAGCTGAATTGGTACCGTAGCCTGAACAACGACAAATATGCCGATCAAAGTTATTACCCGGCAATATATGATAAGCCGATTTTTACTTATCAGGCGGATGAAGATGGAAAATCCGTTACGGTAATAGCTGGTAAAACGGCGACCATCAATTTCCGCAGGCCCGTAAGTATCCCGTATTTGGTGAAATATCAGATTTATGCGGACGGTACTATAGACGTCGATGCCAGCTTCACCGGACCGATGGTCAATGTCATCCACCGCCTGGGATTGCAGATCGTGCTGCCGTCGGGTTTCGAAAACGTAAAATACTACGGACGCGGTCCGCATGAGAATTATTCAGACAGGAAACATTCCGCGTTTTTCGGACTGTATGAGACTACGGTCGAGGGAATGGAGGCCGAGCATTATGTACGGGCGCAAAGCATGGGGAACAGGGAGGATATTCGCTGGTTTACACTGACAGATGACAAAGGGAAGGGCTTGAAAATCTCGTCTAAAGATCGCCTGAGCTTCAGTGCGCTTCATTTCACCGATAACGAGCTGTGGCAGGCGAAGCACGATTTTATGCTCGATGAAATACGCAAACCTGAAATATACCTCAATCTGGATTGCCTGCAGGAGGGAGTCGGAAATGCAAGCTGCGGCCCGGTGACACTTCCTGAGTATATGATTCCCAACGGCCAAAATATCTGTTATTCTTTCAGGGTTGAAGCCGTGAAGTAATCCTCCGTAAGGCTTAACTAACTTAACCGCCTCCCTGTGCAAATACATTTGCACAGGGAGGCGGTTAAGTTATGAATACGGGTTTACGCCGGTTGTGTTGAAAATCATTAGCGATTCACCCGATTGACTTACAAATTCGTTTTTGTTTCGTATCTTTCGGCCTCTTCCCGATCTTATAATTTAATCTTTATGAAAAAAATACTTGTCACCGGCGCCCTCGGTCAGATTGGGTCGGAGCTTTCGGTCGAATTCAACCGCCGTTACGGGAGCGAAAATGTGGTCGTGTCTGATGTTAACAACGATGTCAACGGCATACTGCCCGAAAACGTTTTCGAAAAACTCGACGTGACCGACGCACATGCACTCGAAAGAGTGATCAAACGCCACAATATAGACACTGTCGTCCATCTGGCCGCCATACTTTCTGCTCGCGGTGAACAGAATCCCGACCTCGCCTGGAAGATAAACATAGACGGCCTGCTGAATGTGATTCGCGTGGCCATGGCGCAAAAACTCGACCGGTTGATGGTGCCGAGTTCGATAGCCGTTTTCGGTCCCACCTCGGTGCTCTACGACGCCCCGCAGGAGACGATCCTCAAACCCAATACCATGTACGGTGTGACAAAAGTTATCGGCGAAATGCTGGCCGATTATTATTACAAGAAATCCGGTCTGGATATGCGCGGGATACGTTATCCGGGCATCATCAGCTACAAGACCATGCCCGGCGGCGGTACGACCGATTACGCCATAGAGATATTCTACGAGGCGCTCAAAAGCGGCCATTACACCTGCTTCCTGAGTCCCGAGTCGTGCCTGCCGATGATGTACATGCCCGACTGTATCCGTGCCTCTGTCGAACTCCTCGAGGCCGACGGCAGTGCTCTGAAGTTTCACGGCGGTTACAATGTGGGAGCTATGAGCTTCACGCCCGAAGACCTCGCCGCCGAGATTCGCAAATACATTCCGAATTTCACGATCGACTACAAGCCCGACTACCGCCGCGAAATCGCAAAATATTGGCCGGCTTCGGTGGACGATTCGGCTGCCCGTGCACAATGGGGATGGAAACCAGGCTGGGATGTCGAAACCATGACGCGCGATATGCTGGTCAACGTCGCTGCGAAACTCGGCATAGATTTTAAACTGTGATAGGGGATATGTTGGCTGTTTTTGATTAATTTTGCTAAAATCGCAAAATCCAAAACAGAGAGTCGCCCGATATGGCAACGGCAAAAATCTTCCCTAGATGGGAGACGCAGAAGGGCAGCCGTAATTAAATGCGGCTTTAAAAATCCGCTGACATTAGGTTTTGGATGAAAAATTGTAGTAATGATATTAACATGACGGCATAATATAAATTTCCGTCCAAAAACTTACGTTATATGGCAACTCTGAAAACCGAATTCCTCGGCGATCTCCGCACGGAGATAACACATCTGCAGTCGGGCGGTAAGGTCACGACCGACGCACCGACCGACAATAACGGTAAAGGCGAATTCATTTCTCCTACCGATATGGTAGCAGGTGCGCTAGGAAGCTGCATGCTGACTATTATGGATATGGCGGCGGCTCGTATGGGCATGGACCTTAAAGGTACCAAACTTGACATTACAAAGGTGATGGCCGCAGATCCGCGGCGTATCGGGGAAATACATATAGATTTCTATTTCCCATTTGCTGCCGACGAGAAAACAAGAAAGATCCTTGAGCGCGCGGGTGATACATGTCCGGTAGCAAAATCGCTGCATGCCGATACAAAACAGGTGTTCCGCTATCATTATAAGGACGAGTAGCCCGTTCAATCTATAGCATTCCGAGTTCGCGGAACATCCTCCTGTAGACCTCTGCTTTTTCGGCAAGCGGCTTTGGATAGGCCCGCGACGACGACGGCATACGGTAATGGCGCATTTGCCTGCCGGTGTATTCGAGGTCGATAAAGCCTCCGACATGGGGCAGTGTCGAACCTGTCATGGAGAGTAGGGTGGAGGTGGCTTTTTCGCCTGCCGTAAATATGGCGCAGCAGTCTGGGATTTGAGTCAGGACGGCAGGAAGGTCTATTGACTCGACAATCTCCAGATATTGGTCTGAAGCGTTTCCGCGCAAGCGTTTTACTTTGTGTCCGGTATCTGTTATCGCGATTCCCTTTTCGCATATGAACTTTTCGAGTCTCTCCTTGTCGAAGTGTTTCGTGTCGGCGATAAAGTGGTCCTTGTTGCCGAAAAACACCAAGCCGAAGATGCGCCACATATCATTCTGGAAGTTTGGGTAATAAAAATCCATTGTCCACCGAGAGCGAGGCGGAGGGAAGCTGCCGAGCATCAGGATCCGGGCATTGGATGGCAGCAATGGCCGCAGCGGATGGGTTTCTATGATAGTCTCTTGCGGTAGAAGAGGTTTCATCGTCTTAAGATTTTGGCATAAAGTAACGATTTTTTTTGGAGATTTATTTTTTACGCTTATCTTTGCAGTCGCAAAACAGATAAACCTGTAATGCGGACAATTTGTTTGGCAGGCGGTAAATGAGGATGCCAACAAGACATATTGCGGAAATAGCTCAGTTGGTAGAGCACAACCTTGCCAAGGTTGGGGTCGCGAGTTCGAGTCTCGTTTTCCGCTCAGGCAAACATCTAATTCATAGCGAATTGGATGTTTTCTCTTTTTTTGTGGCTATCAACGTCAGATAGCTGCAATTTAGCCAAACAAGAGGAAAATAAGGGTATAACCGTTTTGTTTGGATTTAGTCACAAGATCCGGTCCTCGAATGGATTTTATGCATTTTTTTTAGATTTATAAACCAAACTGAACTTTTTTAGTAATAAAACATATACCTTTGCCCCTGTCGACATGTAATATGTCGGTTATTTTTAGGGAGTCCCTTACAAATCGAATTCGGCAAAATTCTTTAACGTAGCAAGGGCGCACTCTGAATCAACTTACTCAGCAGGGTATAGCGTGGTATTAGTGCTTGTGATGTTACTGAGGATTGCCGATCCGGATTTGTATTACAAGGCTTTGCCATGCTTTTTTACATCCGGACCCCAGGATTGCTGAAGAAATTGAAGGAGCCTCTTTTTTCTTTGGGAAGAATGGTAGCCATGGAGCCGGCAAAATATTCTTGTAATGCGAAAGCGAATTTATGCATCGAATAGAATTGATATCATCGTGTTTAAGAAAATAAAATAATCGATAAGGACGTTTTACAGTAGTTTTTTACGATTGCCTATGACAGAATTCGACCCGCTGCTGAGAAATCCGGATGTCATGCCCGATAATCCGGATAATTATGAACTTCCGGTTTTTTCCGAGAAATCTGAGATTCCCGAGCAAATAATCGCCGCGCTTTGTTCGGGAGACCATGATGCCTATACTATTGTTTTCAATGCTTATCATGCTCCTGTAAAGCGGTTTCTTTCGATGATGCTGCGTTCGGAGAATATTGCCCAGGAGATGACCCAGGAGGTGTTTATCAACCTGTGGCTGAAACGCGAGAAAATCAATCCGCGTATGAACATAAAGGGGTTTCTGTACACAACTGCGAAATTCTTTATGCTCAATTACCTTAAGCATCAAAAAGTAATAAGCAAATATGAGGAGTATAAAATCCAGGAACTGGATTTTGCCGACGACCCTCATGATATTGCCGTTGGAAAGGAACTCAGCCTGCTTATAGATATAGCCATTGCGAAAATGCCGCCGCAACAGGGCCTGGTTTTCAAGATGAAATACAACGAATGTAAATCTATCGAGGAGATCGCAAATCTGTTGCGTATAAGCCAGGAGACAGTGAAAGTCCACCTGAAACGCGGGCGAAGCGAGGTCCGGGATATACTTGCCATGTTTACCATCCTTTGTATGTGATATAAGAATGTGTTCTTGTACTCTTTGAATTGTTTTGCGCAGCAAAACATTCACCGTCCGAGCGCCGACCACCGGCCGCAGGCCGGTGGAGGCATCATGCGAGGGAGGTAACTAAAAGGGTCCGTTCCCCGAAACTCTGCTTCGATAACGCAAATTAATTCCATCCGATACCTCGTGCTCTGCTGCGAAGAGGTTCATTTACGCCGGTCTGTTATGGACCGGCGTATTTACTTTTCCCCCATTGTGATAAATCAGGATGAACCAATCTTGGCGATCGGCGGGATTGTGGAAGATAAATTCATTATCCGTCGACGATGAGTTCGCCATATCCACAGCAGCCGGTCCGGAATTCATGCGGCGGTACATAAGAAGAATGTCAGTAAGCAACATGCGTATAATAAGTGGTTTATGCTTGCTTGCTGCTTGTCTGGGGATTTTTAGTACCCCGAAACCGTAGCTTGGTTTTATTAAATGTAGAACAAACGACCCGGACCGGCAATCTGAAGTAACTTACAAGGAAATGAAATGTAGAGACGGCAATATCCTGACTGAAGAAAACGGTCTGGCTGAAACCGCAGCTAAATGTATCGCGGACGGTAAATGCCATAGCGGCGTTGTAAATACCACGTCTTTTGCCGAGTCCGTATTGGCCGATCTTGCCGAAGAATATGGCATGAAGGCTCCGGGCGACATGCCTTTTCTCCTTTTGCCCGAGAACGACCGTCTTCTCAGGGTGTTGTTCGACATTCTGGTCGAAACATACACAGAGCCACTGGAGGAGTCAGCGCGTGCTTCATTCGCGGAGTTCCTGGTGAAAAATCCGGAAATACGTGAGGAGATGGAGTTGTCGAAACAGACAGTCGAAAAAAATATGTCAATGTAATATTCTGATTGTTTGCGCATTAAAATACTGTAAGGTAGGAAATTATTTTTTCTCAATACCCCAAAACCCAAACTTCGGATTATTTATAGTAGAGCACATAAAAACGGATCGGCAATCCGCATTGCAATATGGTTTAAAACAAATAAACGGGCAAGAATTTTTTTTCGACAACCACGACGCGTTTAATTTATTTACTTGGTAAGAACCGCCGGACAACTGTTTATGCATAAGGACGACAAAAAAAGAATCGACGAACTGTTCAACGAATACTATAATGGTAATTTGTCCGATATTCTGGACAAGGCTATTATGGGATGGATTGTCAGCGGCGATCATGCGGTTGAGAAAGATCTGTCGATGTCCGAACTGTTCTCCAGAAGCGTCATGGCGGCAAAGGTACCCGACCAAAATACGATCGAGTCGCTGAAAGAGGTGAAAAAGCGCCTGGGAATGTTTCCCGGGGAGCTGGGAAAGACAGGGCTTACCGATTCTGTCCATAAGAAGAGCAAGGCTCAGAGCATGTGGTTGCGTGCAGCGGCCGTGCTGATCCCTGCTGCGATAGTCTTCAGCGTGTATCTGGCTATAGACAGGTCGCCGTCGGATCCGGTACAGGGGCGTTGGATCACAGTATCGTCGGGGCCGGACATTAAGCATATGGAACTGCCGGATAATTCTACCGTAGAAGTGTATTCAGGCATGATCAGCTACCCTGAGGATTTCAGCGGCGAAAGGCTTGTCCGTATAGATGGCAAAACTTATTTCGACGTCGAAAAAGCGGAAGGCCGGACATTCACCGTGGAATCCGATTATTTCACCATCGAGGTGCTCGGCACGGCATTCCTTGTCCACTCCCCCGCCGATACGGAACACAGTACCATAGACCTTTACCGTGGAAGCATACGCGTCGTCGCGGGAGACGAGGAATATATAGTCGAACCTGGCAGCCATCTGGAATATTTCCACGCCACGGGAGAAACCGTCATCACCGGCATGGCGCCCGGTGAAATCACTGAGAAGGAGGCTCCGGTGTCGGACGGCCATTCGTCCGTATCGCTGCAGGGTGCGGAAGACATACAGAACGGCGCCTCTTTGCCTACACCTTCCGAGGCAGTCGTTCCGTCCGTCCGCAGCATTCCGGACATCGTGTTCGACTGGCAGAAACTGATAGAGATGATGGAAGCCGACAGCAATTACCCATACAGCCGACAGGTCGTATCGATCATCGAAAGAGGAAGATCCGACGCGCAAATCACTGCGCGCCTGAAAGAATTGAACGACGGCAAGACTTACGAATACATTGCAGAGAGGTATATCGTACTGCTGAAAGCGGCGCCCGGTGACACATCCCGAGGTCGCAATAATGCCCGGACCGGCGCAGGGCAGGACGGGGAGCAGCCCCAGACTATCGATCTGCACCCCGATATACAGACGACTGTCAGGATAAAGACACCTGAGGAAACACAAAACCAGACCGATTGAAAACACTGACTTAAATTTCGACAACCAATTTGACAATGACACGGCTTCGGACCCCAAACCCTATCCGGCCCGTTTACCGACGACCAAAATCGACACATTGAATATACGACCACAAACAATCAATTTCTATCAACCTTTTTAATCAAATTTTTTAAACATGAAGAAAATTCTATTTAGCGCCCTTGCGGCGATGGCACTCCTTGCTTCGTGCTCGAAGGACGGTGCAAAGGAAGACAACAATCAGGCTCAGGCCGGCAGCGAGGCTTACGTTTCTCTCCGCCTGGTGAATCCGGCGGCCAGGGCCGACACGCCGGATCCGAATGCCCGCACCGAGGAACAGGGATTCTCGAAGATCAACATCTTCTTTTACGATGCTAACGGCTACCAGTTGAGCGGAGCCAACGGAGCTATTGAAGTGGATGCAACTGTTACGAGCGCCAGCTATGACAAAACAACTCTGGTCGCAAAAGTGAAAACAACCACTGCTGCCCGTTGGGTATTCGCCGGCGTGAACCTGTCTGCCGCTACCGTTACCAGCCTTACCGGAAAGCCGATGAGCGCCCTCAACGCAGAGACACTCAACCCGACAGCAACTGCAACGGCGCCCAAGTTGGCAAGCGCAACAGACATCAAACCTGTCTATGCAACCGATAACGGCTTCGTTATGACCGGCATTGTACAACCTGTGAGCCTTCAACCCGCACCAGCTGCGAACACTCCTATCTCCTATGATATGGACCGTCTTTCCGTGAAGGTTGTGACCATCCACAATGGAAGCAATGTATACACTTCAGCGATAGACGGCAGCACGGCTACGGTAACAGGCTGGCGCGTTCGCAACGTGAACAAGACCCAGTACCTGATGCGGCACAACAACGCCGCACAAACCGTGGTTTATGACCCGAACTACTCTGGTTGGAAAGTCGGCGGAGGAGCGCCTGCCGCAGGAGAGTATGGCGCAACTTCGTTCTTCCGCTACATCAACAACTGGAAATCCGCAGTCGCTAAACAGACTAACGGAAAAGACTATACTGTTGCCGACGTCGAGTATATCACCGAAAACACTTCGGAAAAACACTATCAGGGAGAATCGAGCTACGTGGTAATCAAAGCTATCTATTCGCCTGCTGAATACATGAATAACGAAGGTGGCGGCGTATGGACCGGTGGCAACCCGCGCACTATTGGCAACGATGACTTTTTCGTGATCCGCAACTTCGATGGCAGCAACTTGAATGTGTTCTATTTCCAGTCGCTGGCAGATGCTGAGCAGTTCACCCAGGACAAACTGGGTATAGTTCTGCCTGCTGATGAGGCAGAAATGAACAAGATGATCGACCACTACACGGACGGCGTCTGCTTATACTATGCATGGCTTGGAGCTGCTCAGACAGAATCTAACCAGTGGGATGTTGTCCGCAACGACTTTATCACCGTGAAGATCAATTCGATCAAAGGCCCGGGACGCAGCACATGGACCGACAAAGACGGTGACGGCGACGATGACGAAGGAGACGACGGCGACGATGATCCCGATGAAGACGACGAAGAAAATCCGGACGATCCCGATGAACCCATCGTAACCGAAGCGAATGCCGACCTGGATGTCATCATCAATCCGTGGAAGACGTTCGAAGAAGGATGGGATTTCTAATCCGAACGATAAAGAACCAATCAACAAAATAATCACCTACACTCTGTAATACCCGGGGGCCGCGTCGATATGCGGCAGCGGCCCCCTTTTTTAATTACCGCCGGAAATAAGCACGAAGATTTACAAAGGCAACACCTGCAAACTGAAACAAGAGGGATTAACGTCCCATCATCAGAAAATAATAAAATGAAACGATTCCGCACCATCCTGTTCCTCGCTATCCTGGTCCTGACGCAGTCATGCCTGGATGATGACTATTCGGACTGCCCTGACGGCATCACTGTACGCCTGTACCACGACGCTCTTTCAGCAGATTTCGTGTTGCCGGCCACGGACCGTGCCAGCCTGTTCGTGTTCGATGCCGACGGGATATACAGAAAAACATATACCGAAGGAATCGCTTTTGAATCCAACAACGAACATTTCATGAATATTTCCCTGTTCAAGGGAGGCTACAAATTGATAGGTTTCCGCGGACTGCGCGACTGCTACGCCAATACAGAGTCGTTCCAGGAGGGTGTTACCACTCTGGATGAAGCGCTGTTTTACCTCGCATACGGACCAGGAGCCAAAGTAACCCAATCGCCACACCATCTTTTTTCAAGCGTGGAGATTCCGGTCAATATAGTTACGCGCAGCGAGCATATCGACGTCTACATGCCGCTTCTTACCAATATCATACGTGTCCGCACAGTAGGGCTTCCTTCCTCGGCGGACGATTTCGCGATCGAGATCCGCGACAACAACAGCCACTATAAATTCGACAATTCTTTTGTGTCGGAATGTCCGACATTTGATTATACAACGGCCTGCGCCAGGAATGCCGCCACATCACAGCTTTCAGGCGAGCTTGTAGTGATGCGCCTGACCGACGGCCGCAGCCCGATCCTTACACTTCGTAATACTACTACCGGCGAGGTACTGTTTCCAAACGAGCACAATAACGGAAATTTGGTCGCCATGATCTGTTCGGCCCTTCTTTCGGTCGATTTCGAAACTACCCATCTGTTTGAAGTCGAATTGCGCTTCGATGCCAATATGGACGTGTCGGTCAGCATCAACGGCTGGGCGGTAGTCGATGACGGCAACGATCTTTAAACACATGATGCCTGCACAGAATAATAAAAGACCACGAGATATGAAACGCACCGCGAATCTGATAATAACCGCATGCATGTTGATTCTGACGTCATGCATGACCGATCTGGGAACGGACCGTATAAAGTCCGGCACCGGACCATCCGCACCCGTTGAGATCGATATCGCCACGCGCGTATTCGCCGACCTGAACGATCCCGATTACAATGTGTCGGGTTTGCGCGTGATGGCTTTCGCACCCGACGGAACGATCAAGAGCAATGTTTGTTACGACGACTCTCAGTTGGGCGACGCCCCCTTCGTCCGGCATCGTATATATCCCGGAACCTATGATTTCGTGATCATAGCCAATGAACCGACCACCGAAACGGTTCCCGAACTGCAGACGGTAAGCCGCAAACTGTGGAACGTGACCACTAAATCGGAGCTTGCAGGGATCGATATCCCAGGGGCGATGTTCTCCTGCGATCTGGACATCCCGATGATCGGTACGGTCAACGCGGTCACCGTATTGCCCGGCAACGGCGGAGTGACCGGTCCCAATGTGGTCAAGAATTCCGAAACCGGATACTGGACCGTGCCCCTCGACCGACTGGCGGTTCGAGTCGACATGCTGCTGCTGTCGGAAAACGATCTGACGGACGAATTTCTTGGAGTGACTTTCTCTAATCTTCCCACGCACGTGCCACTGTTGGGAGGCGTATGGAGCGGTGCCCATACGGGAAGCCGTTCTTTTACAGTAGAGGATGATCCGGCCAGTTTCAGCAATACGGTGACAACCGAAGAACTGGACGGCAAAGAATGGGGCATGAAAGTGGTGCGCGTTATACTTCCTTCGTATCTTTTCGAATCAGGGACCGAAGAACAAAACAAGGCAAGGGCGCTGAATATCACGCTCAACATGGATGGTACGGACCTGCCGGGTACTATGGTGGCAACCGAACGGCCGGATCTGACTTATCCGAAGAATTCGCATATCGAGATTACCGGTAAAGTCGATTATGCTGGAGGATATACATACACAGCTAATGTCGTGCCCTGGAACCAGATTGGTATAAGCGCCAGAGACGGCGTCTATTATCTGTATGTATCGACGGGCAAACTAGAATACGCATACACCCAGTCTTCCAAGGATCTTACGCTTACGACCAACTATCAGGGCTGGAGAGCCAAAGTCTATTCCGATGCGGCCTGCACTAATGATATAACCACTACGGGTTGGGTTACCATAACCCCATCGTCGTCGGCTGCTTCCGTCCCCGGTGGCACAACAGTAAATATTACTGCCGCGGACAATACCAATAAACCGACACGCACAGCCTATATTAAATTCACCGCCGGACGCATGGCCACTATAGTGGAAGTTGCCCAGGCCGACAACCCGCCGGCAGTTGATCCTGTCCCCGGCGAGGGTAGCGCGATAACCATGACGCCTTACGTTGGGGCTTTCTGGAAAGCAGGGCAGACAGGGGAGCGCGTGATCTCCATGTCTACGGAGACCGCAGCTTATGCGGGGCATTGGGCTGTCCAGGTGCTCGAATACGGTGCAGGCTTCCGCGAAGGCGACATAGTGTTCCTCGCAGGCGGCAGTGACGACCCGATGATATACGGCAGCACTCCCGGTGACGCCGAATCGTTCCAGG
Organism: Rikenellaceae bacterium; assembly: GCA_031548515.1. Lineage (GTDB taxonomy): Bacteria > Bacteroidota > Bacteroidia > Bacteroidales > Rikenellaceae > UBA940. The sequence continues at coordinate 4,192 of JAVBRB010000034.1, read as the reverse complement.
TTAACAGTACTGCCGTATACGCTATGGGCACTGCGACCACGGGTACGGGCATCAAATTCCGTATCGGTTTGAAATCGAAATGGGATTCGAGCAATCCCAATTATGTAGCTTCTCAGCCCGCCCGTTACGCAAGGATCGTATTGTCGTTCGGCAACAACAACTATCAGTACAAACGCGTTCTGTGGCTTCGCCAGGGTCACGAGCCGGACTACCTGATGCGTCCCGGGGACGCGGGAACCGGCGTTAGTGGACGAACTCTGGCCGTGAAATACTCTCCGTACAACCTTACAGCATCCGCTTTCAATGGTGGCGGAACCACCACAGAGTCTGTTAACGTCGGCGCCCGGGGCGGTGTATTGACCGATTATCCGACCCAAGGCGGTGCATTCTTCCAGTGGGCTGTGAAAAGCGGCGGCGTTCCGAGCGTAACGGCCTACAATCCCGCGGTGCCTGCTTCGACCGCTGTAAGCGGATGGAGTCTCACATATGAAAACACCTCTTATTGGAATACGTTAAAGAGCAGTTATGAATCGTGTCCGAGCGGTTACCGCCGTCCTGCGGACGGAAGTACGACCAGTAGCGTTAGTGTATCCAGCATCGCCGCTTCGGCTTCGGAGCAGTTCCAGTCTTTATTCGTGAATCCCAAGACAAATACGTCCAGCAATGTGGGAAATTCCTCTTGGGGCTATTATGCCGACGGATTCTTCGACCGGCACGCTACAGGCCAACAAGCTGCCTACAGTGGCGGGATCGCCAATTCCGCCGTAGCGACCGGTAGCTCTACCGTAGCATACCAGGGTCGTCTGTTCTATAACCCGAACAATAACGCATCCCTGTTTTTCCCGGCTTCCGGGGGCCGCTACTACGACACTAGCTACCTGTACAATCCCGGTACATCCGGTTATTACTGGTCCGGTAGCGCTGTCGGTACTGACACCGGTGTCACCATGTATATCGACAACAGCAACGCCAGCAGGGGCAATAATACTCGCTACGCCGCTTTCTCCGTGCGCTGCGTGAAAGAATAGAAACATACCCGTCCTGCGGAGCCTGACCGCTACGCAGGACGCCAGTAAAAAACGAAAAACAAAGAGACACGATGAATAATATCATGGTAATCACACAAAAGAGTCTGGGGCGAGCCGTAATAGCGGCGGCGATTGGACTCGCAGCGCTTGTCTCGTGCATCGAGGATACCCCGATGCAGGGACCCAAATCCTCAGAGGGAAAAGGCATAGCCATCGAAGTGAAACTACCCGCACCGACGGTTGTAAACACGCGCGGCGTCGGTTCTGTGGACGAAAACAAGATCGAAAATATATATGTGCTGGCATTCGAGCAGGAAACCGACGGCGAATTGCTCCACAAACAGAAAGTCACGAATTTCTCGTTTTCAGGAACCCGCAACGACATAGCCGAATTCACCGCCTCCATTCCGAAAGGCGACTACGACATGGTATTGGTAGCAAATGCCGCCGAAGTCATCGAGGCACTGGGCGCCGGTGCGACCAAATCTACGCTTGCGAACGCGGTCATTTTGCCTGCTATGCTAGATGCAACGGGTGCGAACTGGAAAAAGACTTCGGGAGCGGTCAACCCCATAGTCATGGTCAGCCCAGAGGTGGAGGTGCAGGCATCGGTAGCCACCGTATCGGCGAACCTGAACCGCATTGCCGCCAGGATAGACGTTGTAAATGCCGTACCCACGGCGACTTTCACTATGACGAGCGTCAGGTATTACAACTACACCAACAAAGCGTACCTGATTCCCCGCCATACCGACCACACGGATTACACAACGCCCGGTTTACCATCCGGCGCATGCCGGAGCGGCAGTTGCCTGACTTTCGGCGCAACTGACATCGTAAGCCAGAAATTCGAACAGAAACTCTATCCGCTCGAAGCAGAAGGAGGCTGGGAACCATTGGGCGCCGAGTGGAAAGACAATAATCCGTGCCTGGTGATAGGCGGTAAATACAACAACGGCAGCGAGACATTCTACCGTATCGACTTCATTACGAAAAGGGGGGATGATTCAAGGATATTCCATTCCATACTGGGCAATTACCACTATATCGTCACCGTCAATTCGATCATGGGCGACGGATACCCCGATGCCGAAACCGCACGCGCGAGCGCCCCGGTCAACTACGACGCCACGACCGAGGTCGTGGTCCCGGGCGGCGGCTATGTCGCGGTCGACGGTTACTACCACCTTTCGGTGTCGAAGCGTGAGTTTGCATTGGACGGCTTTGGCGAAACCCAAAGCCTTGTCCTCAAAACCAACTGCGAGGGCTGGAGCGCCAAAGTCTATTCCGATGCGGCCTGCACTAATGATGTAACCTCTACGGGTTGGCTTACCGTAACCCCGTCGTCCGAGACCGTGTCTACCAACGGCACTACGGTGGATATGACAGCACCTATGAACACAGCCAATGCTCGTACTGCCTACGTCAAATTCACTGCCGGACGAATGTCGGCTGTAGTCAAAGTGACGCAGGAGTGGGCTCCCGTCCTTGCTCCTCCGGGAGTTATAGGGGTTGGCAAGACCACAGGCAAATTGACCATCAAGGGTTCGAAAGAATATGATGCACAGGGTAACTCCCCTGCAGGCTCGGCAGGCGAAACGGTCTATGTGGTTTACTTCAAGTGGGGTTCGACCGTGGCGATCGGCCAGGGTAAAAGTCCTAACGATGCATTCGACGCATCTGACGTAGCCTGGACACCGCCAGGATTCGCAGAGAGTATTAACAACAACTGGACAAGCGTACCTTATGCTGACGGTACATCATATCCTTCGTCATTCCCGGCACAGAACAACGCCGCCGGTTTGGGCGACCCGTGTAAACTGGCTGAGAATACCGGAGGTTACTACCGTATGCCTACTGCATCATCCACTATTTTTGAACAATTTACCGATGGCGGATGGGTCGATAATTACAGCGTTGCCGTTCCTATCCCTGGTAGATGGTCTAACTATGGCTCGGCCATGAGCCAGTTCTATCCTGCCGCGGGCCTGCGTGCTAATACCGGAATAGTGACTAACTCTTCTTCACAAGGTTTATACTGGTCCGGTACCAAATTTGATAGTTTCTATAACAACGGCTACGAACTGCTCTTCTCCAAAACTACTTTGGAGGCGCCAACCAATGGGCAACGCCTATACGGTATGGCCATCCGCTGCGTGGAAGATACGCGCATGATCGCGCCTCCGGGAGTTGTCGGGATCGGTTCGGAAACAGGTAAACTCACAATCAAGGGTTCGAAAGAGTACCCCGACGGCGAGGCAGGCGAAACAGTATTCGTGGCTTACTTCAAATGGGGTTCGACCATAGCGATAAATATGGGTGAGAATCTGGGTTCGTTTAATAAGAATCACGTAGCCTGGACGCCGCCAGGATTCGCGGGGACTATTAGCAATTGGGCAAGTATACCTTACGCTAACGGCACATCATATCCTTCGTCATTCCCGGCACAGAACAATGCCGCCGGTCTGGGCGATCCGTGCAAGCTGGCTGAAAACGGCGGCGGCGATTACCGTATGCCTACCGGCAATCCCTATGAGCAATTTACCGATGGCGGATGGGTAGGCAATTACAGCGCGACTGTTAAAGTTCCAGGCCGCTGGTCCGACTACGGTTCTGCGAAAAGCCAGTTCTATCCTGCTGTCGGTGTAATCAGTTCTTCCGGGGTATTCTCAAGTTTGCGCAGTCAGGGCCGCTATTGGTCTTCCAATGTAAAAGACAATAATCTCAGCTATTATCTTTACACAGACAATGCGAGCGCTGATCCGCAGGCCAATCAACTCCGCGCATGCGGCCACGCCGTGCGCTGTATCAAAGAAGCGCCCGCTGTACCAACGCTGACGGTGACAGGTGCGGCGACCACTACCGCATACACTTATGGCGGAGGTACGAAGGCCTACAGCGTGTCGAGCTATGCTACTTCCGGCGGGACGGACACGCCAGTAGCATGGACTGCTGAGTTCTCGACCGACGGCGCTACATGGACGACGACCAAACCGACATGGCTTACAGCGTTCACGACCAGTGCGGCGGGAAGCAAAACCGCAGCCAACTACGATGCCACAACGGAAGCGTTCACAGGCGTGACCACCAACACCGAAGACAACCTACTGAAAGCGAAAGCCGTGGTGGCTACATCGGCAGCTCCCCACGACCTTTCGACAAGG
>JAVBRB010000016.1:0-22963 GCA_031548515.1 Rikenellaceae bacterium | reverse complement strand
AAATAATCTGAAAATCTTTTGGAAATCTATCTTCAGACGAAAAGGATGAAGAAAAGACATAATACAGACAAATAATAAAGAATCCCCTGCAGGATGATCTGCAGGGGATTTAGGTACCCGGAGCCGGGATCGAACCGGCACAGCCTTGCGGCCATTGGTGTTTGAGACCAACGCGTCTACCGATTCCGCCATCCGGGCGCATAGAATAACACGGTAGAAACCCTTTCGGGATTGCAAATATAGTGAATGTTGAGAGATTACCAAAATTTAGTTCGGTTTTGCCTCGCTTTCCGCCCGTCCGGCATATGCAACCCAAGTCTGTTCCGGTCACTGTCGTTTTTCGGTTGTTTGAAGCGCATACGGAGGTTGCGAAGTAATAAGGGGCAGATGAATGGGGCCGGGTCTGCCCGAACTGCGAAGAGAAAGGCAATCCGACAGAGACTCTCTTGAAAGATATGCATTTTAAGACAATGATACACTCTAATGTATCGACATTGATTAATGTGAGTTCTGGATAAGCGAAGCGCAATACCGGACTCACAACCTCCGGGGAGCGGCTGCGGTCGCTACAAGAGCCTCCACCAACCATAGGGAAGGGGTTGGGAGGGGTGATCGACACAAGATCGCGGCACAATGCCGCTAGCGTGTGTACGGGATAAGAAAAAACAAAACCAACAAACATAAAACCAACGAGATAGAATGTTTTTCTTATCCCGAACTCACGTTAATTAAATCCATTTGAATTTATTCATATATTTGTGGAACATATGGCGGGCCTTTGCAAAGTTCAAATAAGTTTGGTTTTGCACCCGGCTTTCAATATATTTGTGCCGGACTGTTTCTGTCGATTTGTTTTGGCACAGTCGTCAGATTGTGATGTGTTCCTGTGTTTCAGAAATCGTGAGCGCAGACGAGACGGAGGCAACGGTTTTGATGGATATTTCAACACTTCGTAATAATAATGTGCGAAGTGAGGTTCCCGGTGAATCGCAACCGGCGTTACGACCGAAACGGAATCCGGCGTGTACGCAGTTCAGGCCGTATGGTTTTAGGCGAGTATGGAGCATATGTTTGGTGCGTATGGCGGTTTTTGTTACTTTTGCCGGTTGAAAAGCAGGTGAAAGAAATTCAATTATTCAGATAAATGAAACGACTTTTCTTACTGGCGGCTGTTTTTTGCGGACTTGCCGCCGCATCGGCACAGCCGGGCACCCCCAACAATAACGCCATAAAGAACGAAGGCCGTGCACCTTACCGTACCGAGTTCATCAGTTACGATATCCGCAAGGAGGCCGAACTGGGTGAACCGTATGGCTCGAAGTACTACCGTCCGCTGATGTTCAAACTCAACACGGCGGCGCGTTTCATCCTGTTCGAGGCTGCGAGTGACCTGCCCCTGCTGTGGCTCGACCGCGACGTCTACATCCGCGATACGGGGCGTACCGGCCGCTACCGCCTCAAGGTTAATGACCGTGAAGTCGGGATGAATACTGATTCATACGGGACCAACGATTTCTATATCACGCCATACCTGAAGGACGGCATCAACAAATTCTCGCTTGAGTTCACGCCCGACATTCCCGGCGGGGATATGGAGGATTTCACACTCGACGAAAAACGCCTCATCATTGAGAACCTGTTTGTCTGGTCCCAGCCCAGGATACATATTTTCGACTACATTGCCGCCGGATACCCTAATCCCGATGGCCCCGATGCTTTTCTCGACCTGGCCTTGGTGTTGGTCAACGGCTTCAATATGGACGAAACCGTCACGGTGGGTTACGATATCTACGATCCGGCGGGCAAACTCAAAGAGTATGTTTTCGTCGATGTCACGATTCCGGGACACGGGTGCGATACCGTCCGTTTTCGGAACAAGATCTTCGGTACCGAAAAATTCCGCTATGCTGCCGATAAGCCAGAGTTATACAAAGTGATGCTGTCGGTCAAACACCAGGGCCGCAACACCGAATACATCCCGTTCCGGTTGGGATTCGGCACCACCCGTTTCGACGGTGAGAACATCCGGCGCAACGACAAGACTGTATATATCTCTGCCGTTGAGCAGGATGCTCCCGTCCAACGCAATACTCAGCGCCGCCTGAGCCTGATGAAACGCCGCGGCATCAATACACTCTACGTGACGCATCCCCAACAGCAGTGGTTCTACGACATGTGCGAGGAAACCGGCCTTTATATAATTGACCGTGCGGCCGTGGAGTGCGACCCCAAAGATGGCGACCGTGGCCTTAACGGTACTTTGGCCAACAATCCGGCCTATCTCGACCGTTTCATCGACCGTCAGCAGAATATGTATCACCGTAACAAGAACCGCCAGAACGTGATAGGGTGGGCGACAGGCTCGGACTCCGGCAACGGCTACAACATGTATAAGAGTTACCAGTGGCTGAAGCAGGCCGATCCCGACCGTGTGGCGGTTTACCCGTTCGCCGACGGCGAGTGGAACACCGACATCGAGATCCCGGAACCCCAGTCACTCGAAAAGATACTCGAAGGCATGACCTCGCGCTAATGCACTCTGTGCTAACGCGAAATCACGAAGTTTAAATTACGAATTCCCTTTCTTTGGAGGGGTGACGCGAAGCGGCAGGGTGGTTTTTCACTCTTCTCTCCTCATCTCCTGACTCAAATGAACATCGACCTTATAGCCGTCGGCAAGACCGACTCATCCGCAGTTTCGGAGATCGTGGCCGAATATTCCAGGAGGATCAACCGCTATGCGAAGTTCTCTGTCGTGATGTTGCCCGATGTGAAAAAAGGGCGCATGGCGGAATCGGTCCAAAAGAGGACCGAAGGCGAAATGTTGTTGAAACAATTTGCGCCGGATGATTTCGTAGTGCTTCTGGATGACAAGGGTGCGCCTTACAGTTCGATGGAGTTCGCTGCGTGGATTCAGAAGCGTATGAACAGCGGAGTGCGGCGGCTGTGCTTTGTGATAGGCGGCCCATACGGCTTTTCGAAGGATGTCTATGCCCGGGCCAACGATGCGGTATCTCTTTCCCGCATGACGTTTTCCCATCAGATAGTACGCGCGATCTTCGCCGAGCAGCTCTACAGGGCATTCTCGATCCTGAATAACGAACCTTACCATCATGAATGACAAAAGCCTCCTGATGGAGGCTTTTTCATGTATATATCTTTCACTCTACCTGAAACTGACGTTGGCGACTGCCGGCCTGTGATCCGATGCGACCGGTTCGTTCAGCACCGCCACATTGTCGATTTCGAAATGTTTGAGGTTGCGGTTGTACATGAACAGGTAGTCTACCAGAGCGATTGGCTGGTCTGCCGGGTAAGTCCTGGCAGAGATGTTGGTCAGGGCGGTGAAGTCTTTCGCCAGGCTGCTGATGGTTTGCGAACCGAACCTCGCGTTGAGCGATCCTCCAAAGAAGAACGGTTTGCCGGCTTTTGCGGCTTCCTCCTTGACAATGGCTACGGAGGCTATCTGGTCTGCGTGCGAGCGGGACATCGTGACGCATCCGAAGCAGAATTTTTTGAATTCGGCGATCAGTACCACATTCCCGTCCCCGCTTCCTGGCAGTTGGACTGTACGGACAGCCACAGGCTCTTCCTTCGACAGGATCCCGACACCTGTTTTACCACCTTCGATATCGGCTGAAGGACCGTAAACGGCATTCATCGAGGTGGCTGCAGCCAGTTCGCCGAGTACGTATGCGGGGAATCTGGTGGTCATGCTGTCGAGTTCCTGCAGGGCGACGACGTCGGGTGATTCGGCAAGGATTATGTCTGCCACTCTCTGGCAGTTTGTTACGCTGTCCATTCCAAAGCAGTTGTTGACGTTGTAGCTCATCAGTTTGACGTTTTTCTCGGAGGAACATGCTGCGGCAGTCGCTGCGGCGCAGAGCAAGAGAAGGAGGTTTCTTGTTTTCATTTCCGTAAACAGGGTTTAGTCGGTTTTTAAAGAGAGCCGTTCCGGGGGAATCATTTGTTTTCAGCCAACAAAGATAGCGTTTATTTTTTGAATAACGGCTTAAAATTCTGTTAAAAAGAAATCCGGCGCAGATGGCGCGATTTGTCCCGCGGACTAAATGTTTCATAACATCTTATTAATAGGAAAAATGGTTGTGGGCGTTGCGGAATTCGCAAGTGTTTTTATCTTTATGTCGACCAATTAACTTTGTTTTGATAAATCCGGAGACTATGAAAAAAGCTATGTTAATATTGGTAATAGGCTTCCTGGCGGCAGTTCTGCTGAGTATGTGCGGCATGGTTGACAAGCATACTTACAAGTATGTGCATACTGAGATGGATAACCTGCGGGTGGTTTTGTATGATGGGAATGGTGAAGTTTCCGCAAATCAAACGGTTTCTCATGCTCACCTGAGGGTGCAGTGAAATTTGATTTGTCTATGGCAGAGGCTGTATATGCATCGAATGTAAATAATTTTTTCCCTTCAGTTTATGCATATGCAGATCCTGTTGCTGTAAACAATGGTTTGTTGGACAAAATCGTAAACATATCTTTGGTTTGCGATAAGTCTGTGGGCGGTATTGCTTCTGGAGAAGAACTGCTATCGGGCGTTATCGGTGGTTTTTATTACCCACCCGACGAATGGTGGACCATAAATGAATGGACAAAGATGTTAAATAACGGAGAATCCAAAGATGTGTTGTTTTTCGAAGGCAACAGAACGTATTATATGACAGCGAGATTTACAAAGGCTGACGTTGTAGATGATGATTACACATTTACTTTCCGTTTGAGTTATGCTTCCGGCGAAAATCCGCATGTTATTACCTTTCCTCCAATAAGGCTTATGTCGCTGTAAGAATTCGGACAGGCGGCCGAAAGGGGAAAACGAAATCCGGTTTCCCCTTTTTTGTTTCCCGACATATAAATATTTTTCTGAAGATAACGGCGAATCGGGATACGGATATGAGAATAATTCTTTATCTTTATCGGCGTTGCGCTTTTTCTGTGGTGCGCGAGCCTAAGAAATTCAAATCTAAAATACTGCTTGACCATGAAAAACTACGAAACTAAAGAAATCCGGGACATAGTCCTGATCGGGGCGCCTGGCTCCGGGAAAACTACCCTTGCCGAAGCGATGGCCTTTGAGGGTAAGGTCATCGACCGCAGGGGTAGTATCGAGGGCGAGAACACGCTTTCGGACAACACGGAACTCGAACACGAGTACAAGCGTTCGATCTATTCCACGATCCTCTACACCGAATTCATGAACCGCAAGCTGAATATCATCGACGTCCCCGGTTCTGACGATTTCTGCGGCGGGCTTTTCTCTGGTTTCAAGGTTGCCGACGTCGGGGTGATGCTGTTCAACGCGCAGAACGGCTTCGAGGCGGGCAGCGAGATACAGACGCGCTATTCCGACACTCTTGGCAAACCGCTCATTGGCGTTGTCAACCAGCTCGACCATGAAAAGGCCGCGTGGGACACCACCATCGAGAGCATCCGTGCGGCTTCCCATATCAAACCCGTGCTCGTGCAATATCCCGTCAATCCGGGTCCAGGTTTCAACGCGTTCATCGACGTGCTGATGATGAAGATGTACCGTTTCAAGGACGACAACGGCACGCGCGAGGAGCTGGATATTCCGGCAGACCAGATGGAGCAGGCGACTGCCCTGAACCAGGAACTGGTAGAAGCGGCTGCTGAGAACGACGAGGCGCTGATGGAACTATATTTCGAAAAAGGTACGCTCACCCAGGACGACATCCGCTCAGGCCTTAAAAAAGGCATCGCCAAACGCGACGTGATGCCAATTTTCTGTGCGTCCGGCAAAAAGGATATCGGTACCAAGCGCCTGATGGAGTTCATCATCAACGTGGCTCCTGACCCTTCGTCCGCTGCTCCGCTCAAGGATACCAAGGGCAACGACGTCCCGGCCGATCCGTCGGGTCCCACTGCTATATTTGTTTTCAAAAGCCAGATCGAGTCGCACCTGGGCGAGATCAGCTATTTCCGTGTGATCCGCGGCAAGGTCTCTGAAGGCATGGAACTTGTGAATTCACGCAACGGCAACAAGGAAAAAATTTCTCAGATATTTGCAGTGGCGGGTAAGAACCGCGTGAAAGTAACCGAAATGTCGGCCGGCGATATCGGTTGTACCGTCAAACTGAAAGGCACCAAGACCAACGACACCCTTTCGGCTCCGAATGCCCAGGTCGCTATCGAGCCGATGGTGTTCCCCGAACCTCGCTACCGTGCGGCCGTCAAAGCTGTCAAAACAGGCGAGGACGAAAAACTGGGAGAACTGCTCAATAAGGCTAAATACGAAGATCCGACCATTCTTGTCGGGTATTCGAAGGAATTGAAACAGACCATTATACAGGGGCAGGGCGAACATCACCTCAATATCCTGAAATACCGCCTCGCCACCGAGAACAAGATGGATATAGAGTATTTTGCACCCAGGATTCCGTACCGCGAAACCATCACGAAGATCGCGCAGGCCGATTACCGCCATAAGAAGCAGTCTGGCGGCGCGGGACAGTTCGGCGAGGTACATATCGTCATAGAACCCTACACCGAAGGCATGGAGGAACCGGCCAAGTACAAGATAGGCGGCAAGGAGATCGCCGTGAGCCTCAAGGGTAAGGAAGAGTACGAAATGGAGTGGGGCGGCAAACTGCAGGTCTATAACTCTATCGTCGGCGGCGCCATCGACGCGCGCTTCATCCCGGCTATCCTGAAGGGTATTATGGAGAAGATGGAAGAAGGTCCTCTGACGGGTTCCTATGCACGCGACATCCGCGTGGTGATCTACGACGGCAAGATGCACCCGGTCGATTCGAACGAGATCTCGTTCAAACTCGCCGGCCGCAACGCTTTCAAAGAGGCGTTCAAGAACGCGGGGCCGAAGATCATGGAGCCGATCTACACCGTCGAGGTGCTGGTTCCGAGCGACAAAATGGGCGACGTGATGAGCGACCTTCAGAATCGCCGCGCAATGATTCAGGGCATGAGTTCCGACAAGGGTTTCGACCGCCTGACTGCTAGCGTGCCCCTGGCCGAACTTTACCGCTATTCGACCACGCTTTCGTCGCTGACGAGCGGCCGCGCTACCTACACCATGAAATTCCAGGCCTATGAACAGGTTCCCGCCGACGTACAGGACAAACTGCTGAAAGCTTACGAAGCGGAGGACAAAGACGAATAAAAGCCGTTTCAAAAGGTGGCTTTGTCGTTGGACTTCGTCAGAGAAATGCTCATTTACGTCAGTAAACTAGCTTCGCTTTCCTCCTCCTTGCAAGGCATAGCTTGTAAACAATCTCTGCTCTTGCTTCGAGCGTCGGTTCCGCTTTCTCTTCCTCGTCCGCCTAAACCCCACTCTTTTTAAACGACTTTTAGGGTTGAGTGTCCGGAACATCCGGGCACTCTTTTTTTGTTGTCTTCCCACCATTCTGACCGCAAAACGGCCGGAACGCTTGCGACAAATTGTTTTTACACAATCGTCAGATTGTGCGGCGCCCCATTTAGCAAAAAGCGTTAAACGTAGGAGAAGGCTAAAATGGCTTTCAATCATGTGCGCAGCTCAAGATTGTACCATTTTAGACAAACCGCAGTAGCTTTTTGGTGCATGGGGTGGTTTTTGCTACTTTTTGCCATCAAAAAGTAGTTAAGAAAGTCCATATGATATGTAATTTCAAAGGAAAATGCTCCCTCATCGAGGGAGCATTTTCTCACACGGCGGAATTTCATTAACGGCCGAGAAGGTCGCCAAAGTCCCCTTCGAGATACCACAACATCCCGCCTGGAAGTTTCGTGGCGCTGGAGCCAGTAAATGTCATGGACGAAATGTTACCGTTTACGGATGGTACCATCCAGTTCCAACCCTTCACAAAACGCATGTCCATGGACATTTCGACATCGTCGAAATCAAACATGTCGGTAACCCCGCTGCCGGTCATCTTGAAATTCGATGTGCTGTAGACGGGTGTCGCTATCGATATGGAGATTTCTGGCAGTGCAACCGAAAACGAAGCATACGTTAAGTCCTCCATGTACTCGCCGTCGGCATACAACTCAAGCCACAGCATACCTATTTGGGCATTGGGATCACTTATTTCGATGCCATCGGGGATATTAGACCCGGCATTTTCGAGATAGGCGTCGGCCACCGTAGCGGGAAGCTGCAGCGAGAAGCGTCCGTTGGCAGCCACATCGCACGTGGCGACGACCAAGTCGTCCTCATCGCCATACACAATCGCTTTCAGGGTGTAGCTTTCGGCTTCGTCAGGCATATTCTGGATGGTGCCGGAGATCGAGGTGTAGCCTCCGTCTTCACAGTTTCAGATACTCTTTCAGCGTTTCGACATAGCTGGCGAACGCTTCCGAGCCTTTCGGCGTTATTCGGCAAACGGTGCGCGGCATCTTTCCGCGGAAGGTCTTTTCGACCCCGATGTATCCTGCGGTCGAGAGCTTGTCCAACTGCACGCTCAGGTTTCCGGCCGTCGCGCCTGTCTGCTCTTTTATGAATGTGAAGTCAGCGCTTTCTACCCCGACCAGGATCGATATCACGGCCAGCCTCAGCTCGGAGTGCAGCAGCGGATCAAGTTCCCTGAACATAGGCTGCCTCCTCTCCTGCCGCCTCTTTTTTGCAGTCGCGGTTGAGCATATGTCCCGGAATGACTTGCGCGACTAAGAATATGCCCGCGAAAATGACAAATTGCCACATGTTCGGAAACCAGGGGATTGCAAAAGAGAGAGCCATCCCCAGGAATCCCCCTATGACCACCGGCCTGAATTTTATCATAAGGCCTGTAACCGCTGTTGCCATTCCCATCAGCAGTCCGACCGTGAAGAGGATGTTGATGAGCGGCTCTCCTGCAAATGCTGCCGATGCAAAAGAGAATACCGAACAGGCCAGCGTTGCCGCTCCGAAAACTATCCACACGTAACCCACCGCTTTGTCGAGGTGTGTCGTGACGGGCCTTTTGTGTTTCCTGAAGTGGAGCGCCGTGAAAATGCTGCCGATAACGGGTAATGCCCACCAGAGCCACATAACGGCGTTGTTTCGGGTGAACCAGAATGCCGCCGAAACAGCAGCGGTGACGGCTATCGTGGTGTAGCCCCAGATAAGGAACATGGCGCCTCCTTTGTCGTTGAAATTGCGGCGGGTGTTCTCGATCATTTTTGCGATCAGGTCGATGCTCTCCTGCGTCGACAGATGTTTGTCTTCCATGGCTAAAAATTAGAGATGTTTACTATTGGTTATTCTTTTACTGGTACGGGTTCCGCCCAAATATAATACTTCAGTTCAACCATCTGAACGCCGTTTTTGTCGGGTTCGATCGTTCCGCTGTAACAACCTTCGGTCGGGACTCCGTCGTTAGTCATGTCGAGTTGGAAATTGTTGTTTGCGTCGTGGAAAATATAGAGTTTCGTTCCGGGCGCGATGTCGCCGCTGATTACACATTCCACCGTTTCCGCGTCTGCCTCAACCATTGCGCTGGCCATTTCCATCGGTTTGCCGTAGTCGCCGCCGGCGACCATGATTTTCCCCGTGAAAGTTTTGATGCCGGTTATTTTCACCCTCAGTGTGTCTGCCTGCGCCATGCAGTCGGCCGGAATTCCACTTAGGATTATTGCAGCAGTGGCAATAAGCATTGTTTTAACCATCTTTTTCATGTCTGTAATGTTTTATGGTTTTTAGTTTGTGTTTATAAATATGATGCAAATATAAATAAGTTTATAAAATAAACTAAAATTTCAGAGAAGTTTTTTTGATAAATTTTTTGCGATGCCCGCGGATGTGCCTGAATGCACGGTTTTTGTTATCTTTGTTTCATGAATTGGCGGAGCGCCGCAAAAGCGTCCTCCCGAGGGAAGCGTAACGGCGATGGATCTGCCTTTTACAACTAATGGAGTATCCTTTTGTAAACATACACACCCACGGGCGTACCGGAGAGGGCATCGAATTGGTTTCGGCAATGGCCGGAGCAACCGGTCTTCCCGTGCCGCCATGTTCTATAGGCATACATCCCTGGCAGGTCGGACAGATTGATGTGGAAATTGCACTGAAGGAGATTGAGACGGCATCCGTCAGCGCCATCGGGGAGATCGGCCTCGACTACAGCCGTCCTGTCCTGCGCCGGTTCCAAACAGAGGTTTTAGAAGCGCAGTTGAAGATCGCACGTGAGCGGAACCTTCCCGTCGTCCTGCATTGCGTCCGGGCGTTCGAACCCATGATGAAAATATTGGCTGAGTTCACCCTCTGCGCGGTGATATTCCACGGATTCACGGGATCGCGGCAGCAGGCGGTCCGGGCCGTGGAGGCGGGATATTACCTTTCATTCGGGGAGCGGAGCCTCTTATCGCCTAAAACCGTCGAGGCGATGAATTCGATACCCCTTCCCAACCTGTTTTTCGAAACCGACGACAGCGGTATTCCCATCGCGGAGATTTACAGTCGCGCGGCGATAATTAAGGGGATGGGCCAAACTGAAATCAAACGAGAGATTTATAATAATTATATAAGGATTTTCGGAGCATGACACCCGGCTGGCTCGAACGCACCGAACTACTGTTCGGGAAAGATAAACTCGATACGATACGGAACGCGAACATCCTCGTGGTGGGGCTTGGCGGGGTGGGTGCTTATGCCGCCGAGATGATAGCCCGTGCGGGCGTGGGACGCATGACGATAGCCGACGCCGACGAGGTCGCTCCGAGCAACATTAACCGCCAGCTGGTGGCGCTCCATTCCACTGTAGGCCGTCAGAAGGCCGAAGTGCTTGCCGACCGCCTGCGCGACATAAATCCCGAAATCGAGCTTACTGTCGTTAACCGGTACATCCGCGACGACCTGACCTGGGAACTGCTCGACAGCGCGGAGTTTGACTTCGTTGTGGACGCGATAGATACCCTTTCGCCCAAGGCGGCGCTGATAAAAGGCGCTTTGGACCGCGGCATCCCACTGGTCAGTTCTATGGGTGCAGGGGCCAAGACCGATCCTACAAAAGTGGAGATAAAGGACATACGCAACTCGCACCACTGCCCGCTGGCGCATATGCTCCGCAAGCGGCTTCACAAATGGGGCATCCATACCGGTTTTTCGGCCGTTTTCTCGCCCGAACCGATCCGCGAAGGGGCGATGGTTTTATGCGAGGAGACGAACAAGAAATCGAACGTCGGCACCGTTTCATATATGCCGGCGGTGTTCGGCTGCGCCTGCGCCTCGGTCGTTGTAAGAGGCCTCATTGGAGAAATGGGCACAATGGTGCCTGCGAAATAATGTCATTCCGAACGGGGGAGTGAGGAATCTGCCATATATTGAATGTTAGAGGCATTCGCCACATATCTGCTTGCCGAAAGGCGCTATTCGGAACTCACGGTCCGCAACTACCGTCATGATATCCAGAGGTTTGTCGATTACCTCGGTGTATCCAGGGATGATTTCCGTCCTGCGCTTGTGACGGCCGACGACATACGCGGCTGGATAATATACCTGTCCGAGTCCCTGAAACTTTCCCCGGCATCGGTCAATCGTGAAATATCGTCGCTACGGTCCTTCTTCCGTTGGCTCCGTGCGACAGGGGTCATCGATAATAATCCGTTTCTGAAAATTCACACGTTGAAAACACCGAAACGGCTTCCGGTGTGGATACCCGAAACGAAAATGGACGGAATTACGGATTATCTTATCCGGCAAAGCGTGTCCGAAGACGCCTTGGAGCGCCGGAATGCGCTTGTTTTATTGTTGTTCTACTCCTGCGGCATAAGACTTGCAGAACTCACGGGTATATGTGTCGAAGATATTTCAGCCGACTTCTGTTCTTTGAAAGTCCATGGGAAGGGAGACAGGCAAAGGATGGTTCCACTGCCGGAATTAATGTCCGGGATTTTAAGGCGGTACGTGGATGAAATTACTTCGCCAAATATTTGGAAGTCCGGCAAAAAGCTGTTATTTTTAACGGACAAGGGAAGGCCTGTTTCTAGGAGTTGGGTTTACAGGACGGTGAGGGATGAGTTGGAGAAGATGGGGGTGCATGGAAAGCGCAGTCCGCACGTTCTGAGGCACACTTTCGCGACGCATCTGCTTGATAACGGGGCCGACATGCGCGAAATTCAGGAGCTTCTGGGGCATGCTTCGCTGGCTTCGACCCAGGTTTACACCCACAATAGCATCGCCCGTCTGAAAAAGGCCTACGAAGGTGCGCACCCGAGGGGTGTGATAAGCGAACAGTGAAAATGTCCTCCCGGGCGAGGCGGATTAAATGAGGAGGCAATAAGGAAAGTAACTATCCGCCGCCGGGGGAACTGCCGGATAACAAAACTGAACCAACCCCCTGTCAGCAGGGGGGGGGTAATATATAAATTTTAAAGACAAGTAATTATGAACGTGCAGATTCAATTGTTTTACGAAGTAAAATAATCACCGACGGAGGTCCGTATGTCAGCGCTTCAGCGCTGGTGCGGGAAAAGCCGACGGAGGTAACAAAAACAAGGCAGAGGCCTTAAGGGGCAATATATAAATTTTAAAGACAAGTAATTATGAACGTGCAGATTCAATCCGTAAAGTTCGATGCAGACAAGCGTTTGGTCGATTTCGTTGAAAACAAATTGTCGAAACTAGACAAGTTTTCCGATAGGATAGTATCTTCGGATGTTATCATGAAGGTGGACAAAGACCATGAAATGGGGAACAAGGTGGTGACGATAACACTCGCCGTTCCGGGAGAGGATTTGGTGGCCGAATCGCGCGGCCACAGCTTCGAGGAGGCGGTCGATGAGAGTGTAGAGGCGCTGAAAAAGCAGCTTATCAAATATAAGGAAAAATTTGTAAGATAGTATCATTTACATATATCTATATGTCGGAAGGGTCTTAAGCAGGCCCTTTTTTTATTATGATAACGGCCTTTTAAAAAAAAAGCTTAATTTTATAAAATTTTAACTGGATAGCATACTAAACCTTTATGGACTATATGAAAAAGATCTTACTGTTTGTTTTCGCAGTTTTGCTGTGCATTCCGTCGTGGGTGGCCGGGCAGAACGGAAGGGATCGTGAATTCTGGAAACAGGCAGCGGAAGGAATGAGCCGCGCCCTTGTCAAACATTTCTGGGGAGCCAGCTTCGAGGGCTATCCCAACAGGTATTACTTCAATTACAAAAGCGATATGGCCGATATGACCACAGCTCATTATTGGCCGCAGGCCCATGCTATGGATATTATCGTCGACGCCTATATGCGTACCGGCAATCAGGACTACTTCGACCTGTATCCCCTGTGGTGGAAAGGTGCGCCCAGGTTCAATTTTGCGGGCAATGCCCGCCGTCCATGGTGGAACCCTTATGTTGACGACATGGAATGGATGGTGCTCGCGCAGCTTCGGATGTACGAAACGGCCCGGAATGAGGAGTACTTCACAAGAGGCAAACAGATATACAACGACTGGATATGGACGACGTGGGGCCCCGATAACGAAGCTCCGTGGTATGGTGGCATAACGTGGAAAACGGATGTGGAAAAGACGAAAAACGCCTGCTCCAACGGTCCGGCTGCCATCATTGCGGCACGTATCTACAACCTGTACGATTCAGCCGGGATCAAAGGCGGGAAGCCCAGGGAAGAGTACCTGACCGAGGCCAGGAAGATTTACGCATGGCTTAGGGATAACCTGTACGACCCTGAAAGCGGTGCCGTCCGCGACAACATGAACTCACGCGGAAATATAAGCCGTGCGGTCTATACCTATAATTCGGGTACGTTCATAGGTGCGGCAGTCGAGCTATATGGGATCACGGGCGAGAAGCAATACCTTGCGGAAGCCGTCAATGCGGCCAATTACGTTATCGATAAAATGTCAACCAATGAAGGAGGCGTACTGAGCGATGCTACCGGCGGCGACGGCGGCCTGTTCCATGGCATATTCTTCCGCTATTTCGTTAAACTCATCAACGAAAAGGATCTCGACCGGAAGACTATGGTGAAATTCAAGGATTACCTTACCCGCCTTGCAAACGTAATGTATGACGAAGGTATCAACAAAGAATATATGCTTTACGGCGGAAGCTGGCATAATCCTGTAGTCTCGTCGTCGGGCGTGGGCCTTACCCCGCATCTTACAGGCTGCATGCTGATGGAAGCGATGTCTGTAATCGAATAACTGCCGGTTAAGGAACACAACTAAAAAGTGGAGACTCTCAGTGAGTCTCCACTTTTTGAAAAAGTCACGGTCGGAGTTACCGTCCGGCGTACATTTTTTCGTAATAGTTCCGGTATTCGCCGCTTGTAACGCCTCTCAGCCATTCGGGATTGCCAATATACCATTCGACGGTGCGCCTCAGTCCCTCTGCGAAACCGGTTCGGGGCTTCCAGCCGAGTTCACGCTCTATTTTCGATATATCGACCGCGTAGCGGAAATCGTGTCCGGCACGGTCGCCTACGAAAGATACGAGAGCGTCGCTTTCTCCTTCCACCCTCCCGAGCGCATTGTCCGTAATCCTTATGAGCATTCTCACAAGGTCGATGTTGCTCATCTCGTTTCCTCCCCCAGCGAGATAGGTTTCCCCGGGAATGCCCTTATGGAATATCGTGTTTATGGCTTCAGTGTGGTCACCTACGTAGATCCAGTCGCGCACGTTGCTGCCGTTGCCGTATACTGGCAGCGGCCTGCGCTCAATGATGTTATTGATCATCAGTGGTATCAGCTTCTCCGGGAATTGGTATGGACCGTAATTGTTCGTGCAGTTCGAGATGACGGCAGGCATCCCGTATGTGTCGTGCCAGGCCCTCACAAAATGATCCGCAGCCGCCTTGCTTGCCGAGTACGGCGAATGCGGATCGTAGTGCGTTTCTTCGGTGAATTTACCTTCCGCTCCGAGCGAGCCGAACACTTCATCTGTCGATATCTGGTAGAAACGCTTCCCTTCGTAATTCCCGTGCCAGTGCGCCCGTGCGGCTTCCAGAAGCGCCAGCGTGCCCATGACGTTTGTCGCCGCAAAAGTGGCGGGCGAACCTATGCTGCGGTCGACGTGGCTTTCGGCGGCAAGGTGTATCACGCCGTCTATGCTGCGCTCGTCGAACAGCCGCGCCAGCAGGCCTGAGTCGCAGATATCGCCCCGTACAAAACTGTAATTCGGCTTTTCTTCAAGTCCCGCCAGATTCGCAAGATTGCCCGCGTATGTCAATTTGTCGAGGCAGACGATGTTGTATTGCGGATGCCTCTCCACGAAAAGCCTCACCACGTGCGACCCTATGAATCCGGCTCCTCCTGTTATCAGTATGTTTTTCATGATTTTATTCGAATTTATACGCTTCGGCAAACCCAGGCAGCGCGGCGTCCTTGTTTGAAACTATCGCGGCAGATTGATCTATGCCCCAGTCTATTCCCAGCGCCGGATCGTTCCACAATACCCCTCCGTCACATTCCGGAGCATAATAACTGTCGCATTTGTACGCTACAACCGCACTGTCCCCCAACACGCTGAAACCGTGCGCAAAACCCTTGGGTATAAAGAATTGGCGCCCGTTTTCATCCGATAGTTCGATGGCTGCCCATTGTCCGAACGTGGACGACGACCGGCGCATATCCACCGCTACGTCGAGAATGCGTCCTGAAACCGCACGTACAAGTTTGGCCTGAGCGTGAGGCTCTTTTTGGAAATGCAGCCCTCGGATAACTCCGCGGACGGAATACGATTCGTTGTCCTGCACAAATTTTACCGGTGCGACAAGTTCGGCGAAGCGTCTTTCCGAGAACGTTTCGCTGAAAGATCCCCGTCGGTCGTAGAAAACGTCCGGCTCCACGATAATCACCCCTTCGAGTGCAGTTCTGGAGACTTTCATTGCTCTATCAATTTCAGCAGATATTGCCCGTACTGGTTGCATGCGAGCGGTTCGGCCAGGCGGCGCATGTCGTCGTCCGTGATCCATCCTTTGCGCCATGCAATCTCTTCCAACGAGGCTATTTTAAGGCCCTGCCGTTTTTCTATGGTTTCGACGAAGGTCGATGCGTTGCTAAGCGAGTCGTGTGTTCCTGTGTCGAGCCATGCGAAACCGCGCCCCAGTATCTGAACGTCCATTTGCCCGCGGCGGATATATTCTTCGTTTACACTGGTTATTTCGAGTTCTCCGCGGGGCGACGGCTTCACGCCTATAGTCACGTCCTCGACACCATCCGGGTAAAAATACAACCCTACGACAGCATAATTGGATTTAGGATTTTCAGGCTTCTCGACTATTGCGACCGGTTTTCCGTCCGCATCGAGTTCGACTACGCCAAAACGCTGCGGGTCGTTCACGCCGTATGCGAAGATCGTCGCACGCTCCTCTTTTTCGGCCCTTTCGACCGCATCGCGAAGCATTCCGGAGAACCCCTGCCCGTAGAATATATTGTCGCCCAGTGCAAGGCACACCGCATTGCCGCGGATGAATTCGCCGCCGATGAGGAACGCCTGTGCGATGCCTTCGGGTGATGGCTGGGCGGCATATTCGAACCGCATCCCGATGTCGCTGCCGTCGCCCAGCAGGCGCTGGTAGCCCGGCAGGTCCTGCGGCGTCGATATGACTAGTATCTCACGTATCCCGGCCAGCATCAGCGCCGAGATGGGGTAGTAGATCATCGGCTTGTCGTAGACCGGCAGCAATTGTTTTGAAACCCCTTTCGTGATGGGCCAGAGCCTTGTTCCGACGCCTCCCGCGAGTACTATTCCTTTCATGAGTTTATGAGTTATCAGTTTTTGGTTTGCCGCTTTTCATTCAACCCAGTCCGATCCCGTGGTATTCGAATCCCTTGTCGACGAGTTCCGTGCGGTCGTAGATATTGCGCCCGTCGAATATTATACGGCCTTTCATGGCGGCGGACAGCATGTCCCAGTTCGGCATGCGGAACTCCTTCCATTCGGTTGCAAGTATCAGCGCATCGGCGTCTTTCGCAGCCCCGTATATCGAGTCGCAGTATGTTATCAGGTCGCCGAGAACCGCTTTTGCAGTCTCCATGGCCACGGGATCGTATGCACGGACTTCGGCTCCTGCTTCCGCCAGGTTTTTCGCTACGACTATAGCCGGAGACTCCCTCACGTCGTCGGTTTCGGGCTTGAACGCCAGTCCCCACAGTGCGAATCTCTTTCCACTGAGGTCGCTTCCGAACCTCGTCTCTATCTTGCGGTTGAGTATGCTTTTCTGGCGGCAGTTCACGTTTTCCACCGCTTCGAGTATCTCCATGCGGTATCCGTTTTCGACGGCTGTGCGTATCAGCGCCTTCACGTCTTTCGGAAAACACGATCCCCCGTATCCGAGTCCAGGGTACAGGAATTTGCTGCCGATACGCGCGTCGGAACCTATTCCTTTGCGCACCATATTGACGTCCGCACCGACAAGTTCGCACAGGTTCGCCACGTCGTTCATGAACGAGATTCGCGTGGCGAGCATGGCGTTGGCCGCGTATTTTATCATTTCGGCCGAACGAATGTCGGTGAAGATAATGCGGTAGCTGTTTATCAGGAACGGCTTGTACAGGCGGTCCATCAGTTTCCGCGCCATTTCGGAGTCGACGCCCACGACCACCCTGTCGGGACTCATGAAATCCGCTACGGCGTTGCCTTCCTTCAGGAATTCCGGGTTCGAGGCCACGTCGAAAACGACGTCGGCACCCCTTGCGGCGAGTTCCGAGGCTACTGTTGCTCGCACTTTGTCGGACGTCCCCACGGGAACGGTACTTTTTGTGACGATCAGCAGCGGTTTCCGCACAGTTTGCCCGATGCGCCGCGCCACTGCGAGAACGTGGCTCAGGTCGGCGCTTCCATCTTCTCCGGGAGGTGTCCCCACGGCTATGAAAACGATCTCCACATCGTCTATAACGGTGGCGATATCGGTCAGGAAGCGGAGCCTTCCTGCGTCATGGTTTCGGGTCACTATCTCTTCGAGTCCTGGTTCGTAGATGGGGATTTCCCCCTGCCGCAGCCGTTCGACCTTGCAGCTGTCTATGTCGATGCATGTCACATCTACGCCCATTTCAGCAAAACAGGCTCCAGACACCAATCCCACGTATCCCGTCCCGACAATCGCTATTTTCATCTTTTTACAGTTTTATATCGCAAACCGGCAGACATCCGGGAGCATCCCGCCCGTCGCCTTCATTTTTTTACACGATCAAAGGTACGCAATTATTTTGCTTTGCAAAACAATCGCCGGCGGAGTCCTGTCAGTACTGTTTAGCAGCACGCAGGATGAATCGCTCGAGTAGCTTGGGCAATAAATTACCCGAATCTGCCGCGATGTGGTTTTGTTGGGAAAACAGTGTCCTGAAAAGCTGTTCCGGCGCTGTGTCGCCCGCTCTGTTTTCAGCTTGGTTCCTGCACCCTCCGTTTCTTGTGCATGGGTCCGCCGAAAGGCTTCACGGCCCGTTCGACAGCCACTTCGAAACGAACTCTGCGAACCTGCGCCGCAGAGCATACTTCGCGCAACCTTGGCAGCAGTTTCCGGGCTTTTTTGCGGTCGAGGCGCGAGAGGTTTTTCCAGCGGTCGGCCGTCACGCGGTCGAAAAGCCTCCCTTTCCCGGCGGCAGCGATGTATTTCGCCGCACGGTAATCCACATCGAATCTTTGCGACATTGCTTCCCAGTCGTTGCGTCCTTCGCGCGTGAGTCCTCCTTCGCGGCGGGTATTGCAGTATATGACGGTTCGGTCTGAGATGATCTTGGCGGCATGGTGCCCGGTCCTTACCGAGAACATCAGATTGTTCGAAAAGCGTACTTCATCGAAGCATATCGCGTTTGCGGAGACGAAAGAGCGGTGTATGAATTTAGCCCATGGCACCCATATCATGTACCGTATCCTGGTTTCGTCCGCGGTATGCTCGAATTCTTCGAGATAGCGGTTCCTGGAGGTGTTGATCCTTACCTGTTCTCCTGTGGCGGAGTCGACGCTGTCGTGCCTGAAGAAGACGATGTCGGCTTCTGCCCCGGCGTACCTGTCGAACATTTCGTTCACGGAGGTGTGGAAGAAGTCGTCTGCGTCGGCGAAGACCAGCCAGCGTCCTTCCGCGACCTCCATTCCCACGTTGCGCGCCAGCCCTGCGCCTCCGGGTCCTCCGATGGGGTTTTTATGGAAAATTATTTCGGTATGCGGGCGGTTCATCCCGGGAAAACGTGCGAAATCGACGATTTTCGGGTCGCTGGCGTCGTCCACGACGATCACCTGCACGTCGTCCCTTTGGGGTATCGACGCGAGACACCTTTCCAACAGTTCCGGAATATTCTTATGCGGAATTATTATCGAGTAATTATACATAATCGCGAATTGACAATCACTGGCCGGGTGCCTCGACAATGCCGCACATCTGCACGCAGGATAAGGCGGGAGAGGTAATTATGACCGGATATAGCTGCATGTATTTTTTCGCCTCCGTTTCTACTTTTTGAATCTGAAGGCCAGCACGGCCCATCCGTCTCTCAGGCGTTGTCCCGACGGGCACATGCCGAGTTCCACGGCACGGCGGCTGATGTCTTCGACGTCGCGTTCCAGTATTCCGCTCACTATCAGTTCTCCGCCCGGTCCGAGCGTTTCGACGTATGCGGGCATGTCGGCCAACAGTATGTTGCGGTTGATGTTTGCCAACGCGACGTCGTATTTCTTTCCGCGGATGGCGCCGACATCGCCCATAACCGGATGCACCCTGCTTGTGACCCCGTTAAGTTCGATGTTCTCGATGGAGTTGTTGTATGCCCATTCGTCTATGTCGACCGCATCGACGACCGCTGCGCCCATTTTTGCGGCAAGAATTGCCAGGACGCCTGTGCCGCTGCCCATGTCGAGTACGGTTTTGCCTTCAAAATCGTGGTCTGCCATTTCGGCGCTCATCAGGTATGTTGTGGCGTGGTGCCCGGTCCCGAACGACATTTTTGGCATGATGACGATTTCCGGACGGCCGTCGCAGCACGGTGCATGGAAAGGCGCGCGTATTACGAGTTTGCCTCCTACGTCGACCGGGTCGAACTGCGATTCCCACACTGCGTTCCAGTTCTGAGTTTCTATCTCTATATAGCGCTGTCCCGTAATGCCCCGCTGGGCCAGGATCGCGTCGGCCTTTTCCTTGTTGTCGGCAAGTTTTCCGGCAGGAATGTATGCCTTGAGCATGGTTTCCTCTTCCTGGAAGCTGTCGAAAGGCAGCTCGGCCAGTTCGGCGACCAGCATTTCGGATTCGAAAGCGTCCCTGACGGGGATATTCAGCTCTGTGTAGTTCATCATTCGGGAAAGTTGAGGGCGTAAAGGTAAGCAATTTTACTGTTTTCCGATCCACTCCGACACCTCGGATTTCATCTGTTCGTGATAGTCGAAAGAACTGTGGAACCCCCAGCCGTGTCCTCCTTCGGGATAGAGCACCAGTGTATTGCGCACGCCGTTTTTCTCCAGCGCTTCGACGAACATTTGTCCGTTCACGGGAGGCACCACCGTGTCGTCCTCGCTGAAAAATAATAGTGTAGGCGGAGTCTCCGGCGTTACCTGCAGCTCGTTGGAATAGAGTTCTATTATTTCCTGCGACGGATTTTCTCCGAGCAGATTTTTGCGCGAACCTCCGTGGGTAGCCTCTTTCATCGTTATGACCGGATAGAATAGGATTCCGAAATCCGGCCTCGAATCCTTATCGCTGCGGGTAAGCAGTGTGGATGCGAGGTGTCCTCCGGCAGAGAACCCCATGACTCCTATCCTGTCTATTTCCCAGTCCTGTGCCATATTCCGCAATTCTTTCATAGCCTGGCGGGCATCGGTTACCGGTATTTCGGAGTGTCCGTTGGGCAGGCGGTATTTCAGTACGGCTGCGGTAATCCCGTTTGCGGCGAGCCATTCCGCGAACTGTTTTCCTTCGTGTCCGGCGGCTTGTCCCGAGTAACCTCCGCCGGGACAGATGAGCACTGCCACACCTGTATTTTCCCCTTCGGCCGGCCATACGTACAACACGGCTTCCGAAACGTTGGTCACGCTCCAGTCGTCGTAACGCACTTCCGCAACCGTTATTCCGTTACTTTCTGCAGGACCGTCCGGCCACAGGGGGATCTCGTATGTCTGTGCCGCGCCGGCACAAAAAACCATGGCGGAAAGGGCTGTAAGCAGGATATGTTTCATAAGATCCGAATTGTCATATTGAAGGGAGGTCTCGGCAAAGTTAATGTTTTTTCGTGCGGCCTGCGCTATTCTCCGGTCTCTTTTTTCTTGTCGCAGGCCGTCTATTTGGCGATTTTGTTTATGATTGCCGCGATGGCCCCGTCACCGGTGACATTTGCTGCCGTCCCAAAACTGTCCATAGCGATGTAGAGCGCTATCATCACTCCGCAGGCGGTCTCGTCGAATCCGAGTATCGACTGCAATATCCCCAGCGCCGCCATGATAGCCCCTCCGGGCACTCCTGGCGCGGCAACCATGGTGATTCCCAGCATAAAAATGAACCCGGTGAATACAACGGGGTCCGTGGGCATTCCCTGCAACATCATTACGGCGAGAGCGCAGGCAGTGATCTTCATGGTGCTGCCGGAAAGGTGTATCGTGGCGCAGAGAGGGATGACGAAGTCTGCGATCTGTGGTTTGATGCCGTTTTTCAGCGTCTGTTGCAGGGTGACGGGTATCGTCGCCGCCGACGATTGCGTGCCGAGGGCGGTGACGTATGCTGTCATCATATTGCCGAGCATCCGGAACGGGTTCTTTTTTGCGACGGCACCCGCAATCGTGAACTGGATTATGAGGACCATTGCGGTGATTATGAATATCAGGATTATCAGTTTCATGAATACGCCCATGATACTCCCGGCCTGCCCCGATGTGGCGATGCCGAGGAATATGCCGAAAATATATAGCGGCAGCAGCGGGATTATCACTTTGCTTATGACCATCATGATTATTTCACGGAATTCGGCCATTACGCTGCGGAGCGCGTCGCTTTTTATGAAAGCCATCCCCAAGCCCAGCACGAACGCCAACACCAGAGCGCCCATAACGTCGAACAGCGCCGGTATCGGTATCGAAAAGTACGGGGCTGTCGCGGTAGCCCCGCCTCCTGCCGTAGTGAGAGAGGTCCCTTCCAGCAGAGGCGGCAGGGCCAGGTTGCAGACGCCCCATGTGAAAAATCCCGAGAAGAGGGTGAACGCGTAGGCCAACGCCACGGTTATCAGCAGTAGTTTTCCGGCGCCGTGCCCGAGTTCGGCGATGCCGGGCGCGATCAGTCCCACTATCAGCAGCGGCACGATAAAGCCGAGGAAACCCGAGAACAGGGTGTTGAAAGTTGCAAACACCCTCGACAGCCATTCCGGAAAGAAGAATCCACAGGCGATCCCGAGCGCGATAGCTATAATTATCCGTGGGAGCAGTCCGATTTTCCTTAATTTTTGGAAGAGCATGGCATTTTTGGTTTTGTGTTTTACAAAACTATAAAAAACCACCTGTAATGCAAGTTTTTTATTATTATAAAGGTATGAAAATCGGGTATGAAATTTTTCCTGAAAAAAAATCAGGCATCGCTTGCAGGAAAGAAAAAAGTGGCTACATTTGCACCCGCTAAACCGAAATAAACGAACAGTCCGGGACCGTCGAAACGGAGTCCGGAGAGGCGTAAAAAATGAAGGAACGAACTTCCCGAGTTAATTTCGGAATAAAATGCAAAGTTCTTGCCAAAAAGTTTTGAGGATTCAAAAATTTGTACGTAACTTTGCATTCCTTTTCCGCCTGAAATTTCGGGTCCGGTTTCAAAAGAAATCGGACGATCCGAAGACAAGGGGAAAATAAAAACGGTTCTTTGATTTACTGGTATACTGAGAGAAACAGAAAAATTGTAGTTAAAGTTTATTCAATTCCTAAAAAAGGATAACTAAGTAGTCAGGACTCTAATAACATTCAAAAAATTTTATACAATGGAGAGTTTGATCCTGGCTCAGGATGAACGCTAGCGGCAGGCCTAACACATGCAAGTCGAGGGGCAGCATAATAAGTATTTCGGTACTTATGGTGGCGACCGGCGGACGGGTGCGT
>JAVBRB010000004.1:0-68679 GCA_031548515.1 Rikenellaceae bacterium | reverse complement strand
ACGCACCGGATCAATGTGTCGCAGCAATGATCAACGCGAGTCTGGTTTGCGGCAGCGGGAGGCTTGAAGATGGGCGGTTGCACTACGGCGAGTACGATCACTTCGAAATGTACATCAACTATGTCAACCTTATTCAGAGCCGATGTTCCCTGGTTCGTAAACATCTGCCTGCCGGTGAAACAGTCCGTCAGGTCACTTCAGCGATTCGGCGTGCTTTTTCAGGTTGTCGAGAATGGCCTGCCATCCCTGGCGCTGCTGCTCTGGAGAGTACACGTCGTCTGCCTCGAACGTTTCGATGACCTTCGTACCTCCGGCTTCGGGGCTGAGCGTCGTAGTCACTTTGCGGCCGTCATTAAGCGTGTAATCGAGATGCCTGCCCGGAACGACCCGGCTGAATATCCCCGAAAAATCGAATCCATCCTTGCTGTCGAGGGATTCCATGCGGTAATTGAACCGCCCGGCCGGCCGCAGGTCGTTTTCGGCCCGGGGTGAGGCCCAGTTGTCCGAAGCATGGTTCCATTTCGTGATATGTTCGGGCATGGTAAGGCTTTGCCAAACCTGCGCGGGCGAGGCGGCGATGAACGCTTCGATGGTGATCGTGTTTTTCATGACAACAAGTTTTTCGCTTCTGAACAGCAATAAGCATTCCATCGGAGCGAAAAACTTGGTTTTTACGGTATATAACCGGAATAGGATCAGGTAGGTAAATCCAATAACCGCGTGCTGTTATAAACTTGTTTGTAACGATGGCTATATTTCAACTTTCGCGTAACCGGTTAATCATACGCTTTCGTTTGTTGCAACCGCTGCCACTTGCTGCATTTCTATCAGGCGTGCGTACACACCGTGGAGAGCCATCAGCTCATCGTGGCGCCCCTGTTCGACGATTCGTCCCTGGTCGATGACAATGATTCGGTCGGCGTTATGTATCGTGCTGAGACGGTGGGCGATAACAAGCGATGTGCGGCCTGCGAGAAGTGAATTGAGGGCATCCTGGACCAGTTTTTCGCTCTCTGTGTCGAGTGCTGAAGTTGCCTCGTCCAGTATCAGTATGTCAGGATTCTTCAGCACGGCGCGTGCGATACTGATCCTCTGGCGCTGCCCTCCCGAGAGCTTCATTCCCCTGTCGCCTATAGTGGTTTCGTACCCGGCCTCGGTTTCCATGATGAAATCGTGGGCGTTGGCGACCTTTGCCGCGCGCATCACATCCTCCATGTTCGCGTCGGGAACGCCCAGACGGATGTTGTTGGCGATCGTGTCGTTGAAAAGCACCGTTTCCTGAGCCACCATCCCCAGATGCGAGCGTATGCTTTCCATACGGTAATCCCTGATATCGCGGCCGTCGATCAGGACTGCTCCCTGCTGCGGATCGTAAAAACGCGGTACAAGGTCGGACAGTGTTGATTTGCCGCCGCCGGACGGACCTACCAACGCCACAGTTTCGCCTTTCTTTATCTTGAAGCTCACACCCTTGATTATTTCGCGTTCCTCGTAGCTGAAATGCACATCGCGAAACTCTATCCCGTCACGGAACACGGTGAGCGTTTCTGCACCGGGTTTGTCGGTGATATCGCTTTTGCTGTCCAGGATACCAAAAATGCGCTCGCCCGCAGCGATGCCGTGGTTGATATTGGAAAAACCGTCTGCAAACGCCTTGACCGGGCGGACAAGCTGAGAGAAAATAGCCACGAAAACTATGAAACTGCCGCCTGTCATTTCGCCGTTGAACACCAGCGTAGCGCCGAATACCATCATCAAGGCGACACCCGCTATCCCCAGAAATTCGCTCATCGGCGAGGCCATCTGCTGGCGCCGTGCCATCCAACGCGAAATACGTGAGTAGGTGTTGTTCATGCCGCGGTATTTGTTCGTCGAATACTCTTCGGCGTTATAGCTTTTGATTATCTTGATACCGGAAAGCGACTCGTCCAACTGACTGACCATCTGTCCTAACTCGTTCTGTGCCGTGCGGGCCGGTTTGCGAAGCCTTTTGACTACAAAGCTTATGACGAAACCGACTATGGGAATCACGGCGATCGCGAATATCGTGAGCTTCCACGACATGTTGATCATCCAGAAAAGGGACATCGCGACGAGGAACGGCTCGCGGAAAATCACCTGGAGCGTACTGGCGATTGTCTGCTGGACTATCTGGGCATCGGACGAAAATTTTGAAATAATATCCCCCTTGCGTTCGTTGCTGAAATAACCTACATTCAGAGACATGATCTTGTCGTACATGCGGTTGCGCATGTTGCGTATGGAGTTTATGCGCAGGTTCTCGACCGTGTACTGCCCGAGGTACCGGAAAAGATTGCCCAAAAGGGAACTTACGACGACCAGGACCGCAACGAAGATTATAACGGTGGTTACCTTGTAGTCAAAGCCGTAGACCTTGTATATCAAATACATCAAAAGATCCTGCATGTAGTCGGGGCTGAAACTGAACGCCGGAAGTTCCGTAACGGGCGCTGCCTTTTCGCCGTCGCTGAAAAGTATGGTGATGACCGGCGCCATCAACACCATCGTCAGAGTGTTGAAAAAGGCATAGGTAATCGTGTAGAAAAAATAGGGTATGGCATATTTTTCGAGCGGTTTACCGAACCGCAGAAGCTTCCAGTACGTGTTCATTCTGTCTATGGTTGAGAAGCAAAGGTACGAATATAAATCATGAATTATGAATCATGAATCACGATAAAGGCATAAAACCAACGGTTTTGAAACTATTTTTAGTCTTTCATTATTCATTATTCATTATTATGTGGGTATCTTTGCGGTTGCAAATATTTAGATCTCATAATGGAAACAGTTTTAAGCGGCATACGCTCCACAGGACAACTCCACCTCGGAAACTATTTCGGGGCATTGCGCAATTTTATAAAAATGCAGCACGAAGCCAGGTGCTTCTTCTTTATAGCCGATTACCACTCGCTGACCACGCATCCCGACCCGGCAATACTCCACGGGAACGTGAAAAATGTGCTTTCGGAGTACCTTGCCGCGGGGCTTGATCCCGACGCGGCGACAATATACGTGCAGAGCGACGTTCCGCAGGTGGCCGAACTTTCGCTGCTGCTATCGATGCACGCCTATGTGGGTGAACTGGAACGAACCGCTTCATTCAAAGACAAGATACGCCTACAGCCGCAGAACGTCAACGCGGGCCTTCTGACCTATCCGGTCCTGATGGCCGCAGATATCCTGCAACACCGTGCCGACAAAGTTCCCGTTGGCAAGGACCAGGAACAGCATCTGGAAATGACCCGCCTCTACGCCCGCCGCTTCAATTCGTTCTACAAGGTGGAGTACTTCCCGGAACCGCAGGCCTATAATTTCGGCACGGAACTCGTGAAAGTTCCCGGACTCGACGGCAGCGGCAAGATGGGCAAGAGCGAAGGCAACGGACTGTACATTTCGGATCCCGACGAAGTGATCCGCAAAAAAGTGATGCGCGCTGTGAGCGATTCGGGTCCCGCTGAGCCGGGCGCGCCCATGTCCGAGGCTGTACAGAACCTGTTCACGCTGCTGAAACTGGTTTCGCCGCCCGACACAGTGCAACACTTTACCGACGCCTACAACCGCTGTGAAATACGTTACGGCGATCTGAAAAAACAGCTTGCAGAAGATATTATTAAGGTGGTCGCTCCCATTCGTGAGCGCATAGAGGAGATAAAGGCCGATGAAGCATATTTGCGCCGCGTAACAGGCGAAGGGGCCGAGAAAGCCCGGGAAAGCTCGATGAAGACTCTCGCAGAAATGCGGGAGATAATGGGAATACACAAATTCTGAACCGGAAAAGCAGCGGATTTACGTTCCATTATTGACGATGTATAAAGGGAAGATATATGAACGCTGGTACCTGAAGTTCCTGAATCTGACGAGGCGTCTTACCGACCGTCAGATGATGATGGTATTGGCATGCATCGTGGGCTTGCTTGCGGGACTTGGGACATATGTGTTCGAGTTGTTGCTGCACGGCATCAAATGGGCGTTGACCAGTTGGTTCAACGTCGAATCGGCCAGCTTTCTTTATCTTGTCTATCCTGCAATAGGCATTATCATTGTTTCTCTGTTCGTAAAATACATTGTCAAAGACGAGATCTCAGAGGGGGTGACGCGCGTGTTGTATGCCATGTCGAAGAAAAATTCGCGCATCAAGCCGCATAATATGTGGACGTCGATAGTGGGCGGTGCGACAACAATCGGATTCGGCGGATCTGTCGGTCCCGAGGCCCCCATTGTGTTGACGGGTGCGGCAATCGGGTCGAATGTCGGCCGTTTGGCGCGGTTGAACTACAAACAGACCACGTTGTTGTTGGGGTGTGGCGCAGGTGCGGCTATCGCAGCCATTTTCAAAGCGCCTATCGCCGGTTTGATATTCGTCCTGGAGATCCTGATGTTCGAGATGACAGCAGTGTCGATTATACCGCTGCTGATCGCTACGATTTCAGGTACCACGCTCGCATTCGCACTGCGCGGGTTCGACCCCATAATCGCCGTAAACGTGCCCGAAGTTTTCAAGATCGGGAATATACCCATGTATATAGCATTGGGGGTGGCCTGCGGGCTGGTTTCGTATTATTTCACGTCTGTCAATTCGGCAATGGCGAGGTTCTTCCGGCGATTCAATAAGATTTGGTACAAATGGCTCATCGGAGGAGTGATTCTCGGGGTGCTGCTGTTCCTGTTCCCGCCGCTGTACGGCGAAGGATACGAGTCGTTCGGCGAACTGATGCACGGACGGATGGACACTCTGTTCGAAAATTCGCTTTTCTATCAGTACCGTGCGATTCCCTGGGTGATAATCATATATCTGCTGGCGATATTGTTTTTCAAGGTCGTTGCAATGGCCACCACCAATGCAGCGGGAGGTGTCGGAGGTACGTTCGCGCCGTCGCTTTTCGTGGGGGCGTTCACCGGGGCGAGCATCGCTTTTTTCTGCAATTACTTGTTCGGGATGGATCTGCCTCTCATTTCGTTTACACTCGTGGGGATGGCCGGGGTGATGACGGGTGTGATGAAGGCTCCGCTGACCTCGATATTCCTCATCGCCGAACTGTCGAACGGCTACGGGTTGTTCATCCCGCTGATGATCGTGGCGGCCATATCGTTCGTGATCGACTACTACCTCGATCCGGACTCGATCTACACCAAACAGCTGCGCCAGCGCGGCGAATTGCTGACGCACAACAAGGATCAGTCGGTGTTTGTTTTCCTGCAGCTCGACAAGCTGATGGAGACCGATTTCCTGAAGATCGATAAAAGCTATACGCTCGGCGATCTCGTGAAGATAATCTCCCAGGCACGGCGCAATATTTTCCCTGTCGTGGACGAAAACAACAGCCTAGTGGGTGTCGTACAGTTGGACGATCTGCGGCAGGATATGTTCATGCCCGAAAAATACGGTACACCCATCACCAACTACATGATCCAGCCTCCTGATCGTATCCTGCCCAATGAACAGGTCAACAGTGTATTGGCTCGTTTCGACGATGCAGGGACATGGATGCTCCCGGTTGTGGACAAGAACAACCGCTATCTGGGTTTCATTTCAAAATCGCGCATTCTGGCCGCTTATCGCGAACAACTCGTAGAGATAAGCCAGTGACAAAAACATCAGGGCGTCCAAAGGACGCCCTGATGTTTTTTATACCGTCTCCTTGCGAACCAACCGCAGGATCTTTCGAGTGCGCTGGGCAAGGTAGACGCCCTCTACGCGGCTGTAGCGTTCGAGGTACGCCGTAGTATAGCCGCGTATCGTCAGCAGTTCCATGCCGTCGTTGTACTTGACATAGAAACCGTTGTCTTCCAGAGCCTTGATCACTTCATCGAGACGGCGCGTCTTGTCTATGGAAAGGCTCATGTTGACCGCAGAAGTCTGTACCAGGTTGACCTTGATGTTATATTCTTCGAGGATAGCGAATATCATCCCCAGTTTTTCTTCAAGCACGAACGAGTAGTCCTGCGGACGGATCGACATCAGTACCTGGTTGCGTTTCAGTATCATGATGGGAACGTCGATGGGTGTTGAGATCTCGTTCTTGATCACGCTGCCAGATGCGAATTTGTCGCCGAAGGGACGCACATACAAAGGTATGTCCTTGTTTTGTAGTGGTTTGATCGTTTTTGGGTGAATAATTTGCGCTCCGCTGAACGCAAGTTCGATGGCGTCGAGATAGGTCAGTTCGGGAATGAAAGTGCTTTCAGGGAAAATTTTCGGGTCGGCGTTCAGTACACCTATCACATCCTTCCAGATAGCCACGCAGTCGGCGTCGAGAATGGAAGCCGTCACCGCCGCCGAGTAGTCGGAGCCTTCGCGGCCCAGTGTCGTCGTTTCGCCGCCGATAGTCGCTCCTATGAAGCCCTGGCCAACGAATACGTTAACGTCGGATTCCGCAACTTCCTTACCCAAAAGTACGGTGGAGGTTTCGATGTCCACATTCGCGTATTTGAAGCGCGAGTCGGTGATGAAGCAGCGGCGCATATCGACCCATTTGTTCGGTACACCGGCCTTGTCGAGGTATTCCGAGATTATGCTTGTGGAGATTAGCTCGCCGTAGCTGACAATGGCGTCGTACCATTTCTCAAATTCGGCTTCGGTTGGATTTTCATTTTTCAACAGGCTGCGCGCTTCGTCATACAGGCGCTGTACTGCGGCAGGGATT
Organism: Rikenellaceae bacterium; assembly: GCA_031548515.1. Classification (GTDB taxonomy): domain Bacteria; phylum Bacteroidota; class Bacteroidia; order Bacteroidales; family Rikenellaceae; genus UBA940. Next base: position 62,014 of record JAVBRB010000004.1, on the reverse strand, counting down.
CCCGCTCCTTCGAAAAGGTCGTCGATAATGCCGTTGTGGTACTCTTCGATGGTGGCGAATTCGCGTATCGCTTCGTCCTTGCGTCCGCCCATGAAATGGTCGATGACGACTTCAAGGGCATTGGTGGTCTTGCCCATGGCCGAGACTATGATGAAGAGGCCGTCCTTTTCGTCCTCCACGATGTATTTCAGATTGCGGACGCCTTCGGCCGAACGGACAGAAGCGCCGCCAAATTTAAAAACCTTCATTAATTTATTTTAGTATAAGGATTAAAGATTATTTATTTTTCATGATGCACATTAATTATAATCCTTATCTAAAAATAAATTAACACGGCTTGCAGCCAAGATATGTTCGATCACCCCTCCCAAACCCTCCCCGACAGTCAGTGGATGGTCTGAGTAAACCAAGGTATTTCAGATAAGGTTCCCTGTTATTTAGAAATTAACCTGTGTATTAGTGTTTTGGAATATGAATGCATAGGTGTCGGCAGCTTCCTCGATGCGTTTCGAGGTGGGTTTCCCGGCTCCGTGGCCTGCGTTGGTCTCGATGCGGATGAGCACCGGATTGTCGCACGACTGGCTGTACTGTAATTGTGCCGCGAATTTGAACGAATGGGCCGGAACGACGCGGTCGTCGTGGTCTGCGGTGGTTATCATGGTCGCGGGATAGCATGTGCCGGGACGCAGGTTGTGCAGAGGCGAGTATTTGTAGATGTAGGCGAACTGTTCGGCGTTGTCGCTGCTGCCGTATTCCACAGCCCAGCCCCAGCCGACGGTGAATGTGTGGTAGCGGAGCATGTCCATGACGCCCACGGCCGGAAGAGCCACGGCATAGAGGTCGGGACGCTGGGTCATGCAGGCGCCGACCAAAAGTCCTCCGTTCGAACCGCCCGCGATGGCCAGTTTTCCGGGCGATGTATATTTATTCGCGATCAACCACTCCGCTGCTGCAATGAAGTCGTCGAACACGTTCTGTTTGCTGGCAAGCATACCGGCCTGGTGCCATTTTTCGCCGTATTCGCCGCCGCCGCGCAGGTTGACGTCGACGACGATGCCGCCCTGCTCCATGAACATGATGCGCGAGGGGCTGAACCCGGGCGTGATGCTTATATTGAAACCGCCGTAACCATAAAGGTAAGTCGGGTTCTTGCCGTTCAGTTTCATGTCTTTCTTATGCACGATGAACATGGGGATTTTCGTGCCGTCCCTGCTGGTGAAGAACACCTGCTCGGTGGTGAAATCGTCGGGATTGAAGCTCACTTCCGGACGGTCGAACATGGTCGATACTCCCGTTGCCAGGTCGTAACGGTAAATGGTCGTGGGAGCCGTATAGGTCGAAAGAGTGTAGAAAGTTTCCGTGGCTTCCTTGCGTCCGCCGAATCCCGCTGCGGTTCCGAGGGCCGACAGTTCGACGTTGCGGACCAATTTGCCGTCCATGCCGTACTGAGCCACCTTGTTCGTCGCATTTTCGAGGTACGATGCCATCAGGTATCCGCCGACTTCCGACACCCCTTCAAGCAGGGTTTCGGGATTTTCGGCTATCACGTCCACGAGTCCCGAGGCCGGATCTGCCAGGTTTATCTTCGCCAGCCGGTAGTTGGGTGCGCCGTCGTTGGTGTATATCCATGCGGTATCGCCCTCGGCGTACACTACCGAGTAATCGTATTCGAAACCCGGGAACAGTACTTTGAACTCTTTGTCGCCCGTTGCACGGCAGAGAAGTTCCGTCCCGTGCGTACCTTCCGAGCCGGTGACGAACAGGTATTTACCGTCGTGGCTCGGGTAGCCGTGGAAATAGCGCAGCGGATGCGTGTCGTCGCGGTAAATAAGTACGTCCTTGGACTGAGGCTCGCCCAGTGTGTGGTAGAATACCTGCTGGTACTGGTTCTGAGCCGAATATTCATTGCCCGTTTTCGGTTCGTCGTAACGGCTGTAGTAGAAGCCTTTGGAGTCAGGCGCCCAAGTCGCGCCCGAAAACTTTACCCATTCTATCGTATCGCCGGTATCTTTACCGGTTTCAACATCTTTGACATATATCTTAACCCAGTCCGATCCGGCTGCAGCGACTGCATAGGCCATGTATTTGTTGTTGCGCGAGTATGAAACCTCGCCCAAGGCCACAGTGCCGTCGGTGGAAAGAGTGTTCGGGTCGAGGAAAACCTCGGGAATTCCGTCCAAACCCTTCTGGCGGTACAAAACGCTCTGGTTTTGAAGCCCGTCGTTGCGGAAGATGAAGTACCAGTCGCCTACCTGCGCCGGAATACCGGTTTTCGGGTAGTTCCACAACTCCGTAAGGCGCTGTTTAACGGCGTCGCGGTATGGTATCTTCGACAGATAGTCGAAAGTGACCTCGTTCTCCGCCTTCACCCAAGCCGCGGTTTCGGCCGAATTTGCATCTTCGAGCCAGCGGTAAGGGTCGGCCACTTCGGTACCGTGGTAGTTCTCAACTACGTCCGAACGGTATGTATCGGGATAGGGTAACATTGCTATCTTGTTTTTTCCTGTGTTGCCTGTGCATCCGGCCAATAGCGCGGTCATCAAAGCGATACTCATCAACCTTTTCATAATCATTGTTTATAGGAGTTATGATTCTCGGCAAAAGTATAAAAGATAGATGAAATTATATGCCTTTTAAATGGAAAATAGTAACTTTACACTGAAAAACAGGGCACTGAGAGTCTGTCTAAATTTTATTCGATAAATCTCTTATGGTCTTTTTAAGCGCTTTTTTACATCGGACTCGTTACAATGTAACCCTATTGCGCCTCGTCCTACGTAAAAAATCATCTTAAGAATCCTCATAATATTTTTCATTAACAAAACTTAGACAGGCTCTAATTTGTTAAAAAACAAGCATGGACGATTTAAAGACAACAATAGAAGAAGCGTGGGATGACCGTACTCTGCTGGAGCAGAGAAAATACAGACAGGCGGTGCGGGATGTGGTCGAGATGCTCGATAAGGGGCTGTTGCGGACAGCAGAGCCTTTGGGAGGCCACAAATGGCAGATAAACGAATGGGTGAAGAAGGCTGTCGTGATGTATTTCCCTATCCAGGGAATGCATTCGATGGAAGCCGGCGGGCTGGAGTTCTACGACAAAATAGAGACTAAGCGCGGATTCGAAAAGATGGGGGTTCGCGTGGTTCCTCCCGCTGTGGCACGCTACGGATCGTACCTCGCCCCGGGGGCGATAATGATGCCCTCATATGTCAACATCGGCGCGTATGTGGGCGAGGGTACAATGGTCGACACATGGGTGACGGTTGGGTCGTGCGCCCAGATAGGCCGGTGCGTACATCTTTCCGGCGGTGTCGGTATCGGGGGCGTGCTGGAACCCATACAGGCCGCGCCGGTGATCATCGAGGACAACTGCTTTGTCGGATCGCGCTGCATCATAGTAGAGGGCGTCCATGTCTGCGAAGGAGCGGTACTCGGGGCTAACGTCGTGATAACAGGTTCGACGAAGATCATTGACGTGACCGGCGCTGAACCAGTTGAGTATAAGGGCCGCGTTCCGGCGGGGGCGGTAGTGATCCCCGGTACTTATCAGAGGAAATATCCGGCGGGAACCTACGGCATTCCGTGCGGGCTGATCATAGGACGGCGCAGGGAGTCCACCGATCTGAAAACATCGCTGAACGACGCATTGAGGGATTTCAACGTTTCGGTATAAACTGAAACATCGGAATGAAAAAATGAAGAATGAAAAATGAAGAATGTATTCTTCTTTAACGAAATAGGCTCTACGATAGACGAGGCTCGCGACCCGAAATACGTGCACGGCGATGTCGTAGCGGCCGAATACCAGACCTCCGGGCGCGGGCAACGCGGCAACAAATGGAGCAGCGCAGCCGGAGAAAACCTGATGTTCAGCGTAGTGCTCGACACCTCGTTCCTTAAAGTCACCGAACAGTTCCTGCTGCTGCAGGCTGTAGCTTTGGCGTTGGTAGACACCTTTGCAGAATACGGACTCGATGCGCGCATAAAGTGGACTAACGACATATACATCGGCGACCGCAAAATAACCGGCGTGCTGATAGACCATTCTATCAAAGACGGGATGTTGGCGCGCAGTGGAGTCGGGGTAGGGATCAATGTGAATCAGACCGAATTCGAAGAGTGGCTTCCGAATCCAACCTCCATGGCATTGGAAACCGGGCGGGAATATAACCGGCATGAAGTACTGAATAGGTTTTACCGGAAGCTTATGGAGTGGTATGGGATGCTGGGGCGCGGAGAAAGGAAGACCCTCATGGAGCGGTACCATGAAAAGATATACCGTCTGGATATGCCTGCCCCATTCTCGATACCGGGACTGGAAGGTTGTTTCACGGGGATAGTCCGTGGGGTTGACCCCGATGGAGGACTTATGGTCGAAGACATTACGGGATACAGGAATACATACCTTTTCCAACAAATAAACTTCGTGATATGACCATCGATGACATTGCACTTACGCTCGAAAATAATGTAGGGCCTAAAACGGTATCCGCGCTTCTTGAGATTTTCGGAAGTGCCGGTGCCGTATATGCGGCGAGTCCGGCTGAACTCGAACGCAGGGGCGGTTTGCGCGAACAATTGGCCGTGCAGATATCTGGAAAGAATTTTCACAGGCAGGCTGAAAAGGAGTTGAAATATATTGCAAAGCACGGACTGACTGCAATCGCTTCCACAGACCCTGAATATCCCGGCCTTATGTGTGAAATGGATGGTTACCATCCCCACGTCGTATACGTCCGCGGAAATGTCGAGGCGCTGAAACTGAGGAATATGTCGATGGTAGGGACGAGAAAGATATCGAATTACGGGCAGGTTATGTGCGACAAACTTGTGAGGCAGCTTGCCGAGCGTGTGCCGGGTCTCTGTATCGTCAGCGGCCTTGCTTTCGGCGTCGACGTACACTGCCACCGTGCGGCCATACGCTACGGCGTGCCGACGGTCGCGGTCGTGGCGAATGCGCTGCCCGACGTGACGCCATCGCAGCACTCCGACATAGCCCGCGACATCATCGACCGGGGTGGCGCGATAGTATCCGAATACCACTCGAACAGCAAGCAGACGGGAGATTTCTACGTGGCGCGCAACCGTATAATCGCAGGCCTGAGCGAAGGGACGGTGATCGTAGAAGCCGATATGGAAAGTGGTTCGCTGCATACCGGAAATTTTGCCATGCAGTATAACCGGCAGTTGATGGCGGTGCCAGGACGCGCTACGGATGAAGTCGCTTTCGGGACGAACGGCCTTATTAAAAACAATAAGGCGCAGATGGTCTGCTCGGGTGAGGATATCATACGCGCCCTGATGTGGGACCTTTATGTGCCTGAAGTCGGGGAGAAACCGGCTAAGGCAGCTACATCTGTTTCGACTGACGCGCAGGGGCTTTTAGGGTGTTTCGAAAGCGGGAATAAGATTTCAGTAGACAAACTTTGCGAAGTCACAGCGCTTACCCACACCGAACTGGCGCCGCTTCTGGTCGAACTGGAATTTGCAGGAATGATACGGAACCTTCCCGGCGGGATGTATGAAAAGATCGGATTGAGATAGCTATGATAGATACGCACAGCCATATGTTCGATGCGGCGTTCGATGCCGACAGGGAGGATGTTTTGCGGAGGGCAGTAGACGCTGGTGTTAATAAAATAATGTCGCCAGCGATAGATTCGGAAAGCCACGGTGCGCTGATTCGCCTGTGCAACGCGTATCCCGACTTGTGTCTGCCTATGATGGGGCTGCACCCCACTTCGGTGAACGACAACCCCGACTGGCCGCACGAACTCGAAATAGTGGAGCAATACCTGGCCGCACCTCCCGTCGAACGGTTCTATGCGATAGGAGAAGTGGGGTTGGACCTCTATTGGAGCAAGAATTTCCTGGGCGACCAGACGGAGGTTTTCGAACGCCAGATAGAACTTTCTCTTCGCTATGGCCTGCCGCTTGTGATACACACGCGCGAGGCGTGGCCGGAGATGGTCGCAACGCTCGAAAAATACGCAGAGACGGGTATCAACGGCGTCATGCACGCTTTCAGCGGTACGATGGAAGAATACAGGCGAATCTGTGCGACCGGGGATTTCGCCTTCGGGGTCGGAGGCTCGGTGACCTACAAAAACAGCCGCTGGGGTGAGATGCTTCCACAGATGGACCTGGAGCGCATCGTACTCGAAACCGACTCGCCATGGCTCACTCCGGTACCTTTCCGAGGCAAACGCAACGAATCTTCGTACCTTACTTATATCCGAGATGCTGTGGCTGCGATACTTGGGACTACACCCGAAAAAGTCGAGGAAATAACCACAGCAAATGCCCGCCGTATCCTGAAAATTTAACCTTATAGAGTTATGAAAAAATGTTTTTTATGTATCGCGTTGTTGTTGCTGGTTGCCCCTTTGCCGGCCCAGCATGGGAATATCGAAACCGATATCTTCGGCGATCTCGTCTATAGATCCAACGGTTATACCGCTACACTGAAAAAGAATATTTTCGATGACCTGACCTACTCGGATAATCAGAATAACAATATCGTTTTTGAGAAAAAGTACCTGCAACAGGAGGCCCCGAAGGTGCTTTCGGATAATTCTGCGAAGATGGATATTTTCAGGTATCTTATACGAAAACACCGTTCCGAGAGCGGTTTCAGTGAGAAATATTCGGTGGATATTTTTGGCACTACCATAATCGAGGACAACCGCGGGAACAAGGTTGAAATGGGTACCGATATTTTCGGAAATCCAACCTACGATGAGAAATCGGGCGGAGTGCAAACGTCGATAAGCCGCTCGCTCAACGGGATGCTCGAATACCGCTCCGGCGGCGAATCGGCTTCGCTCGGGAAAGATGTCTTCAATAAATGGACTTACAGGGACAGTTCGGGAAATAAATTCGAATTCGGCGACCGCACATGGGATAAGCTGATCAGGCGCTTCGGAAACGACGAAAACGTCTTCCGGTTCCTCGTGGACGAATTCATGCGGAATTAGTTTGTCTGGAGGCGTTCATCTTCCATTTCGGCCGCCCGGCGGTCGCAGACGACCAGTTGGTATGTACCATTGAAATAGCCGATAATACCTTCGATGGTCCCGTTGCCTTTCGGGAGCATATAGTGTGCAAAACCGGCGTAATGGCTTGTGCGGACGACCAACGTATCCCCCGCAGCATCTACAATATGGCGGTCTGTGTCGGCATCCTCTTCCGACCAGCCTAAGATCAATTCTTCGTCGATGAACTGCACCCCGCCTAACTCCGCGAAAGTCGAAATATGCACTGGTGCGATCTGTGCGATAGTGAGTTTGCGAGGAAGTATCTCGCCGTGGAACATGTCGTCGGATTGTAGATGCTCGGCTGTCATTGTTTCCGAGAGATACTGCGTTTCGTAACCCCAGAAAGGCTTGTCCCCCAACTGCAGGGTTCCGCCGTAGGAGCCGAGCCAGAGACCGTTGCAACGCACAGATACGCGAGTGTGGATTTTGAATATTTTGAATATCTCTTCCATGTCGAGCCTGACCTCGATGCCCGAAGTCCCGTCATCAAGGACGAGAGTCTTATAGAAATTTCCCTGCGCGTCGCTGCTTACAACGGTGCCCGATATCCGGTATTCGCCGGTTATCTGCACAGGTGCACCCTTGTAGAGTGTTTTAAGGAAAGCGATGGATATGGTCTCCTGATCGGGTAGATTCACGTTGTTATTGTCCGGCTCTGGTATTACGCTGTTGGCCCGGCATGAAGCAAGCAGCAAAAAGAGGCTAATAATCAATGTCTTTCTCATCACGAAGTTTCAGTAAGTAGTGGTCTTTCGAACTTCCGCCTTTGCCGTAAAACAGTATGCCGGTCATGGCGACCGTTTCCCGTGGGACGGGCATCATGGCGAACGATGCATACCCGCTCGTCATGACCGTTATGGAGTCGGCCGGAGAATCACGGAACTTTACATAGCCGGTCGTTGGTTTAGGTTGTGTGGAAGCCCATGTCTCAGCGGTGGAGGCTGCATCTATGGTCAGCCCTCCGATACGGACCAGCCTGCCGCACATATCGGTATTTAATTCACCTATGGCGGTTTCCATAGGCAGCACCGCCTCTATATCCCGTTCGGCCGAGATATATTTCCGGATGACGGCAGGATGGTAGAAATAGCCTGTCGCATAACGGTTGCCCGGCTCGGGGGGAAGTCCCACCTGAATGACGCCGTTGTTCCATCCGACTGCCAGTCCTTTTATACTGACGACGACGCGCTGTCCAGGATGATATGTGGCGTGAAGGTCGGACATTCCGGCCATGATCTCGACCGCGCCGGTACCGTCGTCGATGAAGAACGTGTTGTAGAAATTGCCTGCCTTGTCGGACGAAATCACGCGACCTGCAATGACTGCGTCTCGGGAAACCACGGCGCGTTCGTGATAATAGCTGCGAAGATTTGCGATGTCCATGTCCGTATATACTGTTTCGTCCGGGAATCCGGGTGTGGAATATTCCCGGCAGCCCGCGAGCAGCGCCGCTATGATAAGTATGTGTCCGGTTCGCCTCATAATCTGTAACTTACTGTGAAATTCCACGTCAGCGGATATGACCGGAGATACTTCGATGGGAAAGGTATCAGTGTGCGGTTGATGCCGCTGCCCGAACGCATGATGCGCATCTGTTCGTAACCCGAGTATATGATCTGAGATGAAAGCAAGTTGCGCGCCGATGCCGCCAGGCGCAGGTAACCGCGCTTCAGTACGAAGCCTTTAGAAACCGAGGCGCCGAGCGTAAAGGCATCCGGCAGGCGTTCCTGCGAAGTGAACAACTTCATAATCTCCGGAGCAGAGTTGATGCCTGTGACGCGGGAACTGTGGTAGAGCGGATTAATGCCGGTGTAACGGTTGCCCATATACTCGCCCGAAAGCGAAATACGCCAATTCCTGCGGTCGGAATATGTAAGCGCTGCTGCAGCAACTGTTTGGGGTGGCCCGGTTTTCAGGCCGCTCATGTAGCAAGTGATGCCTTCCGAAATCACCGAATTGTCAGAGTCGGCGAAGACAGCCGCCGTCGGTTCGGAGTTGTAGCGGAATTCACCCAGCGAGCCGCCAAAGGTCATGGAAAGCCAGCGCACGAAACGGATCTCCGCTCCTGCCTCGATGCCGTAGTTGAGCTTGTCTATGCCGCGTACCGCCATATTGCTGAATGTAGACGAAAGATCATCGTAGTACCGGCGTATTTCGGTTTCGTCCGTCGAGGTATTGACGTAGCCTGTAATGCGCAGGTCTGCACTCTTTCCGGCGAATGACCACGAAAGTTCCGCGCCGTATATCCCCGCCGGGACTGGCGAGGCGATTATATGGTTGTTCTGTGCTGGCGAGATGAAAACGTTGTCAGTGAACGGGGCCTCGGTCGATGCAAGCGCCGAAACAGACAGCCGATGTCTTACGGAAACGTTCCAATATGCCGAAGCGCCTAGCGAGTATGTCGTGAAACGTGCCGGGGCAGACTTCCCGAATGACGCGCCATCCGGGAAGAGTTGCTTCTCGTAGAATCCGTTCCGTTGTATATTTATGTAGGTTAGCGACATCGATGCTGTGATGCCGTAGCCCGGCCTGTTCCAACGCACGATGCCGAACAGCGACGGACTCCATCGCGTCAGGGCGTAGTCGTAGCCGAACCGGTTGCCTTCACACACTTTCCTGCCAGGATTGTGCAGATCGTTTTCGTTGCGCGGCCCGGTGTGGTAATCCCCCTCATTGTCGGTAACGTATTGGTCGATGTTCATCACGTAATCCGTCCCAAGCATGTCGTCGGCCAACTTGAAAAGGCGTGAGCGGTCGCGGCGCAGACGGATGCCGTATGAAGCGGCCAGGTCTTTTGTAAACTGTCGGTCGAGACTGATATTAAGATGAATATCCGACGAAAGCTCGACCTGTTCTTCGAGAATGTATGTCGCCTGCCCATCCTGCGATAAGGTGTTATTATAGTATAGCGAATTCCAGTTGACCTGAGTTACTGAAGAGTTTTCGTCGCGCCATGCGTCGGCTATGATCCCCTGGGCGGCCCAATTGGGAAAATAAGACGGCATTTTGCGGTAATAATCGGGCATTGGGGAATGAGTGTCGTACCATGCGAGGCGCGTCTGTCCGTTGTGGCTCCGTCGGAAAGCAGCGGTCGCCGTCAGGGTGCGGTTTTGACCCAGCGCAGTTTCAAACGCAGCCGCTGTGAAAAATTGCCGGACATTGCGCTGGCGCGAATTGCGCACACGGCCATCCTGCCAACCCCACGTCGGGTTATAAAGATTATCGCCCGTCAGAGTGAAAGCCTCCTGAGTGGCTGCGTTGCGAAGTCCGCGTTCGGAAATATTCCCGGCGCCGAACAGCGTAAGGTTCGCGCCACTTTGCCATTCCTTTGCGAGTGACAGTGCGCCACCTGCCTCGTCGGAACGTATGCCAGCTATATGCCCGTCGGCGCCGTACTGTCCTGTGACGGTGAGTGAATGGCTCCAATCGTGATTCCATAAGTGATTTTGCCGAAAGTCGATCCCGGCCCGGGCGTAACGGTCGGAGGCTCGCAGCGCGACAAAGAGTTCGTCCGCAGTATGTGTCCTCAATGAGTAGTTCTCAGACCAACTTATGCCTGCCGGAACGTTCCCTGCAACCATTGCGGGAGAGTAGCTGTGAGAAAGGCCGGTCTTCCAGAGCAGAGAGATCAGCGTGTAGTCCGGATATGAAGATATATTATCGGAGAGGTCGATGCCGCCGAGATAAACCTTGCGGTAACGGTCGTCTAAACCGCGTTCGCGGTAGCGTACGGCCCCGAAACGATAGCGAGAAAGACCGCCGAACGGATCGGCTGCACTCCATGCCGGGGTGTAGAAGATATAGTCATCGGTTTCGAATGTCTGCGGCTCGCTCAATTCCTCGTGGGGATAAAATTCCGTATCGAACGTCTGTCCGAAAAGAGTAAAGTGAGTTAGTAAAAGAATAGTTGTCGCGGCTAATTTCTTCATTTACGCGCCTTTTTAACGCATTTGCAATTATAGCAATTTTGGATGCCTGTATGTGTGGTAGCAATACAGCAGCAGAGGCGAAGTAATTCAGGGATATTTGCGTAGTAAAAAAACTACGGCAATGGGCTACGACGAAGAATGGAAATATCTCAGGAAAAAGATAACAGAACTCAGGAAAGCTAAAGGAATGTCTATACAAGCCCTTGCAGACTACGCAAATATAGACAGAACGAACCTTAGCCGTATGGAGTCGGGTGTTGCAAAAGGCATGTATTTCTCGACCTTGTGCCGGATTGCCGAAGCATTGGAGGTTAGTCCGGGGGAGCTGGTCAGGAAATGACATAAAAAAACCGCAGAATTTTTCTGAGGTATTTTTATTAAATACATTTTTTCCACTTTTGGCCGGCAACCGACGAAAAGCGAGGGCAGGGATGTGCTTGCACAAACTCTGCCGAGCCGCGAGAAGGAAAGCGAAGCTAACCTTGAGCTAAGGCGGAGTATCGCACATGGGGACTTCCGTTTTAGTCTGCGCCTGCAGTGCCAGCGTACACCACGATTTGACAGGGGCCGATCTCACTTCGAAAGGTATGGAAGTGGATTCCGGTTCTGCCCGACCGGAGTCGCCTTTGCGACCGGTTTTTGAAAAGTGGGATTTTATACACGGCTTTCAGCCGTGAAATGAAGAAGCGGAATTACTTATCTACTTCTTTCCTGTAAAGTTATCTCTGTCGGCCTAATCTGCGCCAGCCTGCGGCTGACACACGGGCCTCCGTCGATGAGTCAGGCAAACTATAGTTTGCCTTTGTTGCCTCCTTTTCCGCCACCGCCCATGCTGAAGATGTTCTGGTCGTAGCTAACCGTCTTCTGTTCCTTTTCTCGTGTACGCTTCAGGGCCTGATTGACCAGCGTATCCATGAGTTCGGAGAACGGTATGCCCGTCGCTTCCCAGAGATAGAACGAAAGCGATCCAGGGATGGTATTTATCTCGTTGACGTAGATCATGTCCGCCTTTTCGTCGAGGATGAAATCGACCCTCGCAACGCCGTCGCACGACAGTACCCGGAAAGTCTCCGAAGCAAGACGGCGTATCTCGTCCGTCTTTTTTTCGGGCAGATCGGCCGGAATGCGGCGTTTGGTGCTCTGCATGCCCTTGGAACTCTTCCCACCGGACATGTATTTATCGGCATAGCTGAGTATCTCGCCGCTGCGCAGGGGTTCCTCGCAGACCGAAGTCTTGTGGCTATCGGCAGTGCCCAGAACCGAACAGTTGATCTCTCGCAGTGGATCTATCATTTTTTCGACGATGATGCGTGACGAATACTGCTGAGCGTTGCCAACGGCGCGGACAAGGCTTTCACGGTCGGTTGCACGCGAAATCCCGACGCTCGAACCGAGGTTGGCCGGTTTGACGATGACCGGGTAGCCTATGTTTTTCTCGATCTCCGCTGTAAGCGTTTCGCGTTCGGTACTCCACTGCTTGTCGGTGAACCATACGTAGCCGATTACCGGAACGCCGCTCTCACGGAGCATCATCTTCATCGCGATCTTGTCCATCCCCACTGCCGAAGCCAGTACGTTGCATCCCGCGTAAGGTATGCCGGTCAGCTCCAGAAGCCCCTGCATGGTGCCGTCCTCGCCATTGGTGCCGTGAAGTACCGGAAGCGCGATGTCGAGCTGCGCAACCGCCTTGGGACCCAAACAGCCGCCTTTTTTGTAAAGAGTATGGTTGCCGAACTCCGGAAGCATGTAAACAGCTGTCGAACGTTTCACAAGGCGTGCCATGTCGCGGTAATTGGCGCTGTCGAGAAGCTGTGCGCCAGTGTACCAAAGGCCCTGTTTTGTAATATATATGGGTATCGCTTCGTATTTTTCCTTATCCAGGGCTTCTATCGCCTGAAGCGCGGATATTACCGAGATTTCGTGTTCTACGCTTCTTCCGCCGAAAAATACTCCTATTTTGGTTTTCATATCTTATTTGTATGTGTCAGGTAAATCGTTTTCATACAGTACCACGTCGCCGGGTTTTACTGTTTCGCGTACCTTCTGCGAAGCGTCGGCGAAATCACGTGCCACGTATATTCTGCTCTCGTCGAAGCCGCCTTCGGCAAGCCCAGCCAATATCGCGTCGCGGTTGTAGGCCCCGACGACTATCGCCAAATCGCAAGACGAGGCTATCTGTGAACCGAAAATGCGATTGTATTCGTATTGTTTGGGACCGAGTTCCACGAGTCCCGGCGTTACTACCACTCGCTGACCGTCGGAAAACGAAGCCAGGACGTCGAGAGCCATTTTCGAACCGTGCGGATTAGAGTTGAAGGCATCGTCGATGACCGTTATACCTCCAGGGATATGCTTGATATTCAGGCGGTGTTCGACCTGTTCGATCTGGCTTATCGCGTAGCGCATCTCGGCATCCGTCATACCCAGCCGCTTGCCGGCGATATATCCTGCAAGGATGTTCGACAGGTTGTGGATGCCGGCGAGTTTCGTGGTGAACGGCTCGCTTTTGCCATCCGGACCCTCGATGGCAAAGGTCGTTTCGCTGCGGCCGTACACCACGTCCACAACACGGTAATCGGCTTTCGAGCCGCCCGAAGTGTAGCGGAAAACGTTCGCCACGTTCGTCACCCGGCGGTTGGCGATCTGTTCGAAATCGTCGTTGAGTATGGCCGTACCGTCGGCCGGAAGAGCGTCAATGAGTTCGAACTTCGTGCGCTGCACGTTCTCTATGGTTTTGAAACTTTCGAGGTGTTGTTCTCCCACCGCAGTGATAATTCCCATCGAAGGATTTACCAGGCGGCAGATCTCGGCGATGTCGCCCGGTTGCTTTGCACCCATCTCGACGATGAAAATTTCATGGTAGGGTTTCAGGCGCTCGCGAACGGTGCGTATCACCCCTAAAGTCGTATTGTAGCTGCCCGGGGTCATCACGACGTTGAACCGCTCGGACAGGATGCGGTAGAGGTAGTGTTTGGTGCTGGTCTTGCCGTAACTGCCAGTTATGCCGATTATTTTGAGGCCGGGCATCCGGCGCAATATCCGCCGTGCGTCGTTGTAGTACCAGCGGTTGATCAGAAGCTCGAAAGGCATCAGAATTATCAGCGACAGGCTCATGGTGACAGGCGACAGTACCGTGCAGGTCATTGCCGCGAAGACCGCCCAATAAGCCGTCTCCGTCTTGTACCACACGAACGAAACAGCCAGCAGGATAACCGCGATGCCGGTCAGAAAAAGCCTCGTGGCGCGCGCCGTGAAAACCAGGGGTTTTTTGTACTTCACGCGGAACTCCCGGATACTCTTATAAAGCGCCAATGCACCCACAAGGCCGACAGCGTAGATCTCCCACCGGTTGCCGTGAAAAAAGAACAACACGGCCATCATCACGAGGTCGGTAATGCGTATTACATTGCCGATGTCGCTCTTCAGCCACCGCCAGTAGCGTCTCAGCCGGTAGGAGTTCTGCTGCATCATCTGCAGCTCGTAGCGCAGCCTCATCGTCGCGTAGAAGCAGATGAGCACGACCGCAGCGATCTTTATACCCAATTCAACGGTTATATCCATTGTTCGTTATTCTTATAAGGTAGATTCCTTACACTCGCTGACGCTCGGTTCGGAATTACATTTTTATTGGTTTCGCACCGTCTGTAGCCGGTCTTCAGCGAGGAAACTGTCGATAACCGCCGCGAACTGTGCCGGGCGTTCCAGGAAACTGTAGTGTCCGGCTCCGTCGAAAACCACAAGGCCCGAATCTTTTATCAGTTTTTCCATGATATTTGCGTCACGCATCGGCGTCGCCGTGTCGTTTGATCCCCAAACGAGCAATGTTGGCGCTTTTATCTGCGGCATTATGCGGCGCATGTCTTCGTTCACAACCTTCGACAGCGTAGCGCGCATTACGGGAGAAGCCGCCTTATAATCGGCCGAGCCTGTGCTATTCCTCCGTTTCTCGATTATTTCGTCAGCTTTCCTTCTTCCGAGGAACACCGGCGCGAACCTTCTCATCACTTTGAAAGAGTAGATCTTAGCGTAATATTTCAGAGGGCGGTGCGGTTTGACTCCTGCAGCGTCCACGAGGACCATTTTGCGGACCGGATTGCGCGAAGCATAAAGCAGAGAAACCCTTCCTCCGTGGGAATGTCCGAACAGAACAGGCTCCGTTATACCCACTTTCCCAAGAAAAAGTTCGAGACTGGCCACGTATTCTTCGACACCCCAGGATACAGGAG
Organism: Rikenellaceae bacterium; assembly: GCA_031548515.1. Classification (GTDB taxonomy): domain Bacteria; phylum Bacteroidota; class Bacteroidia; order Bacteroidales; family Rikenellaceae; genus UBA940. The sequence continues at coordinate 46,819 of JAVBRB010000004.1, read as the reverse complement.
GCTCGGTACTCCCGCCGAAACCAGGCAGGTCTATAGAGGTGACGCGGAAATCCTTCTCAAGATGGCGCTGTACGCCTTCCCATATAGTGTGGTCGCAGCCCCAACCATGGAGCAGAACAACATCCGTCCCCTTGCCGGTGGTTTCGTACCGCACGTCGATCCCGTTTATGTTTGCCGCCGAAGTCATTATTCCGATTGGCAAAGATATGAATTATTTGTTTACAAATAATCACCGATTGGAACCCGTTGGCCGGCGTATTCATACGTTGGCGCCTGCGCCGATATAAAAAGCCGCAGCCGGCTAAGGAATGCGGCCGGGGTTGCCGGATTCCGGTTTTAAAAGAGCCTCCGAAGATGTTCTATGCTTTGATGTCTGTCTGGGAGTTATTTATTCGAAGAGTCCCGGTCCATGCCGCCGAATACGTTCTCAATAGCCTGCAGATAGCCGTAGCCGAAGACGTTGCAGGGCATCAGGTAGCTCGTTTCGGTCCATTCGTTCCAACTGTTGATCGTGATCAGGGGAACCTGTCCGGGATGGCTGTCGGCATACTCCTTTGCCATGCGGAGCGCCTTTTCGAAATTATCCGGCGTGTTATTCTTAACCGCAGCGCTGCCCACCATCCTCGGGCTGTTGTCCCAGCCGACGCTCACGTGAGGATAATACGTAAGGTCGAAATCGGAGTCGATGCGTGCCCACTCTTTCCTGACATCCTCAAGTATCTCCATGTAATCCCTGTTCACGTTCGTGAAATGGGCGAACTGGTAGTGGGTGGTGCTTGTGAAACCCAGTTTTTTGACGAAATCGTTCCCGGGATCGGTGGTCTTGCCGGAATCGATGCCGCTGTAATTGAGGTTGGGCTGCCACATGGTCAACTGCAGGTCGAGTCCCGGGAATCCGGCCTTTTTGGTCTCCGCAACGAACCACCTCAGCGCATCGGCGGTGTTTTCTACGCCGCCCAGACCCTCTATGAGTTTGGGTATATCATAGATCATGAAGACCGGTTTGCCGTCGATTTTATAATACTGAGGGTGTTTGAAATATTTCTCGATGTTACGCTTGCATATCTTTTCGAACTCCTGCCGGTCGACGTCGCCCCTCCACATGACGTTGTCCGGTGCGGTTTTGTTTACGCGGGTGTCCCAGAAACTGGTGGCGTCGTGATTGGCCCACATGAGGTAGAATTTCATTTTACCCACGTTTTCCGCCTTCAGGAAACCGTTGTCGAGGGTGGTCTCCATGAAAGGTCGGCCGTCGTACCAGTACCAGTCGAAGATAAATACGTTTACGCCGTGCCTGGTCGCCTCGTTTATCTCCATCGACATTACCGAAGGGTCCGCTTCGTTTATATAACCCCAAAGGGGTTTGCGGTTCCAGTAATGGCCTGGATTGCGCTGCTGCATGTTCATTATGGTCTCCCACTCTCCGATGCCGTAATTCCATATGGGAAGCAGGCGCTGGTCGTCGCTCGCATAGGCGGGATAAAGGAAGGCGGCTATGTCGTAACTCTTTGCGGAGTTCTTTTTGCTGCTTTGTGCCAAGAGAGTGCCATCGCCTGCAAAAAGGCAGGCGAGAACCAGGAGCAAGGTGATGTTATATGCTGTTTTCATAATGGGGGGGATTTCAAATTTTCATAGCGGTTTCGTCTTGTTCGCGGTTCCGATCGTGCAAATTACGAATTTATTCCGAATTTATTCCGAATGGCAAGGCCCGCATAAATATATGTTTTTAAAGAATGTTGAAAAAATGGCTTGCATAAACGGGTATTTACGAAAGAGTTTACGACTTTTCGTTTAATGATAAAAGAATATTAGGATGCGCCTCGGATAAGCAATTTTTTTTTGCTTATCTCTCGGCTTTCACTATATTTGCGACATCGAAATTGTGTTATTTTTGTAACACGACCTTAACCGGCTTCAAATTACTACCTTAAAGAAAAACAGAAATGAATATTTCGCACATCGAGCATATCGGCATCGCCGTTAAAAGCCTCGAAGAATCGATTCCCTACTATGAAAAAGTTCTGGGTCTGAAATGTTACAGCGTCGAAGAGGTTCCCGACCAGAAAGTCCGGACCGCCTTCTTTAAAGTCGGTCAGACCAAAATCGAACTTCTCGAACCCATGAGCGATGACAGCACTATCGCCAAATTCATCGAGAACAGGGGGGAAGGTGTTCACCACATAGCATTCGCTGTTAAAAATATAGAGGAGGCTCTTGCCGAGGCTGAAGCAGACGGTGTACGGCTCATCGACAAAACCCCGCGCGGCGGAGCGGAAGGGCTTACGATCGCTTTCCTCCATCCGAAGTCGACAGGAGGCGTGTTGACCGAATTCTGCGAAGATAAGAGCGAGAAATAAATCATATAAAGGAAGTTATGAGCAATAGCAACATCCAGGAGAAGATCAGCCAACTGATCGAATATCGCGAAAAAGCACATCTCGGCGGCGGTCAGAAGAGAATAGATTCGCAGCATGCCAAAGGTAAATTCACAGCGCGTGAAAGGATACATATGTTGCTCGACGAAGGAAGCTTCGAAGAGTTCGACATGTTCGTCACCCACCGCTGTACCAACTTCGGAATGGAGAAGGAGCATTACTTCGGTGATGGCGTCATTACCGGCTACGGCACTATAGACGGACGCCTCGTGTATGTTTTTGCGCAGGATTTCACGGTATTCGGTGGATCGCTCTCGAAAACCATGTCGGAGAAGATCTGCAAGGTGATGGACATGGCCATGCGCCAAGGCGCTCCATGCATAGGCATCAACGACTCGGGCGGCGCACGTATCCAGGAAGGTATCGACGCTCTGGCAGGTTACGCTGAAATTTTCCAGCGCAACGTAATGGCTTCGGGTGTTATTCCGCAGATATCGGCCATCTTCGGCCCGTCGGCAGGCGGCGCGGTTTACTCGCCGGCGCTCACCGACTTCATCATCATGAAGAAACACACCAGCTATATGTTCCTCACGGGTCCGAAGGTCGTCAAAACCGTTACCGGTGAAGATGTTACCCAGGAACAACTAGGCGGCGCCTCGATGCACACCGCAAAATCGGGCGTCGCGCATTTTGCCGTAGAAACCGAAGAGGAAGGTTTCGCGTTGATCAGCAAACTACTCAGCTACATGCCCCAGAATAACATGGAAGACGCTCCGCTGGCGGTGTGCACCGACTCGATCAATCGTCTGGAAGATTCGTTGAACGAGATAATTCCCGATAGTCCGAGCAAGCCGTATGACATGTTCGAAGTGATACGTGCGGTGGTTGACAACGGGGAGATTCTGGAAGCGCACGAATCTTTCGCCAAGAATATCATCACCTGCTTCGCGCGTTTCAACGGGCAGAGCGTGGGCATCATAGCAAACCAACCCAAATACATGGCCGGCGTGCTCGACATCAACGCTTCCCGCAAGGCGGCAAGGTTCGTACGTTTCTGCGACGCGTTCAATATTCCCATAGTCACGTTCGTTGACGTTCCGGGATTCCTTCCGGGTACCGGTCAGGAATACGGCGGTGTAATCACCCATGGTGCGAAACTGCTGTTCGCTTACTGCGAAGCCACGGTTCCCAAGGTAACCGTCACCCTGCGTAAATCGTACGGCGGAGCATACATCGTGATGTCTTCTAAGCATATACGCGGCGACGTAAATTATGCTTGGCCGACAGCTGAGATCGCAGTTATGGGTGCGAGCGGTGCAGTCGAAGTGCTTTATGCGAAAGAAATCTCCAGCTTCGCTGAGAATCCCGAAGAAAAGGCCAGGTTCATTGCCGAAAAGGAAAAAGAATACCAGGACAAGTTCTCCAACCCATACCAGGCTGCCAAATACGGCTACATCGACGATGTTATCGAACCGCGCAACACGCGTTTCCGCGTAATCCGGGCACTGCAGTCGCTCGCCACGAAACGTCTCGTCAATCCGGCCAAGAAACATTCCAATATCCCGATGTAGCGATGAAAAGAGTTTTATTGGCAATCATTGCTGCGGTACTCGGTGTGGCTTCGCTCACGGCGCAGGGCATCGGTAATGTTCGTATAAACGAAGTCCTCGTAATCAACGAAGACAACTATATGGACGACTACGGGCACCGTTCGTCGTGGATCGAGCTATTCAACGCGGGCTACGAGGCCGTGAACGTGGGTGCGTGTTATCTGGGCGTGACCAAAACCAATGGGGTGGAGGTACGTTATATGATACCCAAAGGAGATCCGGCTACACAGATGAGCGCGCAGACCTACCTTGTGTTCTTCTGCGAAGGAACCGAAACCAAAGGGACCTTCTATACCAACTTCACGCTCGAGGATGCAGTGAAAATCACATTCTATAACGCTAACAACAAAACCGTTATAGATGAATTCCCCATAATTCCGTCGGCGCAGGCCGCAGACGTTTCGATAGGGTATATGAAGGCCGATGCTATGGCGGATCCTGTGATAATGAAACTTCCGAAAACCACGCCGAACGCTACCAATGAAACGCTCGACAGTGTTCCCAAACATGAACTTTTCCGCCAACAGGACTCATGGGGGGGGGTTATGGCTATTATCGCCATGTCTGTGGTGTTCTCAGCTCTCATACTTGTGTTTCTTGTTCTCAAGGGTTTCGGGATATTTATGATGTGGTTCGGAAAACGCAAAGACAAGCCGGTAGAAGATATTACAATAGCGTCCTCAAGGAAAAAAGCATCTGAAAAGGTCGAGGAAGAACTTGCCGCTGTCGCACTGGCCCTCAAACTGTATCAGGAAAACCTTCATATCAATGAATCAACCGTCATCACCATTAACCGCGCAAGCAGGGTATACTCGCCGTGGAGTTCCAAGATCCACGGTATCACGTCAATGCCAACAAAAAAATAATCAGTTATGAACCGACGACAAACCGAGAGTAGTCAAGCTGGCTTGATTGCCGAGGTGCGAAGGAGGAACAGAAAAATCTTTAGATTTTTATGAAAGAATATAAATTCAAAATCAACGGTAACGAATATGAGGTTGCCGTAGACAGCGTGGAGAACGGCGTTGCCAAAGTTTCGGTAAACGGCACTAAATACGAAGTGGAAGTGCAGAGCAATACGCTCATGAAACCAAAGCCTGCAAAACCGGTACAGGTAGCTCCTGCGACCTACTCAGCGGCTCCTGCGGTCACTCCTGCGAAAATCGTTCAGGCGGCTCCGTCGGGCGGCGGTTCCGCTACTCCTTTGAAAAGTCCGCTTCCAGGTGTGATTCTCGACGTGAAGGTTCGCGAAGGGGAAACAGTCAAAGAAGGTCAGTTGCTGATGATTCTCGAAGCCATGAAAATGGAAAACAACATCGATGCACACAAATCGGGAGTGATAAAGAGAATAGAAAAACGCCAGGGCGACTCGGTTCTCGAAAGCGATGTGCTGTTGACGATAGAATAATTGGGGTCTGCTTAAACTTCATTCAATAAAATTCAAACAGACTCTGATATGTTGACATTCTTGGAAAGCAGCGGATTCGGTTCGTTCATCATCGAAAACCTGCAAACATTATGGACATTCACGGGTTTCCACAACGCGACGTGGGGACATGCGGCTATGATCGCCGTCGGCCTGGTCTTCATTTATCTTGGGATAGCCAAAAAATGGGAGCCGATGCTGCTAGTGCCGATCGGTTTCGGGATACTCGTGGGGAATATCCCTTTCTTTCCGGGGCTGGACATCGGCATCTATGAAGAAGGTTCGGTGCTGAACTACCTATATTTCGGAGTGTTGAAAGGATTATATCCACCGCTGATATTTCTTGGTATCGGCGCCATGACCGACTTCTCGTCGCTGTTGTCGAACCCGAAGCTGATGACGGTAGGCGCCGCCGCACAATTGGGTATTTTCGGTGCATACATGTTGGCTCTTGCGCTCGGCTTTACCGGGGCTGAAGCCGGCGCTATCGGAATTATCGGTGGAGCGGACGGCCCTACGGCGATTTTCCTTGCAAGCAAACTGGCGCCTGATCTTATGGGTGCGGTGGCCATAGCGGCTTATTCGTATATGGCGCTGGTTCCTGTGATTCAGCCACCGGTGATGAAACTGCTGACGACCAGGAAAGAACGCCTCATACATATGCGTCCGCCGCGTCCGGTGTCGCAGACCGAAAAAATAGTATTCCCCATAATCGGTTTCCTGTTGACTTGTTTTATCGTTCCGTCGGCTTTGCCACTACTGGGTATGTTGTTCCTGGGTAATCTCCTGAAAGAGAGTGGGGTGACGAAGCGTCTCGCTACTACGGCAGGAGGGCCGCTAATCGATATCGTAACCATCCTTATCGGGCTTACCGTAGGCGCATCCACGCAGGCAACTACTTTTATAACATGGAAATCGCTGATGATTTTCGGATTGGGCGCAGTCTCGTTCTTCGTGGCCACATTCGGCGGCGTAATGTTCGTCAAGATACTCAACCTGTTCCTGAAAGATGGTAACAAAATCAACCCGCTTATCGGTAACGCAGGGGTGTCGGCTGTTCCGGCCGCTGCGCGTGTATCGCAGGAAATGGGATTGCATTACGACAAAACGAATCACCTGCTGATGCATGCAATGGGACCAAACGTGGCAGGCGTTATCGGCAGTGCGGTCGCGGCGGGTATATTGCTGGGATTCCTGGGATAATCGGATCTATTTTAAAAAAGCTGTCCGGAACCGGGACAGCTTTTTTTTGTTGGTTTCATAAATAATTGTATTTTCGTCCGGAATAAATCCGGTAAATCAATCAAGAAACCATGAAAAGAACTATTTTTTATCTTTTGGGCGCAGCCGTAGCAATGTGCGGATGGAACTGCTCCTCACTTAAAAGTATCGATTCGGGCAGAGCCCTTCAGGCCGGTGTTACCGCTGCCAGTGCCGTTGCCATATCTGATGCCGACATTGTAGAAATGTGCCGGCAGGCGATGGAGGTCAATGATGCCGAGAACCAGATCGCGCCATCGACCTCGCCGTATGCGCAGAGGCTGGCGAAGCTTACGAGCGGCCTTGCTGCTTATGACGGCCTTAAGCTGAATTTCAAAGTCTACATTACCAATGATGTGAATGCGTTTGCGTCGGGCGACGGAAGCGTGCGCGTATACTCAGGATTGATGGATGTGATGGACGATAATCAGTTGATGGCGATAGTCGGCCACGAGATCGGCCACGTAAAGAACCAGGACACGAAAGACGCCGTGAAGAATGCCTATCTTACTTCAGCCGCGAGAGAAGCTGTCGGTGCAGTGGGTGGAACCATAGGAACGTTGAGCGATTCGATGCTGGGAGATATCGCTGAGACACTTTCGAATGCGCAGTATTCCCAAAAGCAGGAAAATGCCGCAGATGAGTACGGGTTCCAGTTTACTGTTAAGAATGGATTCGATCCATATGCAATGGCAAACTCCATGAAGAAACTGCAGGAGATATCCGGCAGTTCGGGATCGACACTGGGTCTTATGCAGGCTTTCTCGTCGCATCCCGACACCGCCGCGCGCGAAAAGAAAATGCGCGAAAAGGCGGATGCATACATCAAATCGCAGGGAAAGTAATCTTTTTGTTCCGTAGATAATGCAAAAGGCGGCTTTTAAGCCGCCTTTTGCATTATCTATTATGCTGGTCTATAACGATTCAAGGATGCGTTTCAGAACGACCTGTGCCGATATTTCGCGGTTGGCCGCCTCGGGGATCACGATCGACTGCGGGCTTTCGATCACGTCGTCCGTTACGATCATGTTGCGGCGTACAGGCAGGCAATGCATAAAATATGCGTTGTCCGTCACGGCCATTTTCTCCGTGTCGACCGTCCATGTGCGGTCGGTACTAAGTATCTTTCCGTAGTTGGGATGGGCCCACGCGGCCCAGTTTTTTGCGTAGATGAATTCCGCTCCTTCGAAAGCCTTGTGTTGGTCGTATTCGACCTTTGCCTTGCCGACGAACTGAGGATCGAGTTCGTAGCCTTTCGGGTGGGTGATAACGAAATCATAATCCGCCGCATTCATCCATTCCGCGAACGAGTTTGGAACAGCCTGAGGCAGCGCCTTCGGATGGGGCGCCCATGTCAGAACTACTTTCGGACGCTCCGTGCGCTTGTATTCTTCTATCGTAATGAGGTCGGCGAAACTCTGCAGCGGGTGGCGGGTGGCGCCTTCCATGCTCACCACCGGACGTCCCGAATGGGCGATGAACTGATTGAGGATTTTCTCGCTGTAATCGTCGGCCTTGCTTTCGAACTGCGCGAACGAACGCACTCCGATGATATCGCAATATGCGCCCATAACCGGGACTGCTTCCAGAAGATGCTCCGGTTTGTCGCCGTCCATTATAACGCCCCGTTCCGTTTCGAGTTTCCAAGCCCCTTGGTTGATGTCCAGTACCATGACGTTCATCCCGAGGTTTTGCGCCGCTTTCTGGGTACTGAGGCGTGTCCGCAGGCTCGAATTGAAGAATATCATTATCAGGGTTTTGTTTTTCCCCAATTTGTCAAAAGCATATCGGTCGCGTTTGACTTCCATGGCTTCAGCGACGGCCTGTTTCAGGTCGCCTATATCTTTTACGTTCGTAAAATGCCTCATTTCTGCTTTGGTTGAAGTTTATCGCCCCATTTTTTGTGTATTAATTTCCATATCCACAGCATCAGCAGGCCGATGAGCGTGCCGGCGATCAAGCCGAAAATGATGTCCAGCGGGAAATGAACTCCCAGGTACATGCGCGAATAACACGTCAGCACAACATATGCGCCGGCTGCGATAGAGATCCAGCGGTTGCGGCAGATTCCGGCCGAGGTGAGTGCAATGGCCATAGATGTCGCAGCATGTCCCGACACTGTGCCGTGCCATCCCCCCTTGTAATATCCTCCACCCGGTTTGTAACAATTCCAGACCGTGTGTACCATGTCGCTGATGCGCGGGTCGTGAGACGGACGCAGTTTTGGCATGTGTGTTTTGAAGAAATTGGCAGTCTGGTCGGCCAAAGCAAGCGCTACCACCACCACTGCCACTGCTGTCAACATCTCACGCCAACCGAACTTCTTCCATGTAAACCAGATTATTGCAATATATAGGGGTATCCAGCACCATCCTTGCGATATCGTTAGCCAAAAAATATCCCAACCACTGCCCCAACTACCGTTGACCGCAAGCAGCCATTGACGGTCCAGCTCCCATATAGAGGTTAAAAATGTCATAATTGTTTCCTGTGATTTTAGTTATGATTTGAATTTGTTTATTTCCGGTATGTATAGTAAGCACTGGCCTGCTGCTGCGGCGTGATGGCAATCTCGTCGATGTTCACGTGCGCGGGCTGCGTTACCGCCCAGAGTATCGTCCTGGCAATGTCGCCGCCGGTCAGAGGCTCGATGCCTTCGTAAACCGCCGCCGCGCGAGTTTCGTCGCCATGAAAGCGGACCTCTGAAAATTCCGTTTCGACCATACCCGGACGGATCTCGGTCACCTTGATACCATGCTTCACAAGATCGGCGCGCATTCCCTCGGAAAGTGCCTTTACCGCATGTTTGGTAGCGCAGTAAACCGCCCCGTTTTCGTAGACCTGCTTTCCGGCGATGGAGCCGATGTTGACTATATGACCTCCGCCATGCTCGATCATGAGATTGGAAACGATTCGCGTCACATATAAAAGGCCTTTGATATTGGTATCTATCATGGCTTCCCAATCGAGGATATCGCCCTCGTTAATATGCTCCAGTCCCGCCGCAAGTCCTGCGTTGTTGACGAGGGTATCTATGCGGCGCCATTTTCCAGGCAGGGTGCCCAGCGTAGCAGCCACCTGATGGTAATCGCGAACGTCGAAAGGCAGTGTCAAAACTTCTATGCCATGCTCCTGTTTAAGTTCATGCTTCAACTCCTTGAGCCTCTCGGCGCGGCGTCCCGTGATGATAACATTCCATCCCTGCGCCGCGAAGAGCCTTGCCGTGGCTTCGCCGATCCCCGATGTTGCACCGGTGACCAGCGCGTTGCGTCTTGTGGTTTCCATTGCAGACGAAATTTTGGTAAAAGTACTAATTTTATGTTATTTTTGTGAGTTATTGCACCATATCTTATGGCAAAATTAAATACGGAACTATTTGTTGCCCGCCGGATAGGCTCGTCGCGCGAGGGCGGAAGCCGCGGTGTGATGGTGCGCATAGCCATTGCCACGACGGCCGTAAGCCTCGCCGTGATGATAGTGGCCGTGGCCGTTATCATGGGCTTCCGAAGGGAGATCTCCGGTAAAGCATCCGGGTTCGGAGGCCACCTGCGCATTTCGGCGCTCGACTACAGCCAATCCGTGGAAAGCAGTCCGATACGTATGGACGCTGCCATCGAACATGACATCGCTGCCATTCCCGGATTCTGTTCCATCGCCCCTTTCGCACTTAAAGGCGGTCTGATAAAGACAGACGAAGCCACCCAGGGGATAATGTTGAAAGGTGTGGGCGAAACATACGACTGGTCTTTTTTTGAGAGATATATGAAGGAAGGTTCTCTGCCGCGTGTGGGAGATACCGTGCGGCATAAGGATATTCTGGTTTCGCGCACAGTTGCCCGGATGCTCAAACTCGAAGTGGAAGACCGTGTGGAGATACTCTTTATCCACGGCGACCGTCCTCCGCGCCGCGACCGTTTCCGCGTCAGCGGCATTTATTCATCGGGACTTGAAGAAATGGATCGCCGTTTTGTTATTACTGAAATAGCCAACGTGCAGAGGCTCAACGGTTGGGATGAAGATCAGATAACTGGTTACGAAATTCTTACCGCTGATATCCGGAAGCTCGGCGACTTCGAAGAAGATGCTTATGTATGTACCATGGCACATGAAGGGGAAACGCCGCTGATGGTTCGCTCGATATACACCGAATACCCCCAGTTGTTCGACTGGCTCAAAACCCATGATGTCAATACTGTGGTGATAATAGCCATAATGCTGACGGTGGCGCTGATAAGTATGATCTCCGCGTTGCTCATCGTCCTTTTGGAGCGCACCGCCATGATAGGCATACTTAAAGCCCTCGGTATGAAAAACGGATCGGTGCGGAGGATATTCATCTTCAGGTCGGCCTATATATTGGTGGCGGGACTTCTAATAGGGAATGCGATCGGAATAGGTCTGTCACTCGTGCAGAAATATACCGATTTTATAAAACTGGACGAAGCCAGTTATTTTCATTCGTCAGTTCCGATCGAACTCGGATGGGAGTGGATTGTGGCGCTTAACATCGGAACGTTGGCCGTTATTCTGGTATTGTTGGTCTTTCCGACCAATATAGTAAGCCGTATAACTCCCGAAAAAACCATTCGTTACCAATGACAGGCCCCGCAGGAAAAAAAAAGCGGGTCGAAGATATGTTCGACAGCATTGCACCGACTTACGACCGGCTCAACCACCTGCTGTCGATGCAGATCGACCGCACATGGCGGCGGAAAGTCGTCAGTGTGGCCGCGAAGAACTCTCCCGTTGAGATCCTCGACGTTGCGACAGGTACAGGCGACCTTGCCATATGCCTTGCACGCAGTATGGCTGAGGCGCGTGTGACGGGAGTCGATATTTCGGAAAACATGCTTGCCATAGGCCGCCGGAAAGTGGCGGATAAGAGGCTCGACGGCCGGATAATCCTGCATACTGGAGACGCCGAGGCGCTGGATTTCGAAGAGGGGCGGTTCGACTGCGTGACGGCCGCTTTCGGGGTGCGCAACTTCGGCGATATACCGGCCGGACTGTGTGAAATGTGTCGCGTGACGCGGACCGGAGGCATGTGTGTTGTGCTTGAGTTTTCGGAGCCGGCAGTTCCGTTGTTCGGTTGGGCGTACCGTATATATTTTCATAAGATTCTTCCCGGAGTGGGGCGCCTGGTTTCGAAAGACAAGGGTGCGTATACTTACCTGCCCGAATCTGTCGGAAATTTTCCCGTGCCGGATACTTTTGCGGAAATGCTTCGCCAGGCAGGTTTTTCCGACGTTTCGAAACGGCGATTGACTTTCGGGGTTGCGTATATCTATACGGCAAGGAAATGAGAAAGGCTTTATTCATATCCTGTGCGGTATTTATGCTGTCCTCTTGCAATGTGCCTGGAAGGTTCAGTATTGTAGAGTCAGAAGGGCCGGTTTTCAACGGACTGACATCTGTGCATGGAAAAGCCTTAGTGGAGAATGATGCAAAGAAAGACCTTGTCGTGGAGAACGCCGTGCTGATATTTCGATATAAAAAGCGCGAACTGGCGACTGCTAGGCTGATGCTGCCTGTCGAAATTTCTGCGGTCGGGATTTCTCGCGTGCGATATGACCTCAAACTGGAATCGGAATCGCTTTCGGACCTGCAAATCCTGCAAGGCCGTATGGAAACGAATCCGTCGCATGTTTTCGTCGATGTGACGGCGTGGATACGCTACGGGAAAATACGGCGCAGGATCGAAATGAAGGATGTGTCATATACGGAGATTATTGCTAACTTTGGGCAGTTGCAAAGGAGATAACAGCCATGAAAAAGATATTAATCACGCTTGTTTTTGCGGCGCTGGCATTCGATGCCGGTGCGCAGGGAATACAGCGCCAACGCGCAGAACTTGCCCGCCAGGGATCTAACAAAGTCCGTGTGGAAGTAACCGAAGAAGCAGATGCTGCACGCGCGGTAACAGCTGCAGACCGCGTGACGCGGAAAGAGAAAATAACCGGTTACCGCGTCAGCCTGTTCCGAGACAACAGCCAGACAGCCGGCGAAAATGCCCGTTCTGTGGCCGCCCAGTTCCGCGAACAGTTTCCCGACATTCCGGTCCAGGTGGCTTATGAAAGTCCATATTTCAAGGTCACTGCTGGAAACTTCGTAGACAAGTTGGATGCTATTGCCTTGTGTGGTAAAGCGCTGCAGTGTTTTCCGAAGGCGGTAGTGATGCAGGAGGAGATATCCGTTTCCGATATCGTATCGCAACAAAAATCGGCAGGTAAAGAAAATATTCCGGAGTAACTTGAAAATTAACGTGTAATATGAATATATTTGCACCGTAATTACAAAATCAAACACTCCTATTTATGAAAAAAATCTTTACACTGATCGCTGTTGTTGCATTTTTGGCCGCGTGCGGCGGAAACGCTAACAAAAAAGCAAACGTTACTGAAGAACAGGCAATCGAAACCGAAGCAGTTGTAGACACCTGCAACATGGAATGCGCCGGAGAATGCGAAAAAGCTTCCAGCGAAGGCGAAGCTGTTGCGGAGGGGGCAGAGGCAGTAGTCGCTGAATAAGCGATACGCTTCATATAAACTTCTGCGAATATAAAACCCGCGAACCTTGGTTCGCGGGTTTTGTCGTTCTATATGGGCCTGATTATTCGTGTTGCCCGCATGATTCTGATTTTTTGCTTGTTATGTTTCGCCGGCTCTGTAATTAATTATATTTCTTTGGAATTTTTCGCAGGAACTCTTGACAAGGGGGTATCTGGCGTATTATATTTGTCCCGAATCTAATATTCCGGACGGGCTGGTTTCTCCTGCCCTTAAGACAAAAGCGTGACACACAAATATCTTTTGCGCTTCCGGAGATCTTAAAATATTAACACATAACTGGCGCGATGCCTGTTAATAATTTACAGGCTACCTGTCTGTTGATAATCGCGCCTTCCGTTTCTCTTCTTGAGGCGCGACTGAACACACACATTATGAGTTCGAAGAAAACATCTTGCAAAGAAGCTGTCGGACAAGCCGGGATCGGTATGCAAACCCGCACTCCGAATCTTGAATTGTTGGAACAGAAAAGTATGGTATCTCTGGAGAATGCTGTCGCAGCAGTGCGCGAACTGTCGGCTGCAAGGCTCGAAGCAAAACTTTCCGCATCGCGACTTACAGGAGTTACCCGTGAATTACGTGAACTTATCCGGGTATTGTCAATTTACGGATGTTAATAACCATGATGATTTTCGACACTAATCAACGAGTTTTCAACATTGTTTCGACATGTTTTTAACAAGATAATAGTAATCGATAAAATAGTTTTCCATGAAAAGAGAAGAACTGACGGCGGTCATTCGTACCGCTGCAACCGATGCCGGATATGCTTTCCACACGGGAGCCGCACATCGCATGAATGGAACGATACGCGTCTATCCTGCGGCTTGGCTTGAACCGCCCGTACTGAAGTCTGCAGAGGGCCGGGCAGAGGGCGATCTGACCTACCGCGTAACCATGCATTTGATGGCCCTGCCTTCGTCGGCCGAAAAGGGAACACTATGGACGTGGCTCGAGGAAGATGCGCTTGCCGTTATGAGGGCCGCCGCTGTAAATCCTTCGGTAAGACAGGTTGCAAATATCTTTTGCGAACCGGCAGAACAATCGCTGACCGCCCATGGAGAGGTATCGATGACGCTTGTCTGCGACATTACCATGTGGTTCTATATTTAACATGAGTTGCAGATAAATACTTGTGTTATGTCGATGTTAACCACATCGTTGTAGTAAAGCCTTATCCGTAACTCACATTATCGGCTTTCTAAAAGCCGCTGCGCTGTGTAATCACCTTCCCGCCGCCTCCCCTGGATATGGGAAAGCCCTGCCGCGTCCCGCAGGCCGCTCCTCAAAGGATGTTCATTGAGCTTAAGCGCAACTCACGTTATATTTAAACATATTCATCATGAATGTAATCACTTATCCTAAACCCTATCAGTCTGCTTTTCGCGAAGCGTGCTTCGTGTTTGGAGGAGTGTCTGCGCCTTCAGGCGTCGACATCAGTATTATTTCGGCTGCACATGGCAGTGTCCTCGGGGTGAAGCGCATATATGCTGAGGGAGAGGCATCCGTAAATGCCGCGCCCTATGTGCGGCGATTGTTGTCGCCTGAACCATTGTGCGAAAAATCTTTGGGTATCTACACTGTGGCGGCACGTTCGGTTGCATGCCGTGTTTCCGCAGGGGGTTATACATCGTCCAATGTATCTCTTTCTGCCGGTTCGGACGATGCTCCTGTGAACTCGATCCTTTCCATGGCACCGGAAACGTCTAAAATACGATTCGGCGAAAGCGATGAAATATCGGTATTCGGCGATGGAAACAAAGTCAAGCCTTTGATAACGTTCCGTTACGATGGAGCCGAATATACCGATTATTCGATACCGTCGCATAAGAGCGTCGGGATGCTTACGTTTGTGGTGAACGCCGACGATGCCGGGGCGTTGTTTACTGCACTTATCGGAGCGGATCCATCTGAAATGACGGAATTCACGGTGTCCTTGCAAATAACGGTCGGGGTATCGGATTTTTATTTCGAGCGCCGTTATGAGGTCGACCCCAATGCAAGCACCGGTCGCCGACTTGCCTGGATCAACCGTTACGGGGCCATCGACTATTGTACTTTTCCGTATTCTGTGGGAGGGATGGTCTCCGGCAGCCGAGAGAGGATATATACTTCCGGAGGGTACCGCACCGTGGCGACTGCAGCCGAAATTTCGGAAACACTGCTTTCAGAGCCTTGCGATACGGATACTGCAAAATGGCTGGCAGAAATATTCTCATCGCCCGCCGTCTGGACTGTCGACGGGGGGAAATTCGAAAGGGTCGAAGTTACAGGCGGTTCGGCTGAATATTCGTCGGCCCGGCCTGGAGCCGTCTCTGTAAAAATCGGTCCGGTTATGAGAACATTCTCGCGGAAATACTGACGGCGGAATGAAACTATATATTGACAACCTGCCGGTGGATATCGATTCTTCGACCGCCGTTTCGATATCGCTCTCGATAACGACTATAACAGATCCGCAGAAAGGACGTACAGGCTACACGCGCAGTATCCGTATCCCTATGACTCCGCTCAACGATTCGGTTCTCAGATACGCTGCCGAAATACACGGGCGGGACCGTTTCAATGCAGCTGAACACACCGGACGCATCGAACATGAAGGCGCGGTGATGATAGAAGGGCCGCTGTACCTAAGCCGGTGCGAACGTTCTGGCGGGAGGGGATATTATGAAGTGCACATCATCGGCGCCTCGAAAGAATGGGCAAGAAGGGCGGCTTCGCGCTCGCTCCGCACGACGGGGATCGACTATTCGAAAACGCTGACCGGCCCGAACATCATGACGAGCTGGACAGGCAGTACTCCGGTAAGGTTCCTGCCCGTGATGCGTGAAAAACCTACCTACGATTATTCATCGGGTAACGTCATTCCCGCCATGAAAGTGCTTTCATGTGACGATTACCATCCTTTTATCCATGCGGCAACACTTCTGCGGGCTATTTTCGCCGAAAGCGGCTACACGGTCGAGTCGAATTTTGTGGACGGCGAAATGTTCTCGTCACTCTACATCAGCGGCAATTACCCAATCCGTGACGTTTCTGTCCAGAAGGCAAATATGGATTTCTTCGCACGTAGATTCGCACCGCGGTCGGCCATTGCGAATTCGTCCGGACGGGTGTATGCCGATCCATACAGGGTAGCCTACACGGTCGGAAATATCGTCGATACAGCCGACCCGATGCAGGTTTCGGGCGGGGTGTCATATGACGACGTCTTTACCAATGGCGGATGCTTCCGGATGGACGACGACCGTGTAGCGTTCATACCCGCGTCGGCGGTCTCGGTCGGGTTCCAGTACCATATAAAGTACACTACCGACTATTACATGAAAAGCCGCACCGAACTTACCGGCTTCAATCGCATTTACCTTGGCGAGGATTCGACGCGTACTTTCAAACTGGTGAATTCCTATCCCGACCGCCGCACGTCGTTCCGTCCCGCCCGCAAATATGCGCTAATCGTGTTTGATCATTTGGCTGGAAGGCAGTACCAACTGCGGTACTCGGCGGAAACATCGACCGGAGGAATAACTACGGAGAGCCTTGCCGCCGTTTCGACCCGTTTCTCGACCGTAACCGTAGCCACAACGCTGCCGGTCAGCAATCCCGTGCTTTACTACCGCACCTCGTCGACAGGAAGCTGGAATTTATATGCGGGAGATTGGGCGCTGTACGACGGTTTTGTGACCGAAACCGGTACTACAGACGTGGAACTGACCGTTCGCACGCCCCCGGAATCGGTTACGCCGTCGAAACCGAAATTCTTCGACCAGATATATTTCGGTGGAGCAAATACGGGTATGGCGATCACTATAAGCGACAAAGTGTGGGTGCGACCGGTGTTCTACGCCCAGCCGACTGAAGGATCAACGGTTACGTTTGCCGACGTTGCCGCCCACAGCGCGACCCAGATGGATTTCATAAATGCCATGCGCCAGATGTTCAACCTATGTTTCCACACAGACAACCGTGCGAGGAGAGTCCGTATCGAGCCGCGAGATGACTTCTATTCCGATTCCCGAATCGTGGACTGGACACGCCGTATCGATCTCGATAAGCCTGTGACTGTGGAAGAACTCGGCGGAGACCTTGCGCAGACGATGGTGTGGTGCTATCGTTCGGGCGATGGAGCCGTGACTCGCTATAATCAATCTGCCGGCGACAAAATGGGCTACTGGAGTGCGCGGGTTGAAAACACGGCCGCGGCGGATTCGATATCGGTGTGGGAGAACCCGATGTTCACATGTACGCTCAATGCCGCAAACGTCTACGTCGGCGCACCGTCGGCATCATTGATCCAAACCGGTGATACATCGGCTGAAACGCTCGACCGTACCGAAGACCTCAATTTCGAGCCTAAGATAGTCCGCTACGAAGGGATGAAACCGCTTTCGGTAAACGAGTTGTGGGGTTGGCCGTCCGATGCGTCGGCTTACCCGAAACTGGCGTTCCATGCGCCGGACAAGGGCTATACCCTCTGTTTCGAGGATCGCGACGGCTGCGCCGGACTCCACTCGCGTTACGACCGCGATATCAGGCTATGGAACAACTCGCGGCGTGTCACCTTGTGGCTCGACCTGGACCCGGTAGATGTGGAATCGCTATCTTTCCCGACCGGAACAGGTCCGGATTTCAACAGCATCTTCCGCCTCGATCTCGACGGTGAACAGGGTTACTACACGCTTGAAGAGGTGTGTAATTACAACCCTTCGGCAGCATCTACCAAATGTATATTTATCAAACACATCCAGTAAACGATGGAAACTATTGAAAAAAGAGCCGAAACGGCAGACCGGCCCGTTACCTATTCCGAAACCGTGGAACTGATCGCGCAGTCGCTGGCCTCGCTCCGTATCTACGTAGTCGAATCCGACATTACCGACGCTCAGAACAGCATCCGCGCCATAGTCGAAAAAGCCAGTTTCTGACGCCATGATGACTCGATACGAGAAAGAGTTGGCCCGCATAGTGGCCGAACGCTACGGGAAACTTCCTGCTGCGGAGATCGTTGCAGAGCTGTGCCGCATAGGTGTCGTCGATCACACACTGTGCAAGGTGCTGGCGGTCCGGAGACATGTAGACGAACTCGTGAAGTCAGGTTCTGGAAAAGTCGATGCGATGTGGCTCGCGGCCGAATACTTCTGCGCTACGTATGAATATGTTCGTAAGTGCATGTATTATTATATCGATATCAATATCTGAAAATCAAAAAAATGTTAGCAGAAATCAAAATTACGAATGCGGCGCCCGGTGTGACCGTCCTCGACGTTGAGGGCGTGATCGGGGTGCCGGAGGAGTGGCAGTTCGAGGAGCCGTCAGGCCGTGTCGCCACCTACCGTAAATTCAAGGAGACGCTCGGCGCTATCTCGAAGATATGCTCGGGAGAGGTCGTGGTGAATATCCGTTCGACCGGCGGCGATGTGGGCGATGCGCTCCTGATTTACGACACGCTGACCGCACTGGATGCGAAAATAACGACGCGCTGTTACGGTTATGTGGCTTCGGCGGCTACCGTCATTGCGCAGGCCGCATCCGCAGGCCGCCGCGAGATCTCGGCGAATTCGCTCTACCTTGTCCACAACGCCGTCAGCAACTGCGAGGGTAACGCCAATGACTTCCGCCAGAGGGAAGAATTGCTGCAGAAAACCGACGAGCGCATAGCCTCGATCTATGCCGCGCGTTCTGGCCGCGACGCAGGGGAATTTGCCTCGCTTATGTCCGAGAACAACGGCGGCGGAAGATGGATGTCCCCGGAGGAAACACTTGCCATGGGGCTTGTCGACCGCATTACCGAGTCCGCAACCGTTTCGGACGAAGCCGCTGTACTGATGGGTGGAAAGGACTCGTCGTCCAAACGCAAAAGCCTTTCGGGACGCATTGCCGCCATCGTCGATTTCCTGTCGGGCGAAAAAGCGACCCCGCTTCCCGCCAATACCTCCGATGCCGACGCCCTGCGTTGGCAGCAGGATGCCGAACTGCAACAACTCCGGCATAAGATCACCTCGCTCGAAAGCGAGAACGCGCAACTCCGCGCACGTCCTACCGAAACAAAATCAAAAGAAGACCCTTCGCCCACGGATAGCCGCCGTTCGGCCAATCATGACGCCTACCAAAGGGATGCGGAGGGATTCCTTAAATAATCAAGATCAAATCAAAAAATCAAAACAGCAATGAGCATTATCACAGAACCGAAAACCTATTCCGGCAAAGATCTCGAAACGATCTTTTTCCGCCCGATGTTATCAGGTCCAGAGGCAAACGACCTGGGTATCAAAATAATGTATAATATGCCCGTTCCCACGACGCTGAATTTCTGGCGCGGGGCAAGCAATATCCTCCGGAAATACACCACCGGAGGATGGAACGGAGGAGTTTCGGCCGAGAAATTCCAGAAAACCATCGACCTCCACAAGGTGAAGGCCGAAATGGGCTATTCCGCTTCGGACTATTTCACGATGGTTTACGAACTCATCACGAACAGAGCCGACGTCAATATGGATGACCTGGGCGGTACCGAACTCGAAGAGGCCGAAACAAAGCTCTTCAAGGAGTCTATCGCAGAAAGCATCCGTGCTACCATGTGGCTCGGCAATACCGGTCGCACCAACGGCCTGTTCAATACATTCGACGGCTTTCTCATACGGATATTCAACGATATAACCGAAGACGAGAGCAAGTTCGCTTACTCGGAAATAGGCGCTGCAGATAACGGTGAGGCCATTCTGAAAAAAGTGTGGGATCAGGCGCCGGTGCTGCTCAAAGAGGCCAAAAACCAGGGTGGGCTGGCGTACTTCGTTACATCGGATATCTATTCCAAGTATGAGGAATCGCTTGACAGCGCCACGCTCGAAGCCGCGTATATCGCAAAACAGGAAGGCCGCGAGTCTCTATCCTACAGGGGCATACCAGTCGTGGATGTACAACTCTCGGGTTATCTTTCCGAACTCGACGACATGCCCTCGTCGTTCGTTCTGCTGACCGACCGCCGCAATCTGGCATTGGCTGTCAATACCGCCGATTTCCCCGGTACAGAGGTCAGAATGTGGTACAACCCCGATCAGATGGAGAACCGCCAAAGGGCCGTTTTTATGGCCGGATGTGACTATCTGCTGCCGGAATTGATCTCGTTTTCGGCTAAATAGCGTCGACCGTAATGCGATTACGCGGATTAGGCAGGGCATCGTCGAAACCCGCCGGTGGTATAGTTTCAGTCGGATTGATCGCTGTGCCGGATTTTAAAAGTGCCGTATATGATCCCGCCGGGGATTGCTTTACCTCTGCGGAAACTTCAGAGCCTTTTGCGGCATATGTGTTCCGTGAAGACCGTGCGTCGTACACTGAAGAAGCTTTTGGTGCAGGAGGACAGCCGTTGGTCAGGCATACATTGAAGGTGGAGTTTCCAGCCGGAGAGGAAACACACCTTGCGCTGACAGAACTTTCCGAAACCACCGGTTTTATCGCTCTGATTACCACAGGTGCAGGGCAACGTCTTCTGGCAGGATACTCGCCACGATTCGGCGCGAAGTATCCGCTCCGGCTGACGAAGGGTTTTTCCGATTCCGGCTCCCGCTACCCGGACTTCCCGTCGGTAACGGTAATATTTGAAAGCACGGATACGGAATATTCAAAGCCGTTGAAGGGCTGATCTACACTGAGAATAAGGGGCAGGCACTCCGGCCTGTCCCTTCGGTTTATCGATTTGTTTCACAAAGGAGAAATAATAAATGCAAATCAATGAGAAGAAATAATAACAACCGGCGTCAGGGTAGAGTTTACGCTGTGCGCGGATCGAAAGAGCCGATGGCAGGCTGGGCTTCCGGGAGGATGGTTTCCGACGCTAAATTCTGGCGTTGGGGCGACGACAACCTGTTTCCTAACGCCTTGGCGCTGATGTCGCGACGTTCGACTACCCACCGCCGCATCATCAATGACAAGGCCGACTATATCTCAGGCAAAGGTCTCTCGTTCGACCAGAACCAGCAGGACCTCGGGCGATTTGTCGGGCGGGCCAATGGCAGGGGCGAAACCCTGCGCCAGGTCCTGAACAAACTGGCTTTCGACAAGTCACTGTTCGGCAACGCATTTCTCGAAGTGGTGACCGACAAGGCCAACACATTCCTGTCGCTGCACCATCAGGACGCTTCGGGCTGCCGTGTTGCGAAAGACGGCGCCGGTATCATCCTGCATCATGATTGGACGCGCTACAAATACTCCGAGGCGAAATGTCTGCCGCTTTATCCCGATTTTGCAGCGTGTGATGACGGCCTGCTGCGTTCCATTATTCACTACAAGGACTACGAGCCGATGTTCCGACACTATGGAGTGCCTTCGTATATCGCCGGTATGAACGTTTCGGCTATCGCATATAAGACAGATAAATGGAATATCAGCCGTCTGGACAATTCGTTCCAGCTTTCGGGTGTTATGATGCTCGACGGCGCAGTCGACGACGAACAGCAGGCCGACGAAATCGTGAAGACAGCCGAACGTAAGTTCGCCGGTAATCCCGGACAGGTGATGTTCATGATAAAGGAAAGCGACCAGAACGACTCTTCGCGCTTCATCCCCATCGCTTCGGCCAATGAGGGCGACTGGAAGACGCTGCACGACCAGGCCACTTCGGATATCGTCGTGGCTCACTCGTGGTTCCGTTCGCTGAGCGGCCTCGACTACAACAGCGGCTTTAACGCCGAGCGCATCCTGCACGAGTACGAGATTGCACTCAACACGGTTATCCTCGCCGAGCAGGCCGAACTTCTGGAGCCGATCCGCCGTGTGCTGGAGCTTATCCTGTGCGTCGATACGTCGTCGCTACAAGTGGTGAACCGTCCACCGACTAAGGCCAAACCCCTTTATATGAAGGTATGGGAGGCCCGCAAGGCAGACGGTCTGGAATATGACCCGGAAGACCCGAACCAGCAGTGGTACCTGGGCCAGATCACCAAGTATAATATGAAAAACATTGATTGAAGCTGTATGAAAGGCGGCTTTGACGTTGGACGTCGTCGCTCGGATGCTCATGCACGTCAGTACACTCCGCTCTTCGCTTTTCGTCCGCCTAAGCCGACGCTGGGAGCGAGAGCAAAATTAATAAATTTATTTTGCCGAGCCGCGAGGAGGAAAACGAAGTTAAATCCGATCTTCCATACAGCTTCAATAATAATTTGAATTATGGAACTATTAATTACACCTGCGCAGGTAGCTGAGATGGCTTTCCGCGCCCCCGATTTCATAACCGCGGATGCCGTTTCCGAATCCACTATACTCGCCGCGCAGCAGAAGTTCATCCGTCCCGTTTTGGGCGAACTGCTGTACGGGAAACTGTGTGCAGGAGAATATCCGGAGTTTTTGTCGGAATACATCCTGCCGCCGCTCGCTTTGTATGTGAAACTGCTGATGTTGCCGTCATTGTCGGTCCAGGCCGGGGCAGCCGGGGTGGTCGAGATCAATTCGAGAAACCTTGCAAAGGCAGGCGATACGAAATTGCGCTATGCCGTGCGACGTCTGCGGAGTGATGCCTCGGCCCTCGTGAAACGCGCAGTCGGGCATATAGAGTCCGATCCCGCCGGTTTCCCTGAATATGACGCATGTAAAAACATCCGAAACCGCCGCTCCATCGAAGGACATGTAGTCTTGTAGCCGCTATGGAAAATACCTTTAAATGCTTGTGGGGTTGTGTCGCCGGGTTTTTTGCGCTGTTCGCTCCGGCGCAGGGACTTATCGTTTGCGCCATGGCCTTTGTCGCGATGGATTTCGTGACGGGGATTGTCGCCGGCCGATGCCGCTCCCGCCGGGCCGGATTGCAATGGCGGTTTTCGAGCCGCAGGGCATGGGACACTGTCACAAAGCTGATATTCGTGATGGCTGGGATCGCTCTGGCATGGATGCTCGACAGCATGGTACTCACGTTCGTTGAACTGCACTTGGCCAAGATTTTTACGGGTTTCGTGTGCGGCGTCGAATTCTGGAGTTACCTCGAGAACGCCGCCGACATAACCGGACACCCGATTTTCGGCGCGGTGAAGAACCTGCTGAAAAAAAAGGTCGGCAGGGCAATCGGCCATGATGAATAATCTTCACTTAAAGTAGCGATGGCCCGGACCTGTTTTCAGAAAATAGTCCGGGCCGTTTGGCTCCCAAGGCCGATATGCAATGCATAACGGTGCAGAATTAGATGCTACAATAGAAAAAGATAACGACAGATCTGTCGTTATCGCAATATTTATCGTCCCGAGCGAGTGCGATGTGAGAATATTTAGCGAGTGAAACTGATCTATCGCACAACAAGGGAACTACATGATAGTTTAGAGTTTGATTTGGGTTTAGTTTATAAGGTAAAGCCCTCATCGCCGGATGGCAACGTTCGACGCATTGTTGTCCTGCCTGTCCGGTTCCCCTCGGAATGACAAAGAGGCCGTATTTCCGGCCTCCTTGTGTAAATCACAATATTTTTGTCAGTCTAAATCCTCCAGGAAAAGGTCCTCCATAAGGGCGTCGATATCTCGGCGCTCTTTTTTTGTGGGACGGCCCGTGCCGCGGTCGCGGCTGATAAAAACGGTTTCACGCGGAACCAACAGCTTTTCAAGTTCTTCCTGCGGAGTGATGTTCTCGACATATCGCGCGACATCCCTTGCCGGCAGGCGGTTATTCACCAGTTCCAGAATCCGGAACCTGAATGTGATCTGTCCTTTGCGCACGTCGATAATATCGCCCGTCTTGACGTCGTACGACGGCTTGACCCACGCCCCGTTGACCCACACGCGGTTCATTTTTACCGCGTCCGCCGCCATAGTGCGTGTCTTGTAGATCCTTACGGACCACAACCATTTATCTATACGGACAGGCATATTAACCTTTTGTGTTGAATGTGTTCATCGTTCGCTCGATGCCCACTGAAACGAATGACTGAATGGCCTTGACCGCGATATCCACCTTTTCGGGCAGCACCTTCTTCTCTTCGCCCGTCCACTGGCTCAACACGTAGTCAGCCTGCAGCCCGCGCGGGAAATCGCCGCCTATGCCGAAGCGGATACGCGGGAAATTGTCAGCCTCGAGCGTCCAGATAATGTCGTGCAGGCCGTTGTGTCCGCCGTCAGAACCCTTCGAGCGGATGCGCAGCTTGCCGAACGGCAGTGCTATGTCGTCGACCACTACCATTACATTTTCTATATCCACTTTTTCCTGCTGCATCCAGTATCGCACTGCTTTGCCACTCAGGTTCATATAGGTTTGCGGTTTCATCAGAACGATTATGTGCCCACGATGGCGCACGGTGCATGTGTCGCCATAACGCCCGGGCGCAAAAACAGCGTTGGACACCGCTGCAAGGGTGTCCAACACTTTAAAACCTATATTATGGCGGGTTTCGGCATATTCCGGACCTGGGTTACCTAACCCGACAATCAGATATTTCATCAGAGAAATATTTTAGGTCAAAACAAATCTGACCATCGGCATAATACTATTTCTTGTTTTCTGCCGCTGCCGCCGCTGCCGCCGCTGCCGCCGCACGGGTTACGCGGATCGCGCAGATGGCTGTCGAAGCGGGGTTCAGAAGGCGCAGGTTGTCGTAGCTGAGGTCGCCCACAAAGATGGTTTTGCCGATGCCCAGTTCGGTTATATCCACCGTCAGTTCGTCGGGAAGATCTTTGATAAGGCCGCTTACCGTGAGTTTGCGCTTGCTCTGGACGAGCTTGCCGCCCATTTTCACGCCTTCGGAGTTCCCGGTGATCGTTACCGGAATATCGATGGTGACGGGTTTCGCTTCGTTCACGCGGTAGAAGTCCATGTGCAGGATCTCTTCCTTGACCGGGTGGAACTGTACTTCGCGGAGTACGGCGAATTCTTTTGTACCCTCGATGTCAAGTTCTACGATGTATGATTTCGGCGAGTAGATGAGAGGATTGACCTCTTTAACGTCCAGCGAGAAATTAACGGGTTCGCCCTGGCCGTAGATTACAGCGGGGATGCGTTCTTCGCGGCGCACAGCCTTGCTGTTTTTCTTGCCGAATTCTTCGCGCTTCTTCGCGCTGAGTTTGATGGATTGCATGTTTTTGAATTTTAACAGGTTAATGATCCACTTCAACGCCACTCAGAACCGGCACCGCAATCTGTCCGGCTCCCCATAAACGTTTGCGGGTGCAAAGATATATAAATTATCGGAAATCCGAAGCCGCCCTGAATTAATTCGCTGCGGCCGTTACTGCCGCTGCAGCGGGTTTACTATGGGCGACGGCTTTTCCTTGGTTGTTTCCATCTCGCCGATCTCGACGTCTTCGAGCAGTACGGCCGACGGATATATCATCGACGCCGGAACCTGCCCCGCAAGGTAGTTGTAGACCTGGCTTTCGGTGGAAACTCCGGCGATACGCTTGAGCTGCGGTAGGGCGACCGGAGTAACTTCTGCATTGCGGACGAGGGTACGCGCACCCGTGGCGACGTCGATCCTCCATACCAGATTCACCTTGCCGCTCATCCTTTCCACTATGTAGGCATATTTCAGTCCGTCGCTTTTGGCGAGGTCAATGAGTTCGAGTTCGAGCTGGGCAGCCGGTTTTGTTTCCGAAGAACTGATTTCCAGCGTTCCCGGCGCTACTGTCGGCGTTATGTTGAGGCTGAGGCGGTTGCTTCCGGTAGATGCGGGACTTTTAAGCGTCGGTGTGCAGCCGTTGAGCAGGGTGCGCAGCATTCCGCCGTCGATCACCGTGAGCGAAGCTGCCGGAACAACGCCGTCGGCATCTATTTCGTAGTATCCCAGGAGCGGAGTCCCTTTATATTCCTGCATCGTCGAATGGTTGGCGACGGTCAGTTTGCGGTCGAGCACCCTTTGCCCGAGGCGGTTCTCAAGCCTGCGGGCTGCGGATGACCGTTGTCCCCCATAATAGTTGCCGCCACTTTGGTTCTGCGGATTTTCGGAACGCCGTTTCACCAACAGGCCGTCGCCGTTGTTGGGTAGCAGATTGGCGTCGAACATACGAAACACCGGTTGGCCTGTGAAAAGTACGGGACCGGAGTAGAACTCTTCTATTTTGGTCGCCGCGGCGTATTCGCTCAAATTATGGGCAAACCGTTCTATCTGATCTAGCAGTTGCTGCGACGAAGGCAGTGTCAGGTCGGAAGTGGCGTATATTTCGATGTTGTCGGAGAACTCCTCCCCATCGGGAGTGCGCACCGAGGCCCTGACGGACAGCGACGCGAACGAGGATGGGTAGCGCATGCGCACTGATTCCGACGTGCAGGCCCAGTTTGTCCAGTCGTATGCCGTCATGCGGACTTCCGAACCGTAGAGCGCAGGATGTTTTGCAAATACGGCCGACAGCTCAGCCACGCGTTTTTCCCACTCCGCGGCGTCTAGATCTAAGTCCGGACTTTTAACCGTCTTTTCAATGGCTGTGACAGGCAGCATATCCGGCAGCGCTTCCTCTTCGGGTGTTCGCGCACTTTGCCGCCTCATGGCCGCCTTACGGGCCATGTTGGGCGCAGTTTGCTTGTAGTTAGCATCGGTATTGAGCCAGAATTCACGCCTGATCTGTTCTTCATCGGCCTCTATGGCCGAGCTGCCGATATTATACATGGAGTTGTAATTTATATCGCTGGTCATGGGGTAGCCGCCGAACAGTACGCGGGTGGCATTTAGCCTCTGGGGTTGCGTCAGCGACTGCACTACCTCGCCAAGCGATGCCGCGACCGTCATCACACGTACGTCGCAGTAGATGTAGCCGATCCAGAAAGGCCGGCCGAGGTCGTCCATACTCAGTTCCTCCATGTTGCGCGAAAGCTCGGTTTCCATCGCGCGTAAAATGGTCTCGTCCTGGCTTTGCGCCGCCGCAGTCCAACATGCTAGTGCTGCGAATATTGATATTATATGACTTCTCATGATATGTCTGATTTTAAGGGCGTGAAAGGACAGGCGGGGTATCGGAAGACTTACCCTTCCGCTGGACTTCCACTTTTTCGACCAATACCTGCGGCGATACTGCAGTTACGGGAATGCTGCCTGATTCGGCTCCGCAAACTCCGGTAAATATCTCTGCCTGCCCACCCGCCTCGATTATGTTCGAGAACATCGAGAGCGGCGTGCCTATCAGGTCCACACCCCTTACAAGTTCGTCCGGGCGTCCGTCCACGTAGATTTTATAGACTTCCAACGGGGTCACGTTAAACGAATTGGCGCCGAGTCTGCCTGTCATGGTGAATCCGCCGGTCACCTCTTTGAAATAAAGCCCGAAATCTTTTTTCTGAGCCTTAGCTTCCTTAATTAGTATCTTGCGAAGCTGTTCTTCTGTCAGGTATTTGTCCGTTTCCACGATGAGGTTCGACTGGCGCGAAACGGGGTTCATATTTTCCTGCGCGCGGGCATGGCCGTTCGAACTGCCGAACTCGTCGGTCGGCACGCGGGTCATAAGAAATTCGTTCAGCATGCCTTTTTCCACTACGTCCACGCGGCGTGCTTTGACGCCCTGATCGTCGTAAAGGTAATAGCCGTACAGATCGTCGCCGCCGAATACGGCCTGCGTCGGATCATCGTAAACCGAGAAGTGTTTCGGCAACACGTTCTGCCCCACCATCTTCTTGAATGTTTGGCCGTCGCTGTCGCTTTTCATGCGTTGTCCCTCTATGCGGTGCCCGAATATCTCGTGGAAGAAAACTCCTGCGGCTTCTCCCGAAAGCAGTGCCGGGCCGGTGTATGGGTCGACGACGGGTGCGTCCTTCATTTTTTCCAGTGTTTCGGCGAGCAGTCGGGTGTCGGCGAGTACCTCTTCGTCCGAAGGAAGCCCATCCGGAGAGAACGCAAAATATGATTTATACAGCGGCAGTTCCATGCCGTCGGCGGTGCGCACCACGGCGTTGATCATCAGGCGGCAGGCGCGGTTGTTGTGCGCGATCTCCGTGCCGTCGGAAGATACCAGATATTTACGCAGCACTGTGTAGTTTATCGAGGCGGAACAATTGATAATATCGGGGCTGTCTAGGAAAACCGCGCTGTAGGCTTTCACGCGCCGTTCCATTTCGGGTCGGTCGAACGCCTTTTCGTCGTCTGAGAGCGGTGTCTCGTAATATTTTTCGACAGGGGCATCCGAGAAATCAGGGGCTTTGTCGTCGCGTTTTGTGTTGACCTTATCGGCAGCCCGAAGTTTTTCTAGTTCTTCGACCGAAGCCTTGTATGCTTCCCCGACCTCTTTCCAGATGATTTGACGGATGGCATCCGGATTTTCGTCCGACATCGGCAGCAGGCTTCTCCCGTAATAATAGCCGCTGCTTTGGTAGCCGTCCATGCCGCCGCGGAAGTTGTCGAAATCGTAGCTGCCCATCCGGATATGCGGTTTGAAAATACGTTCGTGAGTTTCGTGCCGCACCGATATCACGCCGAACGAAGCTCCGGCCTCGCTGCGGTCGATCTCCGTGACGCGGAAATTCATGTAATAAGGAGGTATGTCTGTTTTTGAAAGTTCTCCCGACTGGTACAGGAGTTCTTCCTTCAGGATATCCAGAAGGGGTTCCTGCGCACTCAACGGAACGGTTGCGGCCATCGCCAGAACGAGAGCCGCCGTCATGAACAATTTATGCATAGGTGTCTGTTTAATATTCGTATTTTCTAACGACTGCAAATATAGTCTTTTATTGCTTCTGCGTGAAAGTCAAAGGATAAATTTACGTATTGGCTAGGCTCTTTCATTTATTTTGGTTTTTTTTGCATTGTGAATCGCTCTTTTTTACACCAAACCCGACCCTATTTGAGAACTTATATCATAAAACGCAAACATGAATAAAGAATTTTACAAAATCCGTATTCCGGTTTTATTCCTTGTCGTTGCCATGACCGTCGCAGTGTCGTGTGTCAACAAGGATTACAAAGTCGACGATGTCAACACCGAGGTCCATCTGGCTCCCAATGGCGTAAGCCTGCCTCTGGCCACGATAGACCGCGAAACACTGGCCGACCTGTTCAAAAACCAGGACGACCTTACCGTGGGTGACGACGGCTATTACGCATTCCGCTACGGCGACAATATTTCGTTCAATGTCGACGGCATCAACGTGGACGGCCTCGACGGTATAAGCAGCGCCTTCCCGGATATGCAGATCGACCTCGGCATTCCCTCGTTCGATTTTTCCGGCGACACCCGGATCGATGGCCTCAACCTTACACGTCAAGGTACGCTGCTTGGCCTGTCGGGTACGGTTACCGGCGGGCAGACGTTGTCTAATAATACTATAACCTCCGTAGACGGGGAGATCGGCATCGATTTCGGACTGCCGGCAGAGGTCAAAAAAATCAATACGGTGTGGCTTGGTCCGGCTGCGGCAGGTACGCTCGTGACCGTGACTTTCGACTTGGGCGAACTGCAGAACGTGAACGGGGGTACCAACATCCAGTCGCTCGTGGTGGAGCTTCCCGAAAGGTATGTTCTGAAGAATCCGTCCGCAGGAAGCATAAGTCCGGCCAATAAACTAACCGTCACCAACTATAATGTAGGCACCGCCCGGACGGCAAGCATTACTTTCTACATAGAAAGCCTGACGCTCGACGATAAAACTCCTGTGGCAAACCCGGGTTCCGGCGAAAATGAAATAAAATTCTCTGAACCATTCTCTTATTCGTTGACATATCAGCTTGTCACAAAAACAGGTGATGTCAACGGTGCCAGTACCGATTTGCCGAAAGTGACGATATCGGGCCAACCGGAATTCAAAGACGCCATCTTCACCTCCAACGATATAATTGTCAATGAGTCCGATGTCACCCCGTTGGACTATCGGCTCAACTCTATTGCCGGCGAGGTCGTAAGCATCGCCAGTGTGGATTTCGCCGAAGGCCACAAGACCATTGTGATAACTGTGGGTAATATGGGGCTGCCTTTCAGTTCCGAACCCGACGTAAAGGTGACTTTCCCGGCTGAGTTTTTGTTCACCGATCCTAAAGGCAACATCAATGGCAATGTACTCACAGCTCCGCTTGCCGATCTGGAGGCCGGTTACCAACTGCAGCTCAACAGCATCGGACTGGGGAGCCATGGTGTTCCGGTTAACGGGACAATAGATTTTTCGGCTTTCGACGATATAGAGATAGAGGTTAACCATACGTTCGCATCCCAGCAGTTCCGCTGGTCGACAGATATAGAGCCGCTTAATCCCAATTCGGTCATCAATGTCGATGTCGATGCCGACGGCCTGCAGGTTTCGACCGTCCATGCCGTCCTCGACCTTCCGCTCGACGACTATATAGCGGATGCTGGTATCGAACCCATCGACCTGTCAGACCTGACGGAAAAAATGGGGGACGAAGAGCAGTATCCGGATCTCAAGGCGCCGACCATCTCCATGACCGTCAGCAATTCGTCCGGCATCGAGATAATCGGCGATCTTACCCTCGATCCCACGGATAAAGACGGCACTTCTCTTGGCAAAGTGGAGGTCGGAGACATCACGATCGAGCCGTCAGGCGGCCAGGGTGCAGAAATTTCACATATATTTATAGCAGAGCAGGGCGAAACTGTTCCGGCCGGTTATACGCCTTATTATACCGATATGGACAATCTAATGAAGATCCTGCCGACCACTGTCAATATCTCATTGTCGGCCAAGGCCACACCGAACAAAATCCACTCGATCCGCATGAATGAAGATTTTCTGTTCGAGATGTCTTACGGCGTCGATATGCCGATCGAGTTCGGCGATGAGATGAATCTGGTCATCGAGATCAATGAAGACGGCCTGAACGAGACATTCACAGATCTTGCCGACATGAAGGTCAAAGCTGCCGATATTCTGGCCCATGCTCAATTGACGGTTTCGTTTCCCCTCAAGGTAAGCGGCGTTACCGCCGAATTTCTCAACGAACAGGGGGCGAGCATAAACGGACTTACGACTACCGTTACCGGCGTAATAGAAGGACCGCAGCCCGATGCAGGTGGGGCGAAGACATCCACACTCACGATAGCTATCAACGTTCCCAACGGAGGCGACTTCAAAACGCTTTCAGAGATCGACCAATTGAAACTGCGCCTGCCTGTTTCAGGCACCGGCGCAGCCAACCGACTCAAACCCGACGACTATATCTCGGGCAAGGTGTGGTTAACTCTGGACAGCGGGGTACACGTAGACCTGAACGAACTTTAATCCGCCCCACGACGTAAAACATTATAAGCAAACCCGGAAAGATGAAGAATACATACAAATCACTGCTTACGGTAGTTTTTGCGCTTTGCGCCGCAGGGGCTTCGGCCCAGATGAAGACCTCCTATTTTATGGAGGGATCCATCCAGCGCTATGAAATGAACGCCGCACTGACTCCGAAATACAACTATCTCAATATGCCGCTACTGCCCATCGGCTACCTTGGGATAAACCTCAACAACAACTTCCTGTCAGTCGAGAATTTCATATATCCATATCGTGGAGGGCACGTCACGCCGCTTCACGGTTCGGTCGGTGCCGAAAAATTCCTGAACCGCATGCCCTCCACCGCCAGTACCAACACGGACATTATCTGGAATCTGGTGGGCTTCGGCAAGTACAACAAAAACCAGGACTATTTCTGGTCGTTCAACTGGAACCTGCGCGCCGTTACCAATACGGGTATTCCGAAGGATGTTTTCAAAATCCTGAAAGACCTCCGGAATGGTGAGTACAATATTCCCGATGTTACGGTCGATGCGATGGCATTCAGCGAGTTCGCACTCGGGTTCACCATGCCGGTGGGATGGGAGAACCTTGTAGTGGGCGGCCGCCTCAAACTGCTGATGGGTTTTGCTCATGCCGAGGCTACATTCGATAATCTGAATCTGACCGTTACGCCCGATAAGGCAAGCGCCTCTTTCGACGGCTCCGTACAAGGAAACGTATTCGGCATGGACTATACGGGTATTAGTAAGAGCGATGGGACTTTCGACACCGGCGAACTGGCCAATTTCGAGGATCGGTTCGAAATAGGCAGGGGGTTCGGCAGTTGGGGTGCAGCCATCGATGTAGGCGCCGAGATGAAGCTGCTCGACAACCGGCTGAAGGTCTCTTTAGCGCTTAACGATCTCGGCTTTATCAGATGGGGCGGTAAAAACGCCGTACAGGCCGATTTTGTTGGCGGGGCTTACGAATTTACCGGATACAATACCGAGATCGAAGATTGGGACCTTAAGGAACCTGAAAGCGATGATGTCGGCAAGCTGTATCATACGGGTAACACAGGTTATTCAAAGAGACTTGCCACTACGCTCAATGTCGGAGCCGAGTATAACTTCTTCGATAATCTCCTTGGTGTCGGCCTTTTGTCTCACACTAAATTCGGGAACCGCATCACGTATTCCGAACTGACACTGGCTGCGACCGTCCGTCCTTCGGACTGGTTTACGGCTTCTCTCAGCCAGTCGTTCATACACAATAAAATCGGTATTTTCGGTTTTGCACTCAACTTCCATCCCAAGGGCGTCAATTTCTTTCTCGGCGTCGATTACATCGCGACGCAGCTGGCACAGTTGAATTTCATAAGCCAGGACTTCAGATATCCCCTGCGCGCCAAATCGATGAACCTGTACATGGGACTTGCTTTTACGCTCAAAGGGCGTTCAAAACCATGGTAAGATAGTCCGGTCGAAAATAAATGGGAAAAACCATCTGGTTTTTCCCATTTATTTTTACGACCTGTTTGTATCTGTTAAAAGATTGTAAAGGTATGCGGCCTCCCTTTCCGGGCGGCTTAATGGACGTCGATGCGTTTTGTAGTCCGGCTACGCTTCCCCCTGTGTGAAACCTATCGTCAGATGGTCTTCGGAGGAATTTTGTTGTCCGTGGAGGTCGATGCGTCCGACGGCGCTTTCGTAGCGTGTAATGTTATCCTGCAGCGACAGTAGCAGCCTTTTGGCATGTTCCGGGCCGAGGATAACGCGGCTTTTGATCTTCGCTTTGGGGACTCCTGGCATTATAGCCGCAAAGTCGATAACGAATTCTGTCGCAGAGTGCGAGATGATCGCGAGGTTTGCATAGTGTCCCTGTGCAACGTTTTCGTCGAGTTCGAGGTCTATGCCCTGTTTTTTTGTCTCTGACATCGAGGGTAGTTGTTTGTTACATTGCAAAAGTAGTCACGAACGCCTCCCGAGATGCTTCTGGGTGATATAAGTTATCATCGGTTTTTTAACATTTCACGAATAGGGGAATGGCTTCCGCGACTGTGAAGTTGCTGCCTCCGATGTAAATCATGTCTTCCGCCGACGCCATCGACAGTGCCGCCCGAACGGCTTTTTCAACAGGAACAGCGGTTTCTCCGGCGATACCGTGCCCGGTGAAGCGGCGGCGGAGTTCTTCGGCGGGCGTTGCACGTCCCACATCCGCCTGCGTGAAAATATAACGGGCATTGCGCGGCAAGAAGGGGATGATCGCGTCGAGATCCTTGTCAGCCACGAATCCCAGCACCATGTAGAGTTTGGCGTATTCTTGCGCCGCTATCTGGCGCGCCACTTCGGCGATCCCGTGGGCGTTGTGGGCCGTGTCGCAGACCACGAGAGGGCGTTTGCCGAACACCTGCCAGCGTCCGGCGAGTCCGGTCCGGGCGGCAGCATCACGCAGCCCGTCATGCAGTGCCAGTCCGTTTATGTCAAGTTTAGTCCGGAGTACGTCTACCGCAGCCAGTACGGTGGATATGTTGAGCCGTTGATAATCGCCCTCCAGGTCGAGGAAGAAAGTCTGTCGGCCGCCTTGCCTGTCGGCAATGTCGAAAACGGTTCCGCCTTCCTTATGCACGGCTTTTACCGCCTTGTATTCCCGGTCTGCAAAAATGATGGCAGAGCCGAGTTCCGCAGCTTTTTCTATGAAGACCGGCGCGCTTTCCGGGCCGGTTTCGCCAATGACGACCGGAATCCCGGATTTGATGATGCCGGCTTTTTCGGCGGCTATTTCCGGTATGGTGCCGCCGAGGTATTGGGTGTGCTCGAGTCCGATGTTTGTGATTACGCTAAGTACGGGCGTTATGATGTTTGTGGCGTCGAGCCTGCCGCCGAGACCTGTTTCAACTACAGCTGTCTGGATTCCAGACTTGGCGAACCAATCGAAGGCCATCACAGTCACCATTTCGAAAAACGTCAGTCCCAGCCGCAGCATTTCGTCTTTGTGAAGCGCTGTAAATTCTACAACCGCATCTTCCGGGATCATTTCGCCGTCCACGCGTATACGCTCGCGGAAATCAACCAGATGCGGCGATGTGTAGAGTCCCGTGCGGTATCCGGCGGCCTGTAACACCGAGGCCAACATGTGCGAAACGGAGCCTTTGCCGTTGGTTCCGGCGACGTGTACGGCGGTGAATTTCCGCTGCGGATCGCCGAGCCGTGCGGCGAATTCCGCGACCCGTTCGAGTCCCGGCTTATACGCCCCCGCCCCCCTGTTCTCGAAAACCGGCAGCGAGTTGAAAAGAAATGTTATGGTCTCCCGATATGTCATTATTAAATTACGAGTTTCGAATTACGGCTACGCGGAACCCAACCACTATTCGTAATTCGTATTTTTTAATTCGTAATTACTTAACTATGCGGTCTTTTTTTCGGATGCGGTAGGCGATGAAATACAGCATGCTCAACCCCCATATCAATAATGATATCCGGCTTAGATAATCGCCAAAACGGACGTACAGCGTGGTTTTGCGGTTCAGCGGAATATCTGCTGTGATGGCTCCGCGCTCGTCCCATCCGAGGGTTTCCAACACGTCTCCCCGCGTGTTGATGAAGCCCGATTTACCTGTGTTGGCGCTGCGTGCAATGGCCCGGCGCGTCTCGACGGCGCGAAGGCGGGCGTAGTTGAAATGTTGGCGGTATCCGGGAGTGTCATTCCACCAGCCGTCGTTGGTTATGATGAACATCACCTCGGCTCCGTTCCGCACGAATTCGGTATAATACTGTCCGTAAATAGACTCGTAGCAGATCCCTGCCGCGGCATAGATCCCGTTGTTGTCGAAGACCTTCCGCACGGTGTCGTAACCGAGCTGTCCGCTCGTCCCGCCCAAGTCGACAACAAGGTCGCCGAGGTATTTCACCCACCACCAGTCGGGCATCATCTCGACACCTATCACCAGTTTCGACTTGTGGTGCAGGTCTATCGATCCGTCAGGAGCGATAGCAATTGCCGTGTTGTAGACGTCGTAGTATCCCGATTCGCCGTTCCCGCGTGCGGTTTTTGTCTTCTTCTCAGCGCCGTATGATCTATATGTGGTAGCCCCGACTATGACCATCGCGTCCGGGTATTTTTCTTCCGCCAGTTTCCGTATCGCCTTTATGGACTCAGAGTCGGCCAGGTGGCCTTCCGTCAGCCCCTCGTCGATGGCGGTTTCGGGCATCACTATGAATTTGGCGTCGGCCGGAGCGCGGCCCATCAGGTCGATGAGGTTGTCCGTCTGTTCCTCCTGTGTCAGCGTGAATTTTTCTTCGTAGGAATCTATATTGGGCTGTACTATTGTGATTCTAGCCGTGCGTTCCGGTTCGTCCCAGGCCAGGAACATTATTATTGACACGAGCGGCGGAATGACTGCTGCCAGCACCGGAGGCAGCCAGTTCCGCGGGCGGCGCACGACGAGGAATTCGTAGATTAGTATATTAGTGATCAGGACCCACAGCGTACCGCCATAGGCGCCGGTCCATTCGTACCACTGTACAAGCCGGATGTCATTTGCGAAGCCGTTGCCGATATTTAGCCAGGGGAACGAAGCCTGATTCCAGTTGTATACCCATTCTCCGACCATCCACACCGACACCAGTACCGTGTATGACAGTGCTTTCGGCGTCCGTTTCGAAACGTAGAACCACAGCATGAACGGCAGTCCGGTGAAGATGCAGGCGAAGAACGTCGCCGCGACGGGGCCTGCGGGAGTCGAGTTCCAAACCCACCAGATGGTGAGCGCGTACCACAGAGTGATGAAGAGCGCGGCCCATCCGGCCATCTTCCAGAACGAGCGTCTCGATTTATCGTACCGCGCGGCCAATATCAGCATCGGGACCAGTCCGCCTAGCATTACGAGGCCCGTCAACTCCATCCAGCCGAACGACATCATCACGGCGGCCAACACGACCAGAAGCAGGTTTTCCAGTTTATTCCTCATTCTACAGGTTTTATTATTAACGGCAAATATAAGTATATTTGCCCCGATTTATTACTTTTGTGATTTGGAAAAGACAGAGAGATGGGATTCGAGATACTGTTGAGGGGACTTACCGTGGGGCTGATAGCGTCGATAACGCTGGGGCCTGTCGGCGTGATGTGCATCCAGCGCACCTTGAGCAAGAACCGCCAGTCGGGATTCGTCTCGGGATTGGGAGCCGCATCGGCCGACACCATCTTCGCCATCCTCGCCTATTTTTTTATCGCCATAATCAGTTCTGTCATCGAGAACCACCTGCAGATACTCAAGATACTGGGGGGAATCTGTGTAGTTATAGTTGGTGTGAACATATTCCTCAAGAATCCTGTGGTGCAGATACGCCGCAACCGTGCGGGTAAAAGCAACCTGTGGCAGGATTTTGCCTCGACTTTCGTGCTGACGCTCACCAATCCGGCGTTTATACTGTGGCTGCTGGTTATTTTCTCTGCATTCAACGTGGGTTCGGCCGAACCGGGCGAAATGACATTTTCGCAAATGAAGACAGGCCTGTTGATGATAGGTGGATTTTTCGGCGGTGCGGTCTCGTGGTGGCTGCTGCTAACGTCGGTCATCAGCCTTTTCCGCAAACGTTTCCGTCCGCGCCACTTGCTGTGGATAAATCGAATAGCGGGCGTGATGATAACGGTTCTGGGTGTGGGGGCGATAATTTCCGCCTTTGTTTAGGATGAACAAAAAACTCACCATAGCAATAGACGGCTTCTCGTCGAGCGGTAAGAGCACTTTTGCGAAGCGGATAGCCTCGCGCCTCGGTTATGTGTTCATCGACAGCGGGGCGATGTACCGCGCGGTGACGCTCTATGCCATCGAAAACGGCATAATCCGCAACGGCATTCTCGACGAGGACGCGCTGGTCCGTTCGCTCGGCGACATCCGCATGGATTTCCGCTTCAACCCCGTGCGTGGGGCGAGTGACATATATCTTAACGGCGACCATGTGGATGGGAAAATACGTACGATAGAAGTCAGTAACTTTGTGAGCGAGGTAAGCCGGATAGGGGCGGTGCGCGAAAAACTCGTGGCTATCCAGCGCGAGATGGGCCGCGAGGGAGGGGTTGTTATGGACGGGCGTGACATTGGCACGGTGGTCTTCCCTGATGCCGATCTGAAAATTTTTCTCACAGCGGACCCTGCGGTGAGGGCGCGGAGGCGTTATGAAGAACTCAAGGCTGCCGGACAGGAAGTTTCGTTTGCCGGGATAGAGCGCAATATCCGCGAGCGCGACCATCTCGACCAGACCCGTAAGATAAGCCCGCTACGGCAGGCTGCAGATGCGGTAGTCCTCGACAACAGCCATATGACGCTTGACCAACAGATGGAGTGGGTTGACAAGCGGCTGTCTGAAGTGAAACGGTAGATCCCATGTATGTAGAGGTCGACGACAGATCGGGTTTCTGTTTCGGGGTGGTGAATGCCATCTCGAAAGCCGGGGAGAGCATCTCCGCCGGACAAGCCCTGGTGTCGCTCGGCGATATAGTCCACAACGGCGCAGAAGTTGCCCGGCTCGAAAAAACTGGTCTGCGGACCGTTCCCGAAGACGAACCCCTGGAAAACCTTGCCGGACAAACGGTGCTGATCCGTGCCCATGGCGAACCCCCGTCGACATACGAAAAGGCCGTGGAATGCGGTATAACGCTCATAGATGCGACCTGTCCCGTCGTGGCCAAACTGCAGAAGACGGTCGCCGAAGCCTACCGGAAAATGCAACGGTTGGACGGCCAGGTGGTGATTTTCGGCAAGCCAGGACATGCCGAAGTGCGTGGGCTTGCGGGGCATGCTGGCGGCGATGTCATTGTCGTGGAAAATGCCGCCGACCTCGGCCGTGTCGATTTCAGCCATCCGGTATATTTACTGTCGCAGACCACGCGCAGCCTCGCCGATTTCGAGGAGCTGGGGCGCGAGATACGCCGGCGCGCCTCCGATCCGCGGGGCGTGACTATCCACGACACCGTCTGCCGCCAGGTATCGGGACGCGAACAGCATCTGGCCGAATTCGCCCGCCGTTTCGACGTGGTGGTCTTTGTCGCCGGAGCCAAGAGTTCCAACGGGAAAGTACTCTTCGAGGCGGTCAGGGCTGCCAATCCCGGCAGCCGCAAGATAGAGAGCGTCGCGGAGCTGCGCCCGGAATGGTTCGCCGGGAAATCCTCGGCGGGTGTTTGCGGCGCGACCTCCACACCGCTCTGGCTGATGAACGAGATAGCTGAAACCATAAACAAATATTAAACACGAGTTTATGAGATTATTCAAGTGTTTTGGGAAAGATTCGAAAAGGGGCAGAAGGAAAGCGAAGAGAGAGGCAATGGAAAAACTTCTCTCGGATATCCTGCGCGACAGCATAGAAAATCCCGAAAGGTACGCCGATCCTGAAATGAAGGAAGTTGCGGATTATGTACGGGAGCACGGATTGAGCGTTTTCCCCTATCCTTTCACGGCAAAATACGATCCTGCGTCCCTGGAGATCTTCACGGACGAGGCTTCGGGGCTTAGATACATCATGCAGGAGGGACGCAGGTTATACTATAGGCTGCGCAGGCACAGGTCTTTCCTCAAGAGAAAAAAACGGCAGGACCGCAGTGCCGCGAGGTATTTCAACGGGATTTCGGTGGAACAGAACCCCGCGTCGCCGCATTGCTACGAAACCGACCGTTTCGGCGTGGACGAAGGGAGCGTCCTGTTCGACATAGGCAGCGCCGAGGGAAATTACGCCCTGGCAAATATAGACAAGGTATCGCGGGTATTCCTTTTCGAGGCTGCCGAGGTGTGGATCGAGGCGCTTCAAAAGACATTCGAACCGTGGAAAGACAAAGTGGTCATCATAAATAAATTCGTTTCCGATACCGACGGCGAAAAGACGGTAACGGTGGACGGCGTCATCCGCGATTATGGAATAAAGGAGCCGGTGTTCCTTAAATTGGACGTCGAGGGGGCCGAAAGTTCGGTTCTGCGCGGGGCGGAGGAAACGCTGTCGCGCCCCGACACCAAAGCTGTAATATGCACCTACCATCAGCAGGACGACCATCGCGAACTCTCCGGGATTATGGAGGCTGCCGGTTATGATGTAGTCACTTCCCCGGGTTATATGCTGTTTCTCTACGCACATACCCCGCTTGAACCGCCATTTTTCCGCAGGGGTTTGATATACTGTGCAAAAAACAAGGGTCAATGAAACTTTTAGAGAGGCTTTTGAAATATGTGTCGCTGGACACGCAGAGCGACGAGAGCAGCGGGACTTTTCCCTCGACCGAAAAGCAGCTCGTGCTGCTGCGCCTGCTGGCCGGCGAGATGCGCGCGATGGGGATGACCGAGGTCGCGATGGACTCCAACGGCTATGTTACGGGTACGGTCCCGGCGTCGAAAGGGTTCGAGGACAATCCTGTTGTCGGTTTCCTCGCCCACGTCGACACCTCGCCCGACATGCCCGGCGTGAACGTCCTTCCGCGAATCATCGAGAAGTACGACGGCGGAGATATCCGGCTCAACGAGAAAGTCGTGATGTGCGTCGCGGATTTTCCGGAACTGGCATTCTTCAAGGGGCAGACCATTATCCACACCGACGGCACGACGCTTCTGGGGGCCGACGACAAGGCCGGCATCGCCGAGATAATGACCGCCGCCGAATACCTTCTGGCGCATCCCGAAATTCCGCATGGAAAGATACGCATAGGCTTCACTCCCGATGAGGAAATAGGCCGGGGAGTCGATTTCTTCGATGTGAAAGCTTTCGGGGCCGATTTCGCATACACCGTGGACGGCGGAATGGAGGGAGAACTCGAATACGAGAATTTCAATGCCGCAAGTGCAAAAATAAAGATCCAGGGCCGAAGCATCCATCCGGGCAATGCAAAAGACAGAATGCTGAACGCACTGCAGGTGGCCGCCGAGCTGAACTCGATGCTGCCCGCCCGTGAGCGTCCCG
The DNA here is from genome assembly GCA_031548515.1 of Rikenellaceae bacterium. Taxonomy (GTDB): domain Bacteria; phylum Bacteroidota; class Bacteroidia; order Bacteroidales; family Rikenellaceae; genus UBA940. The sequence continues at coordinate 6,538 of JAVBRB010000004.1, read as the reverse complement.
AGCATACAGAGGGCTACGAGGGGTTCTACCACCTCGTCGGCATGGGCGGGGGCATAGAACGGGCGTCGCTGGATTATATCGTCCGCGACCACGACCGTATGAGGTTCGAGTGCCGCAAAGAGTTACTGAAGGGTGTCGTCGAAAATCTGAACGGTAAATACGGCTTCGGGACGGTCGCCCTGACGCTGAAAGACCAGTATTATAATATGCGCGAGATGGTCGAGCCGCATCCGGAGGTAATTGAAAAGGCAGTCAGGGCGATGGAAGAAGCCGGGGTGAAACCGATCATCCGTCCGATCCGTGGCGGGACAGACGGTGCACGGCTTTCGTTCATGGGGTTGCCATGTCCCAATATCTTCACCGGCGGTATGAACTTCCATGGCAAATACGAGTATATCTCGCTCCAGACCATGGAAAAAGCCGTGCAGGTCATTGTAAACCTCGCCAGATTTTGGAGTGAAGAGTGAAAAACCTGAAGTGAAAAATTATTATAGCTGTTAAAACAGTATCGCGAACCATATGGTTCGCGATACTGTTTTAACAGCTATGGTGATTCTCGATTTTCGATTGTTTTGCTGTGCAAAATAATCATCGACCGAGCGCCGACCGTCGGCCGGAGGAGGCATCTTGCGAGAGAGATAACTAAAAGGGGTGATTCCCCACCGCTTGCGGCGATCTTATAAATTTCTGTTTTGGATACCACGTTGCTTGAGGCGGGGTAGTCCATTTGACTACATGCCCCATTTATAATACATGGCGCCCCATGTGAATCCGGCTCCGAAAGCCGAGATGATGAGGTTGTCGCCTTTATTGAACTTTTTCTTGAAATCCCACAACACCAGCGGGATGGAAGTCCCTGCCGTATTGCCGTATTTTTCGATGTTGATAAGTATCTTGTCGTCGGAAAGTCCCATGCGGTGTCCGGTTGCCGACAGGATGCGCAGGTTCGCCTGGTGGGGTATCAGGTAAGCAATATCATCTGCTTTGAGATTATGCTTCTCCATCATGCCCACAGAGACGTCTGCCATGTTACTCACGGCGTATTTGAAGACAGTCTTGCCGTCCTGATAGATGAAATGTTCGCGGCGTGCAACCGTTTCGGCCGTCGGCGGATAGCAAGAACCGCCCGCCTTTTGGTAAAGGTAATGGCGTCCGATCCCGTCTACGTGGTGCTCATAGTCTATCAGGCCCTCGTTGGGATTGTCGGTCGGTTCGATGAGCATCGCCACCGCGGCGTCGCCGAACAGCGGACAGGTGTTGCGGTCGGTGTAGTCGGTCATTCCCGACATGCGTTCGCCGCACACCAGAATCACTTTTTTTGCGCGTCCTGCGCGGATGAACGCGTCCACTGTAGAGAAAGAATATATGAAACCGCTGCAGCCCGCGTTGATGTCGAAACCCCATGCATTCTTGATGCCCACCTTGTCGCAGATAATATTGGCCGTGGCCGGAAAGAGCATGTCTGGAGAAACAGTCGCGCAGATCAGCATATCTACATCCTCCATTTTGGTTCCGGTGGCCGCGAGCAGCTTGCGCACTGCGTCTGCCCCCATTTCCGAGGTGCCCAGCCCGTCCTGCTTGAGGATGCGGCGTTCGAGGATGCCCGTCCGCTCGCGTATCCACTGGTCGGACGTATCTACCATTTTTTCGATCTCCTGGTTTGTAAGTATGTAGTCGGGCAGCGACCCTTCTATGCCTCTAATAACTGCTCTTTTCATTTCAGAGTTTAAGGTTATCCGCATCATGGCGGGTGGTACGTATTTTCGTGACCGCAAAAATACCCAAAATATCGCATGGCTTTCTGCTCCCGCAGTTTATTTAATGAAATATTAACATTGGCGCTGAGAAATGATAATGGGATATTCAAGTAACAGGAACCGTGAGGTTTCTCAAATGTGATTTATCGACAAACCGGTGGTATTTATCGACGAAATGCTGAAAATCTTTGGCGATTAATAAATTTTGTTTACCTTTGGACTGTCCGGAACGACCTTTTTCCAGGCAGGAATCAGTGATAGACGAACTTTAAATATCTTAAAATTTATGAAATCGAAAACATTACTATTGGCGTTGCTGGCAGCCGGGTTCATCCTTTCGGGATGCAGCCGGGATGTACAGGACGGCCAGGGGAAACTTCGTATCGTTTCGTTTTCGGCGGATGCCGGACTTAACAGTACGATAGTTTCAAGGGCGCTGGACGGCCTGGTCGCTCCCGCGGCGGAAGAATTCAGCCTGAGCATATCCGACGGGGACGGTGAGCCTGTCGGTTCATGGAATGACATTACCGAATATCCCGGGCAGGGATATCCTCTCGATCCAGGGACGTACACCGCGACAGCGCTTTGTGGAGATGTTGAGGATGAGGGTTTCGGATTGCCGGCTTTCGGGGCCACCGAACCATTTACTATCATGCATGACAAGACGACGCAGGTTCCCATGATTGCGAAGTTGCTCAATATGGCGGTTACGGTCGAGTATTCGGAACTGTTCAAGGGTTACTTTCCCACTCATAACGTTATTATTACACGCGAAGGCACTGAGTTGGCTGATTTTTCGACGCAGCCCGCCGGAAGCATTGCCTATATCAAGCCGCTGGCTTTCAAAGCGGCCGTTTCATACACCGACCAGCATGGCAGGACAGGCAGCAAAACGTTCGATGTTACCAATAATATAGCAGCCTGCACACACCAGAGGATCATCCTGGACCTGAATGAAGGAGCCGGAGGAAGTGTCAGCATAACGGTAACGTTCAACGATGAAGTGGAAACCATAGTATTGGATGATATCGAAGCCGGTGACGAACCAGAAGAGACCAATCCCTAAACAGAGGCAGTAAGAAGGCTATGAAAAAATTTATGCTAAAACAAATAATGATGCTCGCGGCGGGTATGCTTGCCGTGTCTTGCATCTCGAAAGTAACGCCTGACGGCGGTAAAAGCGGCGATGGCAACGGAAAATTACAGCTTTCGGAGGTAGGTGTTTCGGAAGACCTGCGCGAAAGTTCTATCACAACCCGTGCCGGGGAGGTCGATACGGATAATTTCAATGTTTGCATTGTAAAAAGCACAGACCAAAGCGAAGTCTGCAGTTACGATTACTGCGATTTCCCGTCTCCATACACTATTGCTGTTGGCGATTACGTCCTGAACATACAATCGCACGAAGTGCAGGATGCCGAATGGGAAAAGGTATATTACGCCCTCTCCGAACCGTTCTCGATCAGTGAAGGCCAGACCACCACGCTGAGCGGCCTGGAGTGTAAGGTTTCCAACATACTGGTTTCGGTGCGTTTCTCTGAAAGGATGAAACGGGTGATGGGCGACGATTGTAATGTAGCTGTCAAGGTAGGCAACTGCGGTCCTCTCGATTATGACGTTGAAGAAATGCAGAGGGGATGTTTCAGGGCGGAAAACGAGAACAACTCGCTGGTCTGGGAGTTCAGTGGTACGCTCGACGGAGAATATTACGACGTTACTGATTTTATCCTCAACGCGAAGGCGGGCGAGCACCGTACATTGAATTTTGACATCGAGCCTACTCCCGATCCTGAGAAGGGTAATGCTGAATTTGTATTTACCGTCAGTGCCGAATGCACTACGTATGACGTTAATTTGAATGTCGAGATCGAAAAGGAGCATGTGATCGAACCGTTCGATCCGGGTATCGAAATAGTATCTGATTACAGCCTGGTAGCAGTCAATACGCTCAACAAGAGCGAAACGCTCGACGGAGACGGGCAACCTGTGGTGGATCTCGGCATGAATGTCACTTCTGACAACGGCATCGCTTCCGTGACCGTTCTGTTGACTACCGACAACGCGACGCTTCAGGGCGCCCTGGCAGCTTCGGGTATTACCGGTGCGTTCGAACTTGCGACGGTAGAAGATCCGCTCAAAAGCCTGCTGGCAGGTTTCGGTTTCCCGACCGGCGACGCCGTGGCTGGCAAGGCAGAACTGGATCTCGGTCTTTCGGGTATGCTGCCTATGCTGTTCGGCCTGGGCGAGGATATCAACCAATTCGACGTCAAGGTTACGGTATGCGACGTCAAGGGCGGTTCTGTGAGCAGCACGCTGCGCATGAAACTGGTCGACGACACAAAAGTACCTGCTATTACGATTGAAGGTGTCGGGTTCGATGTAGACGAAAGGATGCCTATACCTCAAGCTGAAGCTGAGACTACGGCGATAGTGGTGGATATAAATGTGCCGGAAGGTATAAGCAGTTTTGTCGTGGATATTACTTCTACCAGCCCTCATTTCAATGCTGCAGTTGAAGATATACAATTTGCAGGAGGCTTCGACATCGCGAATCCGGAAAGTCAGGAACTGGCGGATGGTTTGGAAACACTGGGACTGCCGCACGGCAATCAGGTCAAGGGCCAGACATCAATGAGATTCGATATAACGAGTTTTGTACCACTGCTATTCATATATGTACCAAATGGCGATTATGACGCTGATTTCAAATTGACAGTTACCGATAGTAAGGGTAATGTCATCACGAAGACAATCATGGTAGCGCTTACCGCAGAATAACAAATTACGATGAAAAGGATATTATCATATATTACGACATGCGCGCTTGCGGCAACTTTGTTTGCGGGTTGTGCTGAGGATATTAAAACAGACGGAGTTAATGACGGCATGGGCTGTCTGACCTTCAAGGTGAAATTCGACGGTAAGGAAGCGACCCGGGCCGATGCTCCTGCGGACTGCGTCGTGAAGATCGCCAACTCTGAAGGCTACCTCTACATATTCGAGAGCCTTGCGGAAGTTCCTGAAAAACTGTGGCTTCTGTCCGGCAGCGACTATAGCATTACCGTCGAAGGCGGGGTCAAAACCGAATACGGATGGGACACCCCTTATTACAAAGGCACGGAATCTTTCTCCATCAGCGACGGACAGAACACTCCCGTGACGGTCGAATGTCTGATCCAGAATACGCTGTTCGCAGTGGGTTTCGATGAGACGGTGACTACCGGACTTACGGACTATTCTGTTACGCTGTATCCGGTTCCGGGCGATGCATCGAAGACCCTTGTATTCAACAGTGCAAATCCCGGTGCGGTGGGTTATGTTATCCTTGCAGACGGTCAGACCACGGTCGACTGGACTTTCAGTGGAACCCATACAGCACGCGGAGAGGTTACCAAATCGGGTACTCTGACCGGGTTGCAGCCCCGCAAAAAGTATGAACTCACGTTCAAATATACGGTTATCGAGCAGAACGGCGAATTCCAGCTTACGTTCAGTGTGGACGAAACGACTGTTGATTATGCACATAATATCGTCATTCACCAGCGTCCGCGAATCACTCCGATGGAGTTCGATATTACAGAAGTGCAGACTCCGGATGCCGATCGCGAGATCGTGGCTACGGCATCTTCGGAGATTGCTTCCCTTCTGGTTTCGGGTTCGGTATTCGGCGCCGGAAGTGAACTTGTCGGAGCGGCTGCTCCCGCAGGAGTTACAACGGATGTCATAGCTGCGAATAAAATCAGCGTAATGTTCACCACGGCGCTTTTCACAACGATGCCGGCCGGACAGAACGAGGTGACGATAAAGGTTACCGACGCCAACGGATTAATCAACACTGCGGTTCTCAAGGTGACGATAGAGGGTTCGGCCCCTGTCAGCGGAACTACGAATACGGTCGGCAGGTCGGCCGTGTGGGGCACTCATGCGTATGTGAGCGGCCAGGTGGAGGGAGAACCTCAAGAAGTTAAATTCGGATACCGCACCAATGGAGGCGAGTGGCAGTATGTCGCAGCTACCGATGGTGCTGCAGGTGCATATTCTGCGAAGATCACGGGGCTGACTTCTGGCGCATCTTACGAGACCTGCATATGGGTTGATGGCGAACAACAGGGCAATCCCGTCGCGTTCACCACGGAAACGGCAGTGCAGCTTCCTAACGGAGGTTTCGAAGACTGGAATCAGAACAGCGATGTTTGGTACCCCAATGCTGCAACGTCAGAGAAATTCTGGGACAGTGGAAATAAAGGTTCTGTGAAAGCTCCGTTAATAGGCAATAAAAATAATAACGTTACCACAGGAGTGAATGATCCGCGTACCGGTTCGACAGGTTCTAAATCGGTGCAACTTAAATCGAATTGGTTCGGATTTATGGGCGCTGGTGCTTTTGCTGCAGCCAGTATTTATTCGGGAAATTTCTTGGAAGCTAGGGCAAACTTATCAAATCCTAGCGGCAGGGTAGAATTCGGCAGGCCGTGGTCTGGTGCCCGTCCCTCAGCTATGAAAGTATGGTACAAGGCAACTCTCGGGACCGTTAACTATGCTAAATCCGGTGCTCCTATCTCCAAGGGACAACAGGATAAAGCCCGGATATATATAGCCTTGGCTGATAAAGGTTTCCCTTGCGAGATTGATACTGCCGATTGGGATAATTTCATTGACTATGAGACAGATGTGCGAATTGTTGCTTTCGGGGAACTGGTGGTCGAGTCTAATGTTGCGAACTGGACCGAATACACCATAAATCTGAAGTACCGTTCACTGGACCGCGTTCCCACTCACAT
>JAVBRB010000003.1:0-27041 GCA_031548515.1 Rikenellaceae bacterium | reverse complement strand
GCGCACGTTCATCCTTTCGCGGATGGTGCGGGCCATTCTCACGAAGCCCACCGAGAACTGGTTTGCGAGCTGTTCGCCCACGGTCCTCACGCGGCGGTTCGACAGGTGGTCGATATCGTCCACGTCGGCCTTCGAGTTGATGAGCTGGATCAGGTATTTGATGATGGCTATCATATCCTCGCGCGTAAGTATCCTCACCTGCGAGTCGATATCCAATCCGAGTTTCTTGTTTATGCGGTAACGTCCCACGTCTCCCAGGTCGTACCTCTTGTCCGAGAAGAACAGTTTGTCGATCACGTCGCGGGCCGTGGCCTCATCGGGCGGCTCGGAGTTCCTCAGCTGGCGGTATATATACACCACGGCTTCTTTCTCGGAGTTGCAGGGATCCTTGTGCAGCGTGTTGTAGACTATAGAGAAGTCGATCTTGCCCTCTTCGCCGGTGGCTTCCTTATGTAGCAGGATGCTCTTTGCGCCGCTGTCGATGATTTCGTCCACCTGATCCTCTTCGAGGATGGTCTCGCGATCCACGATGATCTCATTACGCTCGATCGAAACCACTTCGCCGGTATCTTCGTCCACGAAGTCCTCAGTCCATGTTTTCAGGACGCGTGCGGCGAGCTTGCGGCCCACGGCTTTCTTGAGGTTGGCTTTCGTCACCTTCACTTCGTCCGCCAGGTCGAAAATGTCCAGTATCTGGCTGTCGCTCTCGAATCCGATGGCGCGCAACAGGGTAGTTACGGGCAGTTTTTTCTTACGGTCGATGTAGGCGTACATCACGTTGTTGATGTCCGTGGCGAACTCGATCCATGAACCCTTGAACGGTATGATGCGGGCTGAGTATAGTTTGGTACCGTTGGAGTGCAGGCTCTGGCCGAAGAATACGCCCGGAGAGCGGTGCAACTGCGAAACGATAACGCGTTCGGCGCCGTTGATGACGAAAGTCCCGCGAGGCGTCATATAGGGAATGGTCCCGAAATAGACATCCTGTACGACCGTGTCGAAATCTTCGTGTTCCTGGTCGGTACAATACAGTTTCAGCTTCGCTTTCAGGGGCACGCTGTAGGTGAGGCCCCTTTCGAGGCACTCGTCGATGCTGTAGCGCGGCGGATCGATGTAATAGTCGATGAACTCAAGGACAAAATTGTTCCTCGTGTCGGTAATGGGGAAATTCTCCATGAAAACCTTGTAGAGGCCCTCGTTGCGGCGGTTTTCGGCCGTCGTGTCGAGCTGGAAGAAGTCCTGGAAAGATTTTAGCTGTATCTCCAGGAAGTCGGGATACGCCATCGTGTTCTTTACCGTCGAGAAACTGATACGTTGGTTTTGTGCGGTTTTTGTGGACATTACAAATAGTTTGTTTTTTGATCGCCGCGTGTCTTGGCCGAGTTCTAAGCTTTGCCTCCGTCAGCCTGCGGCTGACATACGGGCCTCCGTTGGGGAGTTTACGCTTTTAGCGCTCGGTTCCGCCGGCGTTAATCTTTTTTAGCCGCTGCAGCCTTTGCCACCGCGATGAAGGAAATTTCTGCAGATTTTTTTCCGTCATTTGACAGGAAAATCCCTGCATGCCCGATTTTTCATCGGCATTTACAATGGTTTCCGGTGGCCCCGCCGGCATCACGCCCAGCTATGTCCCCTGGCTCTGGTATATCGGCTTTTTGTCTTCTCAACTGTCAGTGATTGATTTCTCACTTTCAGTTTTTCACTTTTCCGCCGCCCGTTTCCCCTCATCCTGCGAACCCGTCGCACGCCGGAAACGTTTTTCTCCCCGTCAGTCCCTTTGTATATTATTGATACTTATATTTATATGGCCGCCGTATCTGCGGCTGTCCACTTTAAAGGATTGGACCCCCTTTTTAGACGAGAAAAAGGCACGGAGCCTATTTGATAGGCTCCATACCTGATCTGTTGCAGGTCGAGAGTCTGGAGGTCCGTCAAAAGGTATGAGGTCAATGCCCTCTTTTCCCTGTTTCCGGCTCCTTCCCCGCGATACCCTGCTTACTTCAGTTCGACTTCAGCGCCGGCTTCTTCGAGCGAAGCTTTCAGCGATTCGGCCTCTTCCTTGCTTACGCCTTCCTTGATAGCCTTGGGAGCGGCGTCAACGAGGTCTTTGGCTTCTTTGAGGCCTAAGCCGGTCATTTCCTTGACAACCTTTACTACCTGGAGCTTGGCCTGTCCTGCGTTGATCATGACCACGTCGAAAGTCGACTTTTCAGCAACTGCGGGAGCGTCGCCGCCTGCTGCGGGAGCAGCGGCAACAGCGACTGCAGCAGCAGCGGGTTCGATTCCGTATTCGTCCTTCAGGACAGCGGCCAATTCGTTTACTTCCTTAACTGTCAAATTTACCAGCTCTTCGGCGAGCTTTTTGATATCTGCCATCGTTAATGATATTAAATTGTTTAAACTTTACTTCGTTCGTTTTTCCTCCTTCGCACCTCGGCAATCTGAGAAAGCTCGATTGCGCCCGGTTTGTCGTCGGTTGTTTTTAATTAACTGTGCGGGGTTGCGATCACAAAACCGCCCGGAAATCCGGCCCCTGCAGCTTGGTTACGCGCCCTTTTCCTGAAGGGTTTTGACCAGGCCTGCGATTTTTTGTCCGGCGCTTCCCTGCAGTGCAGAGATAACGTTCTTGGCCGGGGACTGCAGAAGTGCGATAACGTCGGCGATAAGCTCGTTCTTGCTCTTGATGTTGGCAAGAGCTTCGAGCTGGTTGTCGCCTACATAGACGCTTTCTTCGACATAAGCAGCTTTAAGTATAGGCTTGTCCGAGGTCTTGCGGAACTCCTTGATCAGCACGGCCGGCGTTTTGCTGGTGTTGCTGAACATGACTGCGGAGGTACCTTTCAGTACGCCGATGAGTTCTGCATCATTTTTCCCGACTCTTTCAAGCGCTTTTTCGAAGAGGGTGTTCTTAACTACTACGAGTTTGATATCCTTTTCGAAGCACTTGCGGCGAAGCTGTGCCGTTTTGTCGGCGTTCAGCGTCGAGGTATCTGCGAGATAAAATGCTGAGTATGCGTTCAGTTGCTCGGCCAGGCTATCGATCAGGATGTTTTTTTCTTCTCTTGTCATAGCTCCGATTAGTTTTTCGTTTCAACCGATTTAGCGTCTATCGCAATCCCCGGACTCATGGTCGAGGAGAGGAAGATGCTCTGAACGTAAGTACCTTTTGCAGCCGAGGGTTTCAGCTTGAGGATCGTCATGAGGAATTCCTTCGCGTTGTCGACCAGTTGGTCGGCAGACATCGATGCTTTTCCTACCGAAGTGTGAACGATACCGAATTTGTCGACTTTGAAGTCGATCTTACCGGCTTTCACCTCTTCGACGGCTTTGCCTACTTCCATGGTAACGGTACCCGTTTTAGGGTTGGGCATTAGGCCCCTCGGTCCGAGGATACGGCCCAGCGCACCGACCTTAGCCATAACGTTGGGTGTACAGATGATGACGTCGACGTCGGTCCATCCGCCCTTGATCTTTTCGATATAGTCGTCCAGACCTACGTATTCGGCGCCGGCTTTGGTTGCTTCGTCTTCCTTTTCGGGAGTACACAGCACCAAAACGCGGACCTGCTTGCCGGTACCGTGGGGGAGCGTCACGACGCCCCGGACCATCTGGTTGGCTTTACGCGGGTCTACACCCAGGCGCACGTCGATATCCACCGATGCGTCGAATTTCGTAAAGGTAATCTCCTTCACGAGTTCGGCAGCCTCGTTGAGCTTGTAGAACCTTCCGGGTTCGATCTTCGCCTGGGCCGCTTTCTGATTTTTGGTCAGTTTACTCATAATGTTGTTCGATTACGCTTTAGGAATATCTCCGGTTACCTTGATACCCATCGAACGGGCAGTTCCGGCAACCATGCGCATGGCGGCTTCGAGGGTGAAACAGTTCAGGTCGCTCATTTTGCCTTCAGCGATTTCCTTTACCTGTTCGGCAGTGATCGTTCCCACCCTTTTACGGTTGGGTTCGGCCGAACCTGTCTTGATCTTTGCGGCATCCTTGAGCTGAACTGCTACCGGCGGCTGTTTGATGATGAAATCGAAAGACTTGTCACCGTAGACCGTGATGATCACCGGCAACACCTTTCCTGCCTGCTCCTGCGTACGTGCGTTGAACTGCTTGCAGAAGTCCATTATATTCACCCCTTTTGAACCGAGAGCCGGTCCTACAGGAGGAGAAGGATTGGCAGCACCACCTTTTATCTGTAATTTGATAAATCCAGCGATTTCTTTTGCCATAATTTTTTCCTGTGTTATTAACTCATTTTTTTAAATCGTAAAAGTTGTTAAAAATTCGGAGTTCAAGGCTTAATCCCGCTTCGCGGTCTTTTCCTCCTCGCGGCTCGGCAAAGTGTGCAAGCACCCTCTGCCCTCGCTCCGCAGCGTCGGTTGCGACTGAGGCAAAAGCGGAGCATACTAAACGTATGTGAGCATTTCGCCAATGGAACGTAACGCAGAAATCCGAAGAATTTGACAATCTTTTACTCTTTTTCGACTTGCATGAAGCTAAGCTCCATGGGAGTCTTGCGCCCGAATATCTTGACCGAGACCGTGAGTTTCTTTCTGCTATTGTCAACGGCCTCGATGGTTCCCGAGAAACTCGAGAAAGGACCATCTGTAACTTTGACCGTTTCGCCGACAAAGAAAGGAACTTCGCTCTCTTCTTCCGATGTGCTCAATTCGTCGACCCTGCCGAGGATTCTTGCAACTTCCTGCGAACGCAGCGGAGTTGCCTTCATCTGACGGCCGTCTTCCTTCGAGTCTCCGAGGAAGCCGAGCACATTTGGAACGTTTCGCAAGATATGCGGAATGTCGCCCGTGAAATCCGCCTCTACCAATACATATCCCGGGTACGATACCTTGTCCTTCGAGATTTTCTTTCCATTTCGAATGGTGAATACTTTCTCGGTCGGGATAAGTACCTGCGTGATGCGGTCTTCCAAATGACGGTGGCGGATTTCGGTCTCGATATACTCTTTGACCTTTTTTTCCTTGCCGCCGATGGCTCTCACCACGTACCACTGTTTCTGTTCCTGATCACTCATAACTTGCGGGTGATTAGATCTTGTAGAGGATGTCGTAGATGGATTTCATCAGGTTTTCGAACGCCAGGTCCATACACAGCACCACTATGGCTATGATTAAGGAAGCAACCATAACGACGATGGTAGAACTCTGGAGTTCTTTGAAAGTAGGCCACGACGTCTTGTGGACAAGTTCGTTGTAGGCCTCTTTAATGTAATTTATCAGTCTTTTCATAACTGGATATGTTTTCTTTCTTCCGGTATCCCGCCTTTTGGGATTGACTCCCTATTTCTGCGAGATTGGCTCCCTGTGGTCGCCTGTCTCTTCCAGGGGATGTTTTGTAAACTCAATCTTGGAGAGATTGGCTCCCTCGCGGTCGCCCATCTCTTACGCGGAGATGCTTCCCAAACGACGAAAACAAAACGATCACTTCGCGATTCCCAAGCTTTGGAAAAGCCGCCGGCCCGAATAAATTCGACTGCCGCCATTTCCAAGACCTGCGCCCCTGCAGGGCGGTTTTGTTTTCGTCATTTGAGCAGGAGCAGAGAGATTCGAACTCCCATCAACGGTTTTGGAGACCGCTATTCTACCCTTGAACTATGCTCCTAAATCAGAACCGAAGATGGGCAAGCACCCCGGTCCTTAATCTTTTTGTTGAACCGCGGTCTGGCTTACCCATCTTCGGTTCTTTTTAGACGTCGTCTTGCGGCGCCGATTCCTTTTGTCGACCACCTTATAAATCTCCATCGGGAGGAACTTATTGTCGTAACCTTGCGGCCGCTCCTCAGGGCCTTTGGGATGTGAAGAAATTTCACGCTCTTCACATCTTCAATATTAAAACGCTCCGTCCGTAAAATTATTCAGGCGTTTCGCCAACAAGGCGGCCTTACTCCGGACCGGCATTTTTGCGAGACTGACGGGGTATCATCCCGTCAGCCCCTTCGTTATCTCTTCGGTAAGCGGGGCTTACTTCAGGATCTTGGTGATCTGGCCTGCACCGACCGTACGGCCGCCTTCGCGGATAGCGAAGCGGAGACCGACGTTGATAGCAACCGGGTAGATAAGCGTAACTTTGATGGTTACGTTGTCGCCGGGCATTACCATGTCCACACCTGCCGGGAGTTCGACTTCACCCGTTACGTCGAGCGTACGGATGTAGAACTGCGGACGGTATTTGTTGTGGAACGGAGTGTGACGACCGCCTTCTTCTTTCTTAAGGATATAAACCTCTGCTTCGAATTCGGTGTGCGGGGTGATCGAGCCGGGTTTGGCTACTACCATACCGCGTTTGACATCTTTCTTGTCCAGACCGCGCATCAGCAAACCTACGTTGTCGCCTGCTTCACCGGAGTCGAGCAGCTTGCGGAACATTTCAACACCTGTACAAACCGAGGTGATGGGTTTCTGGCCTAAACCGATGATCTCGACGGGTTCGCCGACTTTGATGATACCGGTTTCGATACGGCCGGTTACTACGGTACCGCGACCGGTGATCGAGAATACGTCTTCAACCGGCATGAGGAACGGTTTTTCGTTTTCACGCGGAGGAATAGGTAGGTATGCGTCGACGGCGTCCATGAGTTCCATGATCTTTTCTTCCCAGGTGGGTTCGCCGTTAAGTCCGCCAAGTGCGGAACCGCGGATGATGGGAGCATTGTCGCCATCAAAATCGTATTTCGAAAGAAGGTCACGAACTTCCAGTTCGACCAGGTCGAGCATTTCCGCATCGTCCACCATGTCGCACTTGTTCAGGAACACGACGATCTTCGGTACGTTCACCTGTTTTGCAAGCAGGACGTGCTCGTTGGTCTGGGGCATGGGACCGTCGGTAGCAGCCACAACGAGGATAGCGCCGTCCATCTGGGCAGCACCGGTAACCATATTCTTAACGTAGTCGGCGTGACCCGGGCAGTCTACGTGAGCGTAGTGGCGGGATGCCGTCTGGTATTCGACGTGCGAAGTGTTGATCGTGATACCGCGTTCTTTTTCTTCGGGAGCATTGTCGATCGAGTCGAACGAACGGAGTTCCGAAAGACCTTTTTTGCCGAGTACGGTGGTGATAGCGGCGGTAAGGGTGGTTTTACCGTGGTCTACGTGTCCAATGGTACCGATGTTCACATGCGGTTTGGACCTGTCAAATTTTTCTTTTGCCATGATTGAAGTTTATTTAAAATTAATTGCGTTTGTAGTTTGTCTCCGTAACGCCAAGGCGACGCAGGGTCTTTCCCTGCATCGTCAGGCTGTTTTCCCATGGAACGCAAACCCGTCCTTCCGGACTTTATTCGCACCCCCTTTGGAGCGGAAGACGAGGCTCAAACTCGCGACCCTCAGCTTGGAAGGCTGATGCTCTATCAACTGAGCTACTTCCGCAGTTTTTCAGGGAATTCCGTATGGATTACTCACTCATCTCATTCGCTCGTGATCCATTTTGGAGTCCCTTACAAAGTTGAAAAACCAATTTGCAGAGCAAATCATCTTTCAACGTCAAAATCCTCTCACAAATAAATTTGTGTCAGGTTTTGTCGTTGAAAGAGCGATATTCGCCTTTGGCGAAATCGCTTTTTCAACTTTGTGGGAGAAGATGGATTCGAACCACCGAAGTCGTAAGACAGCAGATTTACAGTCTGCCCCATTTGGCCACTCTGGTATTCTCCCGATATCTCTTTTGTTACTACATTCGCTCTACCCCTGTTTTGGCAAGGATTATTTGGTCGCCTTACTCCCCCGTTTTTCCTTTTGTAGAAGGATTACTCACTCCTGCTTCATACCTCGCAGTTCGCTCGTGATCCCTTGGTGGGGTAGCTTCGCCCATCTCTTTGGGATTATTCGGTCGTTTCACTCCCTCATGATCCCTGACGGGATGGCTTGTCAAAGTTCGTTTCGTCAGAAACTTCGCAAGCTGCGCTTGCTTCGGTATTTGTTTCGACCTTCCCGCTCAAACAAGTTTGGCGTGTCGGCCGCTCCAAATCCCCATTGCAAATTTTATTTGCAACGTTTCTTCCTTCCTCACTTTGAGCCGATGGAGGGATTCGAACCCCCGACCAGCTGATTACAAATCAGCTGCTCTGGCCAACTGAGCTACATCGGCAGAACGCGCTTCAGCGCATTTTGGAGTGCAAATGTAGTGATAAAATTTCTACCCGCCAAAATCCGGCGCAATAAAAATCTTATTTTTTGTTTTACAATGTCGAAGAACCTTTTTTGCATCCGCGCGCCTTCCTTCCGGAAAGGCGAAATTCGGCCACAAAAGTACGATAGTTTTCGGGATTTCAAAAGAAATGCGATATAAAAGAGAGAATTTTATATCGCATTCTTTTTTCTGCTGCCTCCCTGCGCTTGATAGGTGCCAACAACAGGCTGATATAAGCACCTTGCGGTATAGATAAATGAAAATGCGGATTGTTTTCGCCTGCAGGCTCTATGGGTTCATCCTGCCATATGCGCTTTTCGCAAGTCGCCTCGCATTCGTTCTGCCATGTTTGTCGTGCGCTACCTTATCACCGGAAATTCGGATATCCTCAGGGTAGTACATCCGTAAGGTATGAGCGTTATCTCTTCTTCCTTTACTGCGTCCAGACCGCAGCCGAAGGTCGTGGAGTAGGGTGTCGGCCCGGCGGATTCCCCGTACATTTCCCACCAGGGGATGCGTTTGGCCTTGACCTTTATGCGTATGGGGGCGTTTTCGGGATTCCACGGATTGGGTAGTCCGAGTTTCTCCTCGTCCACTTCCACCGTGAAGCTGTTGCCTGCATCGCGCCTGTTGACACCGGCGAGTCCGTAGTTCCACGGCGAGTCGGAACGGACATTCCATGCCCGCTCGCCGAAACTGACGGTTTCGTTGCCCTCGAAATTGTACGGATGCCAGTATTCGTTCATCCGGAGCGCATACACCAGCGGCCCGCGCTCTACGGACATGGCGAATTCATGCCATCTCTGGGTTTTGACCTCCATCGGGAATTCCACAGTAAGCCTGTCGCCTGTTTTCCACGTGCGGTCTACTATTTCCACAATGCCTCCGTCGACCGTCCGGAGCAGATTTCCGTTTACATATATTTTCGCACCTTTGGTCCATGACGGAATGCGCACATGAAACGGGAATCCGACGCTTTTCACCTTTTTATCTTTTACGGCGACGGCGAATTCTATCTTTCCTTCCATCGGATAGGCGGTATTTTCACTGATAGTTACCATGACGCCGTTGCCCACTTTGGCCGTGACCTCTGAAGGGGAGTATGCGATGGCTGCTATGCCGTTGTCGGGAGTCGCGTACCACAGGTTTTGCGTGAACTTCGGCCACCCCTGATGCTGGTTCGATGCACAGCAGGGATATCCGGTCAGTATCCCGAACATAATGTCTGTTCCTTCGTGGTCTTCTGAGAAATTGTGTCTGTGGCGGCTGATATTGACCTGGTTTGCCTGTTGATAATATTGGTGATGCATCCAGTCGTCGCTTACCTGGGTGGGCAGAGCATTGAACGCAACGAGTTCCAGGTGGTCTGCGAACGACAGGTCGCCCGTAATGCCGAGCATCTTCTCGAGCGAGAACATCATCTCCACCACAGAGCATAGCTCCACGCCCTGCGTCGGAGAACTGCCGTGCATGAATTCGTCGCCGCCGTACATTCCCTGCGGTTGGCCGTGATATCGTTTTATATCTGCGAAGCCTTTTTTCACGGCGTCCAGATATTTTTGCTGCGGGTCCTGTTGGTAATAAACCACGGGTTCCTTTATGCCTTGCGCGAGGTTTACGCAATGGACGTGGTTTATGTGCGTCATTTCGTCGGTACCCAGGAACATGTTCACGAAATCGTGTCCCTGCTCATGCAGCAATTCACCCAGTTCCAATAGCCATGTGTCACCCGTTATGTTGTATAGCCAATGGACCGCCTGCAGGTTGTCGCACGCGCGCCACAGAGCCCAGAAAGTCCAGTTGCCCAGGGGTTTCTCGGGAAGGGTATTCAGCTGGTAGCGGAAGTATCCGGTCATAAGGTCGATCACGCGCTGGTCGCCCGTGGCCGAATAATATTGCTGCATAATCTTAAGCATCACCATGCGCGGCCACCAGTCATGGGAATTGTCGCGCTGCACCCCGCGTTCTCCTGGGTAGTCGGTGGCCGGACCGAAGAAACCGTCCTCGCGCTGGCTTTTGATGGCCCATTCGATCCACGGCTGTACCTTGGCCTTCAGCGCGTCGTCGTCGAGGAGCCATGCCAGGGGCAGCAAGCCGTCTATCCAGTATGGGCCGCGTTCCCACTGGTCGCCGTCGCCGCCAAGCCAGCCGTTGCGTTCGCCCATCACGAGCGGGTACATCTCGTCCATATGTCCGGTGGCTCCGCTGCGCTGGGCTTCGAGCATCTGTTGCAGCCAACCTTTGGCCTTGATCGCCCCGAGGGGCAGTTCGATGTACGGTTTCTGCACCAGGGGCGCGCGGTTGTTCGG
Organism: Rikenellaceae bacterium; assembly: GCA_031548515.1. Lineage (GTDB taxonomy): Bacteria > Bacteroidota > Bacteroidia > Bacteroidales > Rikenellaceae > UBA940. The sequence continues at coordinate 16,587 of JAVBRB010000003.1, read as the reverse complement.
ATAATTCTGTGCAGACAGGCTTGTCGCGATGCATACCGTAATCAGTATTGTTGCTGTAAATCGGTTCATATCTTAAATGTGTTTGCAGTTTTAAAAATGGAAACGGCACATCCCATTTCCGGATGTGCCGTTTTATCCGGCTGCAGCGATTATTATTTTTCAGTCTTGCCGCCCAGGTTTTCAGTCTTGCCGCTGCTGCCGCTGATCGATTCACGCATCGACGTGTCTGCCTGTATGTTCTGGAACTTGTAGTAGTCCATGATGCCGAGGTTGCCGTTGCGGAACGCTTCCGCCATGGCGATTGGAACTTCCGCCTCGGCAAGGATGACCTTTGCACGGGCGTCCTGGGCCTTAGCGCGGTTTTCGGCTTCGTGGGCGACTGCCATCGCGCGTTTTTCTTCGGCCTTGGCCTGGGCGATATTCTTCTCGGCGTTGGCCTGGTCTATCTGCAGTTCGGCGCCGATGTTCTTGCCCACGTCGATATCTGCGATGTCGATCGAGAGGATTTCGAACGCCGTCCCTGCGTCGAGTCCCTTGTTCAGCACTACTTTGGATATAGAGTCGGGATTTTCTAGCACCTGCTTATAGGAGTCCGCCGAACCGATGCTGGACACGATACCTTCGCCTACGCGGGCAAGGACGGTCTCTTCACCAGCACCCCCCACGAGTTGCTTGATGTTGGCGCGAACCGTGACACGAGCCTTGGCGATGAGTTGGATACCGTCTTTAGCGACCGCCGAAACAGGAGGCGTGTTAATGACTTTGGGATTTACCGACATCTGCACCGCTTCGAACACATTGCGTCCGGCGAGGTCGATTGCCGTAGCCATTTTGAAATCGAGCTGGATGCCCGCTTTCTGGGCCGAGACCAGGGCGTGCACCACAGGCGGGACGTGTCCGCCGGCGAGGTAGTGCGCTTCCAGTTCGTTGGAGTTTAGTTTAATACCGGCTTTGGTCCCCTCGATCATCGCCGAAACGATCAATGAAGGCGGAACCTTCCTCCAACGCATTAATATTAGTTGCAGCAGGCTGATGCGGACTCCCGAAACCAAAGCCGAGAACCATAGCCCGATGGGTACGAAGTAAAAAATGAGCCACAGCACGATGATCGCTACGATCGCTATGACAACGATTGCCCAAATTTCCATTTTAATGTGAGTTTTAGATAATTAATATATTTGTGTTTTTCGTGTTTCGATCGTTTTACGTGAGCCTCATTATCTGAAACTCACATTAAGCAACTTTCGCAAAGCTGTGTCATTACGACTACCCCTCCTAACCGACGCCAAGCCGAGCGCTATCGAGCTTGCTCGGATGGCCGAGGCGCGAAGGAGGAGAACTTTGTTAAATTCTCTCCTCGGGGGGGGGGGATTTGTCACGATCTAAAGACCGCTCCAGGATGTCCGGGTTGTTTCAGATCTTATTTAGTGGGTTTTACTATTACGTTGAAATTTTCGAAGCCGGTTACTTCAACTTCGGTCTGCTGGTCCACGAACGAGTCGATGGTCTTCGCCTCATAGGTTTGTCCGCCGATCATAACTTTGCCCATAGGCGCCAGACGGGTGATTGCAACGCCCCTTTCGCCCATATTGACCTGATGTTCGGGTGAAGACTGCGAAGCGCCGTCGATATTCTGGTGAAGCGCGAACTTTTTCCACGTTTTCGACCTCAGCGATAACCATGTCGCGACCACCGAGACCAGAACGATCACTCCTATCGTGATCAGCAGCCCCGTGACGCCATAGTTTGCATAGGCCATATACGCCGCGCCGCAGTAACAGGCCAGGCCGCCTATTCCGGCGACGGTGAATCCGGGCAGCAGCACCAGTTCTATCACAAGAAGCAGCGCCCCTACAACAATCAATACAGCAATAATCCACCACATGTTTAATTACGAATTTTAAATTACGAATTACTTGCTTGTCAGATAATCACCGAAGGAGGTCTGCCAGTCGCCGTTAGGCGGTGCAGGAAATCGCCGGCTAAAGTAATTATCCACCACATACAGAGCAGGAGAGTTAAGAGTGAAAAGTTCTTTAATTAAGCCGGGGGCATTATAGTAAAAAAAACGGCCGACTGGTTGGTCCGACCGTAAATATAGTGAAAATTCCGTAAAATAAAGAGTTAATTGACAATTTCTGACATTTTTACTTCCATTTTGGGGTCGCGCCGGTCGAGCGCTGCACGGAGCCTGGCCGCTTTGGCACCGTCGTCGAACGGGCCGATGATAAACATGCCATCGCCGCGGACTATTGATGTTTCTCCTGCAACGGTACGGATTACTTCTGCAACCTCGGGCGTGAGTTCCTGTATTCCCGATAACTCCACACGGTAGAATCCTGTTTCGAGTCCCTTGCCTGTTTCGAGGTTGATGTATACGCCGTCCATCCATGCCACCGCCTGCGGAGCTTTGAAACCGCGCTGTTTCATCTGTTCGAGGGCTGCGTTGGCCGTTGTGTCCGAGGGGAATCCTCCGGCAAAGTAGCGGTATTTGCCGTCCGGCCCTTTCTCTACGGCCAACGGCGAAACGTTCCTGAAAGCAGACGGTTGCTGCACGGTGGAAAATGTTCCGAGCAATACGCGGTAAATTATCCCTTTAGGAAATACTTTAACTTCAGGAACAGGGTTGCGCGAGTTGTATGGCGACGCCGGGTTCACCTTTATATCTTCGTAGTCGAGGAATAGTCTCTCCTTAAGCGTGGCCAGCTCCAAATCAAGTGCGTCGACATGGGGAAGCGCAGCCTGCACCAGTTTCAGCGAGTCGAGTGCGGAGCGGTTCTTCATATCCTCAGCCAGTTTTATTTCGTAGTCGGTTATCAGTTTTTTCTGAAGCACATAATTCACTATCTCATCCGAGGCATATACTCCCTGCCATTCTGCCTGCGCCTGACGCAATGTTTCCATGTCATTTTCGAACTGTTCCAACAGGTCGCTGCGGTGATTCTTATCCATCAGCAGATTGTAGCAGTAACTCTTGTTATCGAAAACCGTTCCCCAGGTGTGCCCTATGAGGCGGGCGACTCCGGCGTTCACATTGGCCAAAGAGTCGAACCGGACCCTGATGCTGTCTGCCGTTCCGGCCATGATCGAAAGGTCATAGGCGTATTTCAGCACCACCAGCCGGTGATTGTTCTCGCGGTATTGTTCTATGAGAGGCGGAATCTCACTTTCGCCGTGCTGGGCTTCCCTGAGTTCGCGCACCTCTTCCGGTCCAAGGCTGCTGTCGAAATACGGGTTGTATACAAGGTTCGCAACGTTGCGCTCCTGAGTCTCGACAGTCTTGCCCTCAGGCTCTCCGTCGCTCAGATCCTGCATGATCCACTCCTGTTCGATGGAATTGATCTGCCCGGAGAGCCGTGCCATGCGGTTGCGCAGGTCGAACATCTCTTCTTCCATACGCAGTATGGCGGCCGAATTTGCGGTACGGTTCAGCGTATCGGTTCGGAACGAGCGGCGTATGATGTTCATCGACTCCGAAATGGAATCCGACATACGGGTAAGTTTTATCTCTTCTCCGACCAGTCTGGCGTACTCTTCATTGCCTTCGAGTCCTGCAATGCGGATCCTTTGCTGCGCATCGAGTTGCACGCAGCAGGCCAGCGCCAGCGCGGTTGCCAGAAAATATGTCGGGAAGAATCTCATTCCAAACGCAAATATAATAAAAAGTGAAGAGTGGAAAGTGAAAAGTGGAAAATTGTGGATCCTGTTCCGTGTTTATTTCCACCATTTCAATAAAAAGAGTTGTATTAATCCGAAAATCTCGAGACGGCCCAGAAGCATCAGCAGAGTGGTGAAAAAACGCACCCCTCCGGGAAAAGATGCAAAATTGTCGAAACCTCCCACCTGTCCGAATGCCGGCCCCACATTGCCCAGACTGGTAACCGAAACCGAAAAACTCGTGAGCGCGTCGTAGCCGAAAGCGGCTAAGAACACTGTGCCGAGCAGGATCAGGAAGAAATACAGCACGATGAAAAGCATCACGAAAGCGAGTGTCGAGGGTTCCTGCGTGACGCCATTCAGTTTTATGCGGATAATGGCATTCGGATGTTGCTGCTGGCGTATCTGATGCCACACTATCTTGGCGGCCAGATACACGCGGTCGGCTTTCAGGCCGCCGCCAGTCGATCCGGCGCATGCGCACTGTATCCCTGTGAATATGAGTATTGCCGCTGCGAACGGTCCCCACAGGTTGGAGTCGTTCGAGGTGAATCCGGTAGTCGACGCCTGGGAAACGGTTTCAAAAGCGCTGCGCCTCAATGCTTCTCCGAATGATCCGTAAGTTCCGTTAGCGACCGTGCTGACGGCGACGGCAATTATGGCTGCAGCCAGAAAAGCGAAGTAATACCTTGCCACTTCCGAGCGGAATATATTTTTACGCTGTCCGGTCAGCGTTGCGAAGATTACCCCGAAGTGCAAGCTGGAAAGGAACATGAAAACGATCAGTACCACCTCTATCCATGGGTTGTCCCAGAATCCGATGCTCATATTCTTCGTACTGAATCCGCCTGTTGCGGCAGTCGACATGGCGTGGTTCACCGAGTCGAACCATCCCATGCCGGCGGCTTTCAAGCCGATGAAACAGGCCGCTGTAAGCCCCAGATAAATGCTGAGGAGGATCCGTATGACTGTCCCTGATTTGTATCTGTAGTCGTCTTTGGCGATGGTCGAAAGTTCGACGCTGGAGACCATCATGCGGCTGCGGCCCAGCATCGGCATTATCATCAGAGTGAACATTACGACTCCCGCGCCGCCCATCCAGTGGGTGCACGAACGCCAGAACAGCAATCCCCGCGGAAGGGCTTCGACGTCGTTCAGTATGGTCGCCCCTGTCGTGGTATATCCCGAAACGCTCTCGAACCACGCCTTGCCGAGCGTGAATTCGCCTCCCCACAGCAGGAACGGTATCATTCCCACGACGCAGGACATCAGCCATGCGCCTATCACGATGCAATAGCTCTCCTTGTTGGATATCTGTTTCTCCGACGGTACGAATATCATGGGAAACAGCCCGATAACGGCGGTAAGCCCGGCTGAGAGCAGCAGTGCGTAGAACGAACTGTCGATGCCGTTCAGTGCGCTCATCACGGCCGAAACCAGCATGAACGCCGCATTCAGCAGCATCACCATGCCTATATACCGGAAGACTATGTTCAGGCGCATATTTCCATAGAGTTATGACTCATGACTTTTGCGTTTAACCTTGTCCGCGAGTTCCTCAATGTTCTCCTTCAACTCGAAAACTTCGTCCTTACCTTCGAATGTCACGCGGAACGGCGAATTGTATTTCAAGAATCCTTCGAGGCTTTTGTTCATTTTTACTACCGGTTTGATATAGTAGAAGTCTATGAAGAACAGCAGCACGAACAGCAACAGCAGTATTACTGCGAGCGTTACGAGGATCGGAGTGATGGCTCTGTAGGCATTATGTTCGATATTTTCCGCCTGGGTTCCCAGATTATATTCGGCGCCGGTCATGTATTCTTTGACAGCCGATGTCAGGTTCATGTAGGCGCGCCAGTAATTGGCTTCAAGCCAGTTGTTTTCGCGGTCCGGACCGTCGGCAAAGTAACTGCGCGTTATTCTTTCGTAGTCGTCGAAAGCCCGTCCGATCGGATTCATTGCCGCGATGCCTGTCTCCCGCCCTTTTTCGAGCGCCCCTATGAACATCTTTTGGCCTGCCAGATACAGTGAATCACGGCCTGCCGCAGTGTTGCCCGTGCTGTAGCTGTGCAGCAGCGAAATATGCTGCATTTCGGCCCCGTCGAGCAGTTCGCGCGAGATGGTCATGTTGCTGTTGCTGGCCTCGAGGATCAGCCCTGTACGCTTGCCGATGCGCGTTAACTCGAAAAACGATACCGTACCGGCACTCATAACCAATAGTCCGAGGCTCGCGAATCCGATCGTTATTTTAGTTCTGATTCCCATAAATATAAATTGTTTTGCTTCGCAAAATAATCATCGACTGAGCGCCGACCGTCGGCCGCAGGCCGGTGGAGGTATCTTGCGAGGGAGATAACTAAAAGGGTAGATTCCCCTCCGCTTGCGGCGATATTATAAATTCCTGTTTTGGATACCCCGTTGCTTGAGGCGGTGTAGTTCATTTTACGAATTACGAAAATTTGTATTTTTTTGTCTTATCGAGTCCGTTGTAATATTCGGCGGCGGTCATGCGGCGTTTTCCGGCTGGCTGGAGTTCTGTTACTGCTATCCAGCCGTCCCCGCAAGCCGCTCTCAATGCGTTCCTGTCCGAAAAATCTGCCGTTCCAGGCTCAACTCCGTATCCGGACTGAGTGAAACGGGCGTCGAATAGTTTCAGGGTGCTTATTTCGTTCCCTTCGGCGTCGTACATCGCGCTCCATGCGGCGGGATATGGCGACAGTCCGCGGATAAGATCAGCAATTTTCCTGCCGGACTTCGTCCAATCGATTCTGCAGTCTTCTTTGAATATTTTCGGGGCGGGTTTCAGTGTGTTCTCGGGAATATCCATCTGCGACAGCGGTGTGACGTTGCTTTCTGCAATTCGGTCGACGGTCTGTACGACGAGTTCCGTTCCGGCTTCCATCAGTTTATCGTGCAGCGTTCCTGCATTGTCTTCCGGTAGGATGGGCATCTCTACGCGGCCGATGATGTCGCCCTTGTCTATTTCGGCGTTGAGCATGAAGGTCGTGAGGCCCGTGGTGGTTTCGCCGTTGATGATGGCCCAATTTATGGGGGCGGCTCCGCGGTATTGAGGCAGCAGCGAGGCGTGGAGATTGAATGTTCCCAGGTGCGGCATGGCCCACACCGCCTCGGGCAACATGCGGAAAGCGATCACGATGCCGAGATCTGTGTCCAGCGCGCGCAGACGGTCCAGAAATTCCTGGTCGCGCAGTTTTTCGGGTTGCAGAACGGTCAGCCCGGCTTCCGCCGCGTAGCGTTTCACGTCGCTTTCTTGCAGTTTCAGCCCGCGTCCGGCGGGTTTGTCGGGGGCCGTGACAACCGCTACGACATTATATCCGCCTTCCACCAGGCGGCGTAGCGACGCGACGGCAAACTCCGGCGTCCCCATGAAAACGATCCTTAAATCTTTGCCATTCATGTGGCAAAGATATATAAAAATGGAAAAGGCGCGGGCTTCGGCCCGCACCCTGATTCGTAATTCATAATTTTTAGTTCATAATTAAGACTTTGCATTTTTGCAAAGGCCCAGCGTGTGCCCCATACGCAGCTCTTTGGTTTCGAGGTAGCGCAGGTTGTGGTGGTTTGGCTGGATCACGATAGGCACGTTCTCGACAACAGAAAGCCCGTAGCCTTCAAGGCCAGCGCGTTTCAAGGGGTTGTTGGTCATGAGGCGCATTTTGGTGATGCCAAGTTCGTGCAGTATGCTCGCGCCGACGCCGTAGTCGCGTTCGTCGGCCCGGAAACCCAGTTTGATGTTGGCTTCGGCCGTGTCATACCCCTCGTCTTGCAGTTTGTAGGCCGCGATCTTGTTGTACAGGCCGATGCCGCGCCCCTCCTGGTTGAGGTAAATGACGGCTCCGCGCCCCTCTTTTTCGATCATCCTCATCGCTTCGCGTAGTTGTGCGCCGCAGTCGCAGCGGCACGACCCGAAAATGTCGCCCGTCAGGCACGACGAGTGCATTCGCACCAGTACAGGGTCGCCCGGCTTCCATTCTCCCTTGGTGAGCGCACCGTGCTCCATACCGTTGCTTTTCTGGACGAACGGCGTGAAGCGGAAATCGCCCGCTTCAGTGGGCAGGTCGACCGTTTCGCCCTTTATGACGATGCTTTCGCTGCGCAGGCGGTAAGCGATGATATCGGCGATGGAAACTATCTTGAGGCCGAATTTCTCAGCGATCTCAAGAAGTTGGGGCAGGCGTGCCATCGTACCGTCCCCGTTCATTATCTCGATGAGGGCGCCTGCAGGCTGCAGTCCCGCCATACGTGCCAAGTCTACCGTTGCCTCAGTGTGGCCCGGACGGCGCAATACGCCTCTGTTGCGCGCGCGTAGGGGGAAAATATGTCCCGGGCGGCCCAACTGTTCGGGTTTGGTGGCAGGGTCGGCCAACGCGCGTATGGTTTTTGCGCGGTCGGTCGATGAAACTCCGGTCGAACATCCCTGTCCGAGCAGATCGACCGAAACGGTGAACGGAGTCCCCAGTATCGAGGTGTTATTGGATTCCATCATCCCCAGTTCGAGCTGCGCGCAGCGGTCTTCGGTGAGCGGCGTGCAGAGCACTCCGCGTCCGTGGTGCAGCATGAAATTGACCACCTCGGGCGTTATCTTTTCGGCGGCGACGACAAAATCGCCCTCGTTTTCACGGTCCTCGTCATCGACTACGATTATCACTTTGCCGTCGCGGATGTCTGCGATGGCCTCTTCCACACTATTCAGAAGCTTTTTTGGAGCCATGTTTTTTCGTTTTTAGTTTAGGCAGCCTGTCGAGTGCGGGCTGCAGCTTTTTCTTGACCCGGTTGTATTTTATTATATACCACTCGACGTTCAGCAGGTTCGAGTCGTTAGTGGCCTTGTATGTAAGGTATACTGCTATCGGAAATAGCACCATCGTGGGCATCCATACCCCCCACATTGCGGGCCATGTTCCCTCTTTGGCGAGTTTTTCGCCCACGATGCTGATAACGTAATACATCACGAAAAAGGCCACCGAGACAACGATCGGCATACCCAGGCCCCCTTTACGGATTATGGCCCCGAGCGGCGCGCCTATCAGGAAGAAAATTATCACAGCTACGGGCAGCGACCATTTCTTGTGCCATTCGATCTGCGACCGGTAGAGATGGTTGAGGGAATCTTTCGCAGCGCTTTCGTCATATGTTATCACGCTTCGCGAGTTGCGGGCCGTGCGAAGGGCGTCGTTGTACAGTTGGCTTTTTTCACTTAGCGACAGCCCGTCTATAGAGTCGTAGAGCAGTGTCTGCCGCCGCTCTTCGAGGCTCATGCGGGCCTCGTGAGTATTCGTTACCACCATTGTGTCGCTGCTGAAAAGGTAGCTGTTAAGCAACGGACCGTAGGTTCTGGCCGTGGATGCGTTTACCTCCCTGTTAAGGGAGTCGATATCGGCTTTCAGTTCGTTGACGTTCTTTGTCGTCGCGTTGCTTCCGAACAGGTTGGCGTCGGTGCGGTTGAAGTCGTAGCCCGGGGTTTTCGACAGACCGTGCTGCATATCGAACGAAGTGTGGCTCATCTGGTTGTCTTCGTACCAGTTGCGGTCGCGGGTGAGGTTGTAGCTTTCTCCGTTATAGAGCGTTGTTATCAGAAAACGTCGGTCGTCAGACAGGCGTATGTAGCCTGAGTCGGCTATGGTGACCGTCATGTTTCCCGCACGCTGGTCGGCGCCGGTTTCGGTATTGTATATCAGTACGTCTGTCAGCAGTTTGGTGTTCGGGTCCTGTTTTTCGATACGGATGCTGATGTTTTCGACGCCGTTGAAGAACATGCCGTCCTTGAACTCTATTTCCTGCTTCTGCTGCCGGATGTCGTATATGATGGCGTACATCTTCTTGTTGGAGAACGGGACCAGGTTGTTCGTGACGAAGAAACTCGCCACCGCCATCCCGATCGTCACCATCATCAGCGGAGCCATTATGCGCGGCAGGGATATACCGGCCGACTTTATCGCCAGAAGTTCGTAGTTCTCGCCCAGGTTGCCCATCGTCATGATCGAGGCGAACAGCACGGCCAGCGGGAAGCCGAGCGAGATCATGTTGTTGGTGGCGTAGAACATCAGTTCTATCACGACGCCCGGAGAGAGCCCTTTACCCACCAACTCGTCGATGTACTTCCACACGAAGTTCATCATCAGCACGAACATCACGATGAAGAAGCTGGCCAGCATGGGGCCGAGATACGACTTCAGGATGAATTTGTCGATGGTTTTGATGAGCTTCATCTTGTGGGGCTGATTCTTTTCCGTTTAAGAGTACGTCCAATCAACAAAGGTACGGTTTTTACAACAATAAGCGTAACCGTGAGCACAAATATTGTGGCGGCTCCAGTGGGAATATCCCACCGCCAGCTGGCCCACAGCCCGGCAATGTTGGCGAGCGTTGCCGCCGCCGCCGACCAGACTATGATTTTCGGGAATGATTTTGTCAGAGAGTTTACTATCACGACCGGAAAAGTCAGCAGCGAAATAAGCAGTACGATACCCACGGCACGTATTGAAAAAACGATCGTGAGGGCTGTAAGGATGGCCATGCCGTATGATATGAGCCGGACCGGAACGCCCTGGCTGCGCGAAAATTCGCGGTCGAACGCCACATACATTACCGGCCGCATCCACAGCGCGAAAACCGTCGCCACAGCCACCGCCAGTGCCGACGACGCTATGAGGTCGACCCGCGTCACGGTTAGAATGTTCCCGAAAAGGATGGCCGTCAGATTAGGCGCATAACCCGGCGTGAGGAAAATGAAGATTATTCCCAACGCCATGCCTACGCTCCAGATTATTCCGATGGCCGAGTCTTCTCGCACTTTCATGCGGTCGGACGCGAATTCTATGCCGATGGCCGACAGCAGGGCGAACAGAGTCGCGCCGAGAATGGGATTCCAGCCGAGAAAGTAAGCCATGCCGATACCACCGAACGACGAGTGCGTTATGCCTCCGCTAATGAAAACCGTGCGCCGGCTCACCACGTAAGTACCCATGATACCGCACGTGATGCCCGAAAGCACCGCTGCCATGAGCGCGTTCGCCAGAAACCGGTATTGGAACAACTCTGCGAAAAAATCCATTCTGCAAATATTGCAAATATAATGAAAGGTGAGCGCAATTGTGGGGTGCTTGCACACAAAGGTTGCCGAACCGCATCCTATATTCTGCAAATATAATCCTTTTTTCGAATGCCCGGAAAAAAAGAAAGATCCCTGTCTGCGAGAGACAGGAATCTTTGCGTTTGCAGGACATGAAACGCGTTAGCGTTATTGCCGGTTCTGGTATTCCGCAATCTTAAAATCCAGCGGCAAGGTCTCCGTAGGGTCGACGTGTTTGCCGTTCACAAGAGTTTCGAAATGAAGGTGCTTGCCCTTAGCCAATCCCGTGTCGCCGACGATCGCGACAGGTTCGCCGCCTTTCACCGCCTCGCCTTCCGCGACAAGGAACCCGGCAAGGTGTCCGTAAACAGTCTCCAGTCCATTGGAATGAGCGATCACCAGTTTATACCCCATTCCCTTGTCATATGCGGCGCTTTTTACAACGCCGGAATATGGAGCGCGAATGGTGTCGTTCGATGGAACGACGTCGATACCGGTATGCAGAGTCGTCAGCCCCGTTACAGGATGTACCCGTTCGCCGAAAGGAGCGAAATAAGCGCCCGTAACATCGAACGGCATATGGAACTGTTCTTCTCCTGAGACAGCATCCGTAGTTTCCGGCTCGGGAAAGATATAGCGCGTCTCGGCAAATGCTGCCAGCGCGACGGCGGCGAGCGGCAGGATCAACAGTAGGTTCAGACCCGCCAGGCGGGAAGTTTTTCTTTTCATAAACATAATTCTTTTGCGAAGGTCGCCCGTGCGAAAGTGATTTGCTACCGGCAGCAGATCTCCTGTGCAGGCGCTCTTCGAGATTAGTAAATACTGATATTTTTTTGCATCGATGCCGCTTAGAATAACGCCGCGGTCGGCTGCGAGTTCGTGCACAAGAACGAGTTCGCGCCTCAGCAGCCACACGAAGGGATTGAACCACAACAGTGCCAACACTATGTTTATCACCGCAAGGTCGAGACCGTGATGTTCACGAATATGCACCTCCTCATGGCGAATGATCATTTCGGAATTCTCCTTATAATCGCTTTCAGAAAGGACTATCCTGCCGGCGAAACTGAAAGGTGGAATGTCTCCCTCGACTAGCAATACTTTCCTTCCGTTGTGGACGACCTGACTCACAGCCCGCCTCATTATTTTTCGCACCCTTGCCACTCCCGCTAACCTGTAAGCGAGCAAGAAGACGACCCCGGCAAAATAGATCATCCCCGCTATCAGGAAAAAATCGAGAGTGGAAGCGAGTATTACGGGGGCCTGCCCGATCAGCTCTACAGGTGGCGCGGAAATTTCGCTTGCCACCACTGCCGCAACGGTCATGGCTTCCGGTGCGGCCGCTTTATCGACAGTGATCCTGCACAGCGGCAGGGCGAAAGATGCCGCGAGGATCAACAGTAGCACGAACCGCTTTGTTCGATGGAGCGTGTCGCGTGCGAAGATGGCTGTATATATAATATATGAACACGCCGCAAGAAGCGACACCTGCGCGATATATATCATCAGTTCTTTCATTGCCGTTCTATTTCTGCGATCAATTCTTTCAACTCTTCGAGCAGGACTTTCTCTTCCCGCACGAGCGCCGACACCACGCCCAGGTATGAGTTGTCGAAATATTTGGCGACAACGTTCGATAGTTTCCCGCCCCGGAACTCCTCTGCCGACATCGTCGGATAGTATTGGAATGTGCCGCCGAACTTTTTATGCGACAGGAATCCGCGTTCTTCCAGGGCGCGCACCATCGTGGAGATCGTGTTGAAATGCGGGCGAGGCTCAGGATACCACTCGACTATCTCCCTGACGAACAATGCCCCTATGTCCCAGAACAGGGACATTATTTCTTCTTCTTTTGCCGTGAGTTTGTACATATTTACAGAAAGTTTGGTTTTTCGATAATGCAAATATAAACTATGTTTTTTAGTTGTGCAACTATTTTTCATAGTTTTGTGCTATTTTATCGGATGCTTCTCGGACGATTGCAGGTGACTTGAGTTGCTGCCCGGCTTTTATTACATTTATAGAATATAGGATGCGGTTCGGCAACTGACGAATGAGCGAGGCCACGCAAGCTTGCTTGGGATGGCGAGCGAGGAGGAAGAAAACAAAGTTAATCTTTGTGTACAAGCACCCACAATTGCGCTCACCTTTCACTATATTTGTAGAATATTGGATGTGCCTCGGCCATTCAAGCGAGCTTGATGACGCTCGGCTTTCACAATATTTATTCCCTCAACCTGACCCCGCCATCCATGCACACCCGCGAAGAACTCTCCCGCCTGACGGAAAATTACCTTTCGGCGCTCCCTTTTCCCGCCCGCCCGGACACGCTCTACGCCCCCATCCGCTACTCGCTCCAGGAGGGCGGCAAGCGGCTGCGGCCCGTGCTGATGCTCCTTGCAGGGGAGGCTTTCGGGGGCCAGGCCGAGGATATGCTCCCGGCGGCGGCGGCGGTCGAGGTGTTCCACAACTTCACCCTGCTGCACGACGACATCATGGACAACGCGGCCCTGCGTCGCGGCAAACCCACCGTCCACGTGCGCTGGGGAGCCAACACGGCCATCCTCTCGGGCGACGCGATGCTCATCTACGCTTACCGCCTGCTGGCCCAATCGCCTGCCGCGCTGCTTCCGGGCCTTCTGGAACAATTCAACCGGATGGCCGCCGAGGTGTGCGAGGGGCAGCAGTATGACATGGACTTCGAACAGCGCACGACCGTTACCGAGGCCGAATATATGGAAATGATCTCCCTGAAGACCGCCGCCCTGATCGCGCGCGGGGCCGTGATGGGGACGATGATGGCCGGGGCGTCCAAAGAGGATTGCGACGGGATATACCGTTTCGGGCAGGAATTGGGCCTCGCGTTCCAGTTGCAGGACGACCTGCTGGACAGCTACAGCGACAACCCCTCGTTCGGCAAGCAGGTCGGCGGCGACATCATCGAGGGTAAAAAAAGTTTCCTCACGCTCAAAGCGCTGGAAACGAGCGATCAGGCTAAACGCTCAGAGTTGACCACGCTGCTCACCGATCCGGCGATGGATCCCGTGCGCAAGGTGCAGCGCGTGAGGGAGATTTACGACAGCCTGGGCATCCGCCAAATGGCCGAGAAGGAGATAGCCTCCCGCATCGAACGCTCGCTGAAGGCATTGGAGGGCCTGAAGGCCTCGCCCGAGGGACTGGAGGCGCTGCACCGCCTCGCCACGGGTATGACCGGCCGGCATAAATGAATGTTGTGAAGTCACCATATTCTTTGTCATTCAGAGCGAAGCGAAGAATCTTGGTCGAAATTATTCTGCACACAGTCCGACCAAGATTCTTCGCTTCGCTCTGAATGACAAAGAAAATTTTATACAAACTGATGGCATTGCAATAAATTGCGGAAATTCACCCTGACTCTGAAACAATGAAACGTTCCGACATCGAAATCATGGCCCCCGCGGGTTCGCGCGAGTCGCTCCTGGCCGCTATGGACGGGGGGGCCGACGCAGTCTATTTCGGAGTCGAAAATCTGAATATGCGGGCACGCTCGTCAGCCAACTTTACGCTCGCCGACCTGCCGGATATCGTCGGCACGGCCCGCGAACGGGGTGTAAAAAGCTACCTGACGCTCAATACGATCCTCTACGACGACGACCTGCCGCTGATGCGCCGCATCGCCGAGGGCGCGGCCGAGGCAGGCGTGGACGCGGTGATCGCCTCCGACCAGGCGGTCATGCTCTACGCCCGCTCACTGGGGCTGGAAGTCCACCTTTCGACCCAGCTCAACATCTCCAACACCGAGGCGCTGCGCTTCTACGCCCAATGGGCGGACGTGGCAGTACTGGCGCGCGAGTTGGATTTAGACCGCATCGCCACGATCCACAAAAACATACTCGAAGAAAACATCTGCGGCCCGGCGGGGCGTCCCGTGCGCATCGAAATGTTCGCCCACGGCGCCCTGTGCATGGCCATCTCGGGCAAGTGCTACCTGAGCCTGCACGAGAGCGGCTGCTCGGCCAACCGCGGGGCCTGCCGCCAGCTGTGCCGCCGCTCGTACGAGTTGCGCGACCGGGATAACGGCGACGTGATCGCCGTGGAGGGGCAGTACCTGCTTTCCCCGAAAGACCTCTGCACGATCGGTTTTCTGGATCGCTTCCTTGACGCGGGAGTCGGCGTGCTCAAGATCGAGGGCCGCGCCCGCGCTCCGGAATATGTGAAGCGCGTCTGCCAATGCTACGACGAGGCCCTGCGCGCCATCGAGGCGGGAGAGTACACTCCGGAGCGCATCGCCGCCTGGGAAGAGCGCCTCGGGGAGGTCTTCAACCGCGGTTTCTGGGGCGGCTACTACCTCGGCGGCCCCGTGGTGGAACTGAGCCCCTCGTACGGCTCCTCGGCCACCACCTGTAAAGAATTTGTCGGCCAGGTGACCAACTTCTACCAACGCCACTCCGTGGCCGAGATCACCCCCGTGGCCTCGACCCTCTCGGCGGGCGACGAGTACCTGATCCTGGGTGAGACGACCGGCATGGTCGAAGGCCGCGCGGACGACATCCGTATCGACGACCTCCCGGTGCAGACCGCCCTGCAGGGCACGCCCTTCTCGATCCGCACGCCGCAGTTGGTGCGGCGGGGGGATAAGCTCTATCAGGTCGTACATAAGCAGTGATCCTGAACTCCATATGAACCGCGCCGACCGGAATCTTTCGGTCGGCGCGTTTTTTGTCATCCCGAGCTTGTCGAGGGATCTCAAAAGGGCTGTCTGAGATCCCTCGACAAACTCGGGATGACAAATATAGATGTTACAAAATCGAAATCGACAGATCGTCCTCGCCCGACGGAACCCCTTTCAGGTATTCCGCCAGGCGGGCGACGGCCCGGGCGCGGTGCGAGAGAGTATTTTTCACGGCGGAGGGCATTTCGGCGAAAGTCTGCGTGTGGCCCGAGGGGACGAACACCGGATCGTAACCGAATCCCGCATGCCCGCGGGGGCTTTCCGTGATGCGGCCCCGTACCTCGCCTTCGAAGAGGTACTCCCGCCCGCCGAGGATCAGGGCGATCACCGTGCGGAAACGGGCGCCGCGCTCGCTCTGCCCGGCCAGATTGGCCAGCAGCAGCCGCACGTTGGCCTGCGAATCCTTCGCCTCCCCGGCATAGCGCGCGGAGTAGACGCCCGGCGCGCCGTCCAGCGCCTCCACCTCCAACCCGGTGTCGTCGGCGAAACACGACAGCCCGGTCCGCTCCCAGATGTAGCGGGCCTTTTGCAGGGCGTTGCCTTCGAGCGTGGGTGCATCCTCGGGAATGTCGTCCACAAGGCCTAATTCGGCCGGGGAGACCACCTCGAATCCAGGGCCGAGGATCTGCCTCACTTCGGTGAGTTTGTGCAGATTGGCTGTGGCGAAAACTATTTTCATAGTTTAGTGTTCTTTGTGTTGAGTTGATCCAGGTCGTTATCTGCCTTGATCTTGTCGATGATGGTCTTCACCAGGCGGTCGATCTCCTTTCCGGCGGAATAGTCGGCCGGGCAGGCGTAGCTCACGCGGTTGTCGCGGATCAGCTCCCGCACGTTTTTCTGTTCGACGCTCTCGGCCGGGTCGTACACGGCGATCGAGTGGCCTCCCTGGTCCTTGACCAGGCGCATGCAGGGAATATCGGTCGTCCCGTCGCCGAAATAGATCATCTTCGAGAAGGGGACGGGCCGGCGCGCCTCGGGGATGTAGCGGTTGACCTTCACGCTGTCGTAGACCGATTCGACGCCCTTGTTGATCTTGAAGATGAACTGCGTCTTATTCGTGTAGTTGACCGCCACGCCGGGCCAGTAGGCCACCCCGTCCACGTCGTAGAGGAACGTGCAGGCG
>JAVBRB010000032.1:0-4201 GCA_031548515.1 Rikenellaceae bacterium | reverse complement strand
TCCTCACATACGCACAGTATGCTGCGGTTTCAATTTCTTCGCAAGCCTTGCATACGTCCCGTTTTGACGAAAATCGGTCTTTCTGCAAAACTTGCCTGCCTGAATTTTAGTTGGTTTTGAAAGGAAATTTAATTGTCGCCATGTCGGCGTTTGCCTTTTCGATCTTTTTGGCGAGGTCTTTTTTGAACCCCACGAGTTTTTCGCGCAGCGCCGCGTCGCCCGTTGCGAGTATCTGGCAGGCCAGTATCGCGGCGTTCTGCGCGCCGTCGATTGCTACCGTCGCAACCGGAATTCCCGACGGCATCTGAACTATTGAATAGAGGCTGTCGACGCCTTGTATCGAATTAGAAGACTTGATGGGCACCCCGATGACGGGCAGCACGGTGGATGCCGCAATGACGCCTGGAAGGTGCGCCGCGCCGCCTGCAGCCGCTATAATGACGCCGATCCCGCGCCCTGCTGCTTTTTCGGCAAAGTCGGCGACGACGCCGGGCGTGCGGTGGGCCGACAAGGCGTTTATCTCGTAGGGAACTTCCATCGAGTCGAGGAATTTTGCGGCGGCTTCCATGACGGGCATATCGGAGGTGCTGCCCATGATTATACTTACTCTCGGTTTCATGTTTTATCGTTAGATTTGTTAACTTTGCAAAGTTAAAAATAAACGGCATATGAGCGACGAAAAAACGGTAAAACTCCACGACAAAACCTTCCGCGTGATGATTCCTGCCGAACAGTTGGACGCCGCCATAGACAAAGTGGCTGCGCAGATCAACGCCGACTATGCGGACAGGGATACTCCGCTGTTCCTGGGTGTGCTGAACGGCGCTTTCATGTTTATGTCGGAGCTGATGAAGAAGATCGGGTTCAACTGCGAGCTGTCGTTTGTCAAACTGGCTTCCTATGCGGGTACCAATTCCACCGGCAAGGTTTCCGAGTTGATCGGACTCAAGAACAACATCGAGGGGAAACATGTTGTGATAGTCGAGGACATCGTGGATACGGGCGAGAGCATGGAGCACCTTCTGCGTTCGCTTGCCGGCCACCGTCCGGCGAGCCTCGAGATCGCGACTCTTTTCTTCAAACCGGGAGCCTACCGGAAGGATTTTCCGGTGAAGTACAAGGCAATGGAGATAGGAAACGAGTTCATCGTAGGTTTCGGGTTGGATTATGACGAACTGGGCCGCAATCTCAAGGATATTTACGTTGTAATGGACGATGAATAACGCGGAACTGGCGGAAGGGCGGTTTTTGCCCCTTGTCGAAGATTTCTATACGTTGCAGGGAGAGGGTCGCCACACGGGGCGGGCGGCATATTTCATCAGGCTCGGGGGGTGTGATGTGGGTTGCCGGTGGTGCGATGCCAAGGATACATGGAACCCGAAGGTGCATCCGCCGGTCGCGGTCGGCGAGATAGTCAGGCGCGCCTCGGCGCATCCGGCGAAGGCTGTGGTGGTGACCGGCGGTGAACCGTTGATGTATCCGCTGGATGAACTGTGCGTCAGGCTGCACGAAAGCGGGATGGAGATATTTCTCGAGACTTCGGGATCGCATCCGTTCAGCGGGGAATTCGACTGGGTGTGCCTGTCGCCGAAAAAGCAGCAGCAGCCGCTATACGAAGCGTGGGCAAGAGCCGATGAACTGAAAGTGATAATCGAAACGGTTGACGATCTGCGTTGGGCCGAGGAGTGCGCTGCGAAGGTGGGAGAACACTGTATGCTGTTCCTGCAGCCCGAGTGGAGCCGCCGGGAAGCCATGATGCCTGCGATTGTCGATTATATAAAGGAAAACCCGCGCTGGAGAATCTCTTTGCAAGCGCATAAGTATATGAGGATACCTTGAGCCTTAAGGAAAAATTCGGGAAACTGTCCGGCTGGATCAACGGCCCCTACCGCGCGCTGGCGATAGTCGTGCTGGCTGTGCTGCTGGCGCTGTTCGGACGCGACGTGTTCGAATCGCTCCGTGTGCGTAGTGAAATCGGCGGACTGAAGGACCGCAAGGAGCAGTTGGAACG
This sequence comes from Rikenellaceae bacterium, assembly GCA_031548515.1. GTDB lineage: Bacteria > Bacteroidota > Bacteroidia > Bacteroidales > Rikenellaceae > UBA940. The sequence continues at coordinate 2,190 of JAVBRB010000032.1, read as the reverse complement.
CAGCATCGCCGAAGACAGCACGCTTCTGGAGAACCTCGACGATCCGGAATTCCTCGAGAAGTTCGCCCGCGAAAAATTCCTTATGCGTCGAGAGGGCGAGGAGGTCTACGTGATCGAATAGTTTTTTGTGAAAAGGCGGCTCTGCCGCGTTACGCTTGTTGCCTAAATCCTCGCATACGTACAGTATACTCCGGTTTCGCCGACTTCGCAAGCGTTGGCTTCGCCTTCCTCACTCATTGCTCGGGCAAAATGTAAATAACTTGCCTCTCGCTTATTCGTCGGATGCATAGACCACCTTTTGACGAAAAACTTTTTACTATCTTTGTGGCTCATAATATAATTTTGTAATTCGTAATTGATAATCCATGTCCGACGAAAAGATCATTTTTTCAATGGTTGGGGTGAGCAAAGTCCTCAACAACAATAAGAAAATCCTTAACAACATATACCTGTCGTTCTTCTACGGCGCGAAAATAGGTATCATCGGCCTCAACGGTTCCGGTAAATCGACTCTGATGAAGATCATCGCAGGTCTGGACAAAAATTTCCAGGGTGAGGTGGTCTTTTCACCTGGATACACCGTCGGGTATCTCGAACAGGAACCGCAGCTCGACGAAACAAAGACCGTGAAAGAGATCGTACAGGAGGGTTGCGCCGCTACGGTTGCCCTGCTCAAGGAGTATGAAGAGGTCAACGCCAAGTTCATGGAACCGATGGACGACGACGAAATGGCGCGCCTCATCGAGCGACAAGGCGAGCTGACCGAGGCGATCGACCAGGCGAACGGTTGGGAACTCGATGCGGTGTTGGAACGCGCGATGGACGCCCTGCGCTGTCCCGACCCGGACGCTCCGGTGAAGAACCTTTCGGGTGGCGAACGCCGCCGCGTGGCCCTATGCCGCCTGCTGCTTCAGGAACCGGACGTTCTTCTGCTCGACGAACCGACCAACCACCTCGACGCCGAAAGCATCGACTGGCTCGAACAGCACCTGCAGCAATATAAAGGTACGGTCATCGCCGTCACTCACGACCGCTATTTTCTTGATAATGTGGCCGGGTGGATACTCGAACTCGACCGCGGCGAGGGCATCCCCTGGAAGGGCAACTATTCGAGCTGGCTCGACCAGAAATCTACGCGCCTGGCGATGGAGGAGAAGCAGGAGAGCAAGCGCCGCAAAACTCTCGAACGCGAACTTGAATGGGTCCGCATGAGTCCCAAGGCCCGCCACGCCAAGAGCAAGGCCCGTCTGTCGCAATATGACAAGATGCTCAACGAGGACACCAAACAGAAGGAGGAAAAACTCGAAATATTTATTCCCAACGGCCCGCGCCTGGGTAATATGGTCATCGAGTCGCAGGGAGTGAGCAAAGCTTTCGGCGACCGCGTGCTTTACGAGGGGCTGGAGTTCACGCTCCCGCCTGCGGGCATCGTCGGCGTCATAGGTCCCAACGGTACGGGCAAAACCACGCTGTTCCGCATGATAATGGGCCTCGAAGAACCAACTTCGGGTAGCTTCAAGGTGGGCGAAACCGTCAAACTGGCCTACATCGACCAGCAGCATAAGTCGATAGACCCTGACAAGACGGTATATGAAGTTATTTCGCAGAACAGCGAATACGTGCAGTTGGGCAACCGCCAGGTCAATGCGCGCGCATACGTTTCGCGGTTCAATTTCAGCGGATCGGACCAGGAGAAGAAATGCGGCGTGCTTTCCGGAGGCGAACGCAACCGCCTGCACCTTGCCCTTGCGCTCAAAGAGGAGGGCAACGTGCTTCTTTTGGACGAACCGACCAACGACATTGACGTCAATACCTTGCGTGCGCTTGAAGAAGGCTTGGAGAACTTCGCCGGATGCGCCGTCGTGATATCGCACGACCGCTGGTTCTTAGACCGCATCGCCACACACATCCTCTCGTTCGAGGGCGACGGCGAGGTGAAATTCTTCGAGGGCAGCTACTCCGAATACGAGGAGTACAAGAAAGCCCAGGGCATCGAACCGGCAAAGAAGGTTAAATACCGCAAATTGGTCGAATAAGCGAATAATTAAATTATCTTATGGCAAAAAACTTAACAGCCTCAAGTATTGCCCGGCAAAATATTCTTAATAATAAATTTGCTTTGGATGAAATTCAGAAAGCAATAGGATTAAAGGGAATTGTGTTTGAAGGAGAGGCTAAATTTATAAAAAA
>JAVBRB010000024.1:0-35064 GCA_031548515.1 Rikenellaceae bacterium | reverse complement strand
TGAAACTGGCCTACATCGACCAGCAGCATAAATCTATCGACCCCGACAAGACGGTCTACGAGGTCATTTCGGCCAACAGCGAATTCGTTCAGTTGGGTAACCGCCAGGTCAACGCCCGCGCCTATGTTTCGCGTTTCAATTGCAGCGGCTCGGACCAGGAGAAGAAATGCGGCGTGCTTTCCGGGGGTGAGCGCAACCGCCTGCACCTTGCCCTTGCGCTGAAAGAGGAAGGCAATGTGCTTCTGCTCGACGAACCTACCAACGACATCGACGTCAACACGCTGCGTGCGCTTGAGGAAGGTCTGGACGCGTTTGCCGGATGCGCCGTAGTTATTTCGCACGACCGCTGGTTCCTCGACCGCATCGCCACGCACATCCTTTCGTTCGAGGGCGACGGCGAGGTTAAATTTTTCGAGGGGAGCTACTCCGAATACGAGGAATACAAGAAAGCCCAGGGCATAGAACCCGCCAAGAAGGTCAAATACCGCAAACTCGTTGAGTAAATATTATGAGTACTGGAGCCGAGAAACATTGCATTGGATTAGCTGGAGAGTATTTGGTCGCTGGCATGATGAGTTTAAAAGGATGGATAGCAAATCTTACTTCTAAAAACTGTCCTTCATTTGACGTATTCGCCTACAATCCCGAAATAGATAAAAATGTAAATGTTCAGGTCAAAACAGCAAAGAATAGTCGAGGGTTTCTTGTGGGACTTAAACATAATGAACTTGATCGCATAGAAGAAAAAATTAAGGGGCCTTACGTTTATGTATACATAGATGATAAAAATGATAACGTGCGTTATTTTATATTATCGCGAGAGGAAATAATAAATCTTATCAAAGATACGGATCGGGATTATTACGAAAGGAGAACAACGAGAGCAAAGGCTACAAGAGAAGACTATCTTGTAGCTGTCTTGGTGGATTGGCTCGAGAAGTACGAAGATAAATGGGATAACCTTTGGAAATAATTTAACTTTAATGGCAGTACAAAAACCAAGTATACCAAAAGGAACGCGCGACTTTTCGCAGGCCGAGACCGCGCGCCGCAACTATATTTTCGACACTGTCCGTGAAGTTTTCAAACTTTACGGCTACGCTCCCATCGAAACCCCCGCGATGGAGAATCTCTCCACGCTGATGGGCAAATACGGCGAGGAAGGCGACAAACTGCTCTTCAAGATCCTGAACAGCGGCGATTTTATGCAGGGCATTACGATCCCGGAGACGGGAGAGGCGCACGTGCAAATGGATAAACGGACGGATATCGAAAATGGTAATCCGTTTGAAACTATGGAAGAAATTTACGATAGTTCCATTCCCGGATTGACCACTAAGGATGTGCTTCCATTCATTAGCGAGAAGGGACTTAGGTATGACCTCACGGTGCCGTTCGCGAGGTACGTCGTACAGCACCAGAGCGAGATCGCTTTCCCCTTCAAACGTTATCAGATACAGCCCGTGTGGAGGGCCGACCGTCCCCAGAAAGGGCGTTACCGCGAATTTTTCCAGTGCGACGTCGACGTTATCGGAAGCCGCAGCCTGGTCAACGAGGTGGAACTGGTCGAGATCGTCGAACGGGTTTTTGCGAAGCTCGGGGTTGGAGTCACGCTGAAACTCAACAACCGCAAGATACTGGCAGGAATCGCTGAAACGATGGGCCACGCCGACCGTATGATGGACATAACCATAGCTATCGACAAGCTCGAGAAGATCGGCATGGACGCCGTCCGCGCTGAACTCGCCGAAAAGGGAATCGCACCGGAGGGCATCGCCAAGCTCGAACCCATACTTGCACTCAGTGGTACGAACACACAGAAGCTCGACAAGCTGGCCGCTGTTATCGGAGGTTCGGAAACGGGCATGCTCGGCATAGAGGAAATGCGTTTCATTTTCGACATGGTTGGAGAGTTGGAAATCCCGCTCGACATAGAACTGGATCTCTCGCTGGCACGCGGGCTGAACTACTATACCGGCACGATATTCGAAGTTAAAGCACGCGACTTCGCTATAGGGAGTATTTGCGGCGGAGGACGTTACGATAATCTCACGGGAATTTTCGGAATGCCGGGAGTTTCTGGAGTGGGTATTTCGTTCGGGGCCGACCGCATTTATGACGTTATGGCCGGACTTAACCTTTTCCCCGAAGATGCGATGATAGGGACTAAGGTCATTTTCATGAACTTCGGCGGAGCGGAAGAAATGCAGTCGCTTAAGCTGCTTTCTCAGTTGAGGCGCCACGGGATAGCCGCGGAAATATATCCCGACGCCTCGAAGATGAAAAAGCAGATGGATTACGCCAACCGCCGCGAAATTCCGTTCGTTGCTATAATAGGCGAAAACGAACTCTCAAAAGGCGAAGCGACACTTAAAAATATGCGTTCCGGCGAACAGAAGCAGGTGCCGTTCGGAAGCCTGGCAGAAGAATTTATTTAAACATGAAAAGAGTGACCGCTGCGGCATTGGCCGCCTTCATAATTTTACTGTTGCCGCCGGGTCTCGCCGCGCAGAAGGTGAAGCACCCCACGCAGCAGGAGATGCTCGAAATGGTAGGGCAGCAGAAAAAACTCAACGAGTTCTACCGCATACTCGCCGGGAATTATCTGGATACCATAAACTATTCGGCCATAGTGGAAAAAGGCATCGTGAGCATGTTGGCCGAACTCGACCCGCACTCGGTCTATATGACCGCCGAAGAGCAGAAAACCTCGCAGGAAGACCTCGGAGGCAGTTTTAGCGGTATCGGTGTTGAGTTCAACGTGCTGAACGACACGATAATAGTGGTCAATACCATAGCGGGAGGCCCGGCCGAGAGGGTGGGCGTGATGCCGAACGATCGAATAACGATCATCGACGGCAAAAATTCCATAGGGATGAAGCGTACGGATGTGCCTAAATACCTGCGTGGACCTCGCGGAACTAAGGTCGCCGTCACGGTCTACAGGCGGGGCGCGGACGCTCCGTTGGATTTTACGATCACGAGGGACAATATCCCTTTAAATACTTTAGATGCGGTCTATAAGATCGATCCCGGGACGGGTTACATAAAGGTCAACCGTTTCGGAGCGACTACCGGCACCGAATTCGCAGCAGCTTTCGAAAAACTCGGCGGCATGGACGGCCTGATCCTGGATCTGCGCGGAAATGGCGGCGGATATCTGCCGGAAGCCATTCGGATGTGCGAATTCTTCCTCGACAAGGGCGACCTGATAGTGTCGACCGAGGGGAATATGTACCCCACGCAGTCATACTCGGCGTTACGCACCGGACGCTACAGCAAAGGACGCTTGATCGTGTTGGTCGACGAGTCTTCTGCTTCGGCCAGCGAGATAGTCGCCGGTGCGGTGCAAGATTGGGACAGGGGCATCGTCGTCGGCAGCCCGACATTCGGAAAAGGGTTGGTGCAGAGGGAATTCAATCTTGAGGACGGCTCGGCCCTGCGCATCACCATTGCGAAATACCTGACGCCGACCGGCAGGGCGATACAGCGTCCCTATGAACGCGGACACAAGGAGGAATACTACGAAGATTACATCCGCCGCTATACCGGTAGTACGCCCGACACCCTCGATACGACGGGGCCGGAATACCATACTCTAAAAACTGGGCGCCTGGTCTACGGCAGTGGCGGCATCTACCCCGACGTTTATGTGGCATCGGACACCACGGGTTATTCGGACTATTGGGCGAAAATTGTGCGCGGCGGCCAACTCCACGAATTCATACAAACTTATCTCGACGGCAACCGTGCCCGCCTTGCGGCTCAATATCCCGACACAGAGAGCTATATAACCGGTTTCGACGGGGCGTCGCTGATTCCGCAGCTCGTGGATTACGCGGCCGTGCACGGTACGGCACCCGACCCGGAAGGGCTGGAAACCTCCCGCAGGTGGCTTGCGGCGCAACTTAAGGCTCTGATCGCCCAGCGTTTGTGGGATACCACGGCTTATTACCGCGTGAGCCACCGGGAATTTGACGAGGCATTCAAAAAAGCCTATGGCATGATGCTTCGCTGGCACGATAAACCCAACGGGCAGATACCTTATGCACCTGTTTCCGAAGAGCTGATACGGAGGTTATCGGGTGATTAAAAACAGGAAGTTTTGGTTAATTTAAATAAATTCTTAATTTTGCATTTCAGGAACCCCCTCCATGTAGACGATAGTCTTGTCGAAGGCGGTTTTTTGGATGAACGGATTTCCACAATTAACCTAAAACTCTTACCAGACGCTTAGAGACCATGGGAGATGGATTTGACTTTCGCCGCGACGAAGGTGAAATGGGCGAGGATGTCTATTCAAAAGTCATAAGGGCCGGAAGGCGCACCTATTTTTTTGATGTTAAGGCGACGCGTAATGACGATTATTACCTTACCATCACGGAATCGCGCAAAAAGACCAACCGCGACGGCACCTCGGTGTTTGAAAAGAACAAAATCTATCTCTACAAGGAGGATTTCGCTAAATTCGCCGACGGTTTGGAGGATGCAGTGGGCTTCATAAAAAAGAGCAAACCCGATTTCTTTGAACAGGAAGCACAAGCCGCAGAGAATGCGTCGCTGGATGCGGAGTTCGACAAACTCTAGACAAGCAGAACCGGAACATTTGTTCCGGTTTTTTTTATCGATCCGAATTCCGGATTGCCGCATCGCCCGGGGGCATCGCAACTATTCTCGTCGACCGGAGCCTGCAAGCAGCTGCTTGCAGCGGTGCCGAATGAGCCGGAGGGAGATAATGACAAACCATCCGGCTCCGCGTGCTTTACCGCAAGGATAATTCATTTATCTACTTTTCGATGCGTGGAGTGAATCTTTGGTTCCTTTTTTGATGAGCAAAAAAGTAATAGAGAAAAATCCGCAGCAGCTGTTACCTGCCCGAAATGACAAAGAAAATTAGAATACTTTCATATCTTTGCATTACCGAGTCTCACACGGTCAATTTAATTAGGACATATTTTTGAATAAAAAGAGTCATCCTCGAGGATTTGCCCTCGGTTGTGATGGTGGCTCTGCCTATTCCTTTATGCCTATTTGACGTGAGACTCGGTAGGCAACCGGGGGCTCTTTTTAGAAAACCGATGCCTGCTGACCAAAGAACTTTTCCCGACAAACTGAAAACCGTTCCGTTTTTGCGGGCGCTTGTACCGATGATTTCGGGTATCGCGGCGGGTGCATTTTCCAATATTCCGGTCTATGCCTGGATGATCGCAGCCGTTATCTGCGGCGTGATGGCCTTTGCCGGCGGCCGGCAAAATATATCCGTGCTTTACCTCAACCTTGCAATCTTTTTCTTCGGGGCGTCGGCGATATGTTCGCATACGCCGGAAGCGGTCATTCCCCAGGGTGAGAAAATGTGGATCGAGATACAGATAACCGACAATCCCGCCTATTCCGGCACACGCAGCGCACGGACATTGGCTATTGCCGGACGGTATAGGCCGGAAAATGGCGGCTGGCAATTCAGCGGAGAGAAACTGCTGGTGTCGTTCGACACGATGTACCGTTTCACGGCGGGCGACAGGCTGGTTTTCAGTGGTTACGTCAACCCGGTGAGCGACACGGCGAGCAGTTACAGCCGTCTGATGCTGACACGCGGCTACACGGGGAAAATCCATATCTCGGAATACTCACAGGTTGTGATGTCGCCCGTGAAGACCAAAAGTCTCGCAGCCGGGGTTAAAAAAATGCAGCACGGAGCCACCGGGAGGCTTCTGCGCTTGAAGACCGGCCCGGACGAAACCGCCGTTGCGGCGGCCATGACCACGGGCGACCGCAGCGGCATAACGTCTTCGCTGCGGAAATCATATGCCCGCACAGGGGCGTCTCACCTGCTCTCGGTTTCGGGCCTGCACGTGGGGATGGTTTTCATGTTCGTGAATATACTGCTATATCTTCTGCCGCTTTTCCGCCGGGGCCATATTGTCAAAAACGTGCTGGCGATCATCATCATATGGTTCTATGCGGCGCTTACGGGCATGTCGCCGTCGGTTATGCGGGCGGCGTTCATGTTTACCGGTGCGCAGGCGGCGCTGGCGATGTCGGTTACCCGCAGCCCTGTAAATATAATGTGCGGAACGGCCTTCATCATGCTTGCGATCAGCCCAGGGATGCTTTTCGACATCAGTTTCCAGCTCTCGTTCATCGCCGTGGCGGCCATCATGGCCTGGTTCAACCCGCTGTACACGCTCGTCTCAAGCCGGTGGAAAGTACTGAACGCGTTGTGGGCGGTATTGATCGTGGGACTTACGGCTTCCGTCGCGACAATGCCGCTGGTGTCGCACACTTTCGGTGTCTTCTCGCCCGCGGGGATAGTACTTAATCCGGTGGTCATACTGACGGCGAACATCGTATTGTTCTTCTCGCTCGTGTGGATAATCATGCCGGTATCGTTCCTGGAGCCGGTTTTCAGAGGACTTGTGGGAGGCCCTGCATGGATTCAGAACAAGGTCGTGGGACTCGTGGGCGGTGTTCCCGGAGCGGCCGTCGAATATTCGTTTTCCATCGGGTGGGTTTTCGCGGTTTATGCCGTTATGATTATCTTTACGGTATGGCTTCATGCCCGCCCTAATAAGGAAAAACCTTTCACTATAGTTCTATGAACGATCTCGAAATACTTTTATCCGAAGATTTTCGACGCCTGGTCGAAGAAAATCTCGGTCGCGATCCGGTGAGGATAGCCCTCGACAAAAAGCTGCCGAATGCCGCTCTGGTGGCGTCGCAGGTTAAGTATCTGGGGCGTGCAGAATGGAAACTGCCGTCGTACCATGCGGCGCGGTGTGTGATCCCCCCGCTGGCTTTCGAGCAGTCGTCCAGTGAAGAGACCGCCTCGCGGAAAAACTACTCCGGAGCGCTCTGCATCGACCTTACATGCGGCCTGGGGGTGGATTCCTATTACCATTCGAAGAACTTCGACAGGATTATTTCGATCGAGCGCGATCCCGTACTGGCCGCCGTTGCGCGTGAAAACTTTCGCAGGCTCGGGGCGGAAAACATCGAGGTCGTGAACGCTTCGGCGGAGGAATTTATCTCCGGCTTCAGAGGCGCGGCCGACCTCATTTACGCCGATCCGGACCGCCGAAGCGCCGAAGGCAGAAAGATGGTCTGCATCGAAGATTGTTCTCCCGATATTGCGGCGCTGATGCCGCATATACGCCGTATAGCGCCGTGCCTGGTCGTGAAACTCTCGCCGCTGTTCGATGTGGACGAGGTTTTCCGCATTTTCGGACCGCACGCACGCGCGGAAGTGGTTTCGCTCGCAGGAGAGTGTAAGGAGATCATCGCGGAGGTTTCCGACGGGATCGAAACTCCGTCTGTAAGGGCCGTCGCGATAGGTATGGGCGAGGCGGAATATCCTTTAGGAAATGGCCGGACAATTCCGGCGGCGGCTTTCGATTCGGAGAATTACCATTGGTTGGCCGTTCCCGATGTCGCGCTGCAGAAAGCGCGGCTCGCGCAACGATGTTTTTCGGAGTGCGGGCTTTGGATCGACTCTGACAACGGCTATGCGTTTTCGGCGGAAAAGCCGGAGAATATCATGGGCAAAGTACTGGAAATAATATCGATGGAACTTTTCGACCCTAAAGATCTGAAACGCCGTCTTAAAAAGTCCGGCGTGCACAGCATCGACATCATGAAACGTAATTTCCCGCTTTCGTCGGCAGACATCGCACGTCAGCTTGGTGTCCGCGAGGGCGGGACCAAGGCCATCGCCTTCACCCGCGCCGCCGGGAAACTGTGGCAGATTTATCTGACAAACCTGTAATAAACGCCCAGGGGAAGATTCTTGCCGGCCTTGTCCTCGAAATACAGTTCGCCGAACCGCTCCTGCGCAGGAACGCCGAACAGTTGGCGCACCGCCGTCCGGGCCAGCAGGGCCGACAATCCCATCGAATAAAGATTCAGAACAAGGAAACCGTGAGGTTTAAGAAGCCGAGCGCACAGCGACAGCATCTCGTCGATGTTCTGCTCGAGCACCCATTTTTCGCCATCGGGACCGCGTCCGTAAGCAGGCGGGTCCAATATGATTCCGTCGTAAAGCCGTTCGCGCTTCACTTCCCGCCGCACGAATTTCAGCGCATCGTCGACTATCCAGCGGATACCGTCCAGGCCGCTCAACTCCATATTGTCGCGCGCCCAACTGACCGTCTGCTTAACCGAATCGACGTGGGTCACATCTGCCCCTGCGCTCCGGGCCGCCAAAGACGCACCTCCGGTATATGCGAAAAGATTTAGTATCTGACGGCCTTCCGCCCCGCCAGGCATGGCTTTAAGTGTGTCGTAGATGAAATCCCAGTTGGCGGCCTGCTCGGGAAAAACGCCGACGTGTTTGAATCCGGTCAGCGCCAGACGCATGGTCAGATGCATCTCTTTATAGTCGTAGCGCATGGTCCAGCGGTCGGGCATGCCGGGTTTCGGAAGCCATTGGCCGCGTTCTTCGTTTTTTTCATCCCGCCTGAATGTAGCGTCGGCAAGGCGCATCCAGTCTTCTTCGGACAGGCTTTTGCGCCAGATGGCCTGCGGTTCGGGACGGGCTGTGATGCGATCTCCGAACCGTTCGAGTTTGGCAAAATCGCCGCTGTCGATCAACTCGTAATCGGTCAGTTGCGGCTGGAGTAACTCTAATCCTTTCATAGTGGTCTATATAAATCGCTGTCGGTGTTCCGGTCGTTGTGTGTTATGCCTTGTATATCAATTTCATCTCACACGCCATGCAGTCGAAATCGAGGCGGTAACGGGTACGGCCGCATTCGAGCCACAGGTCACTGCGAAGGCACGGTTTCTCACGCAGGCATTCGCCAAGTTCCCGACGGATGCAGTAGCGCGTACGCATCACCGTTTCGCCGGCCATAGAGGGACGCAGGTCGAGGCCGGGTTCGATTTCCGTCACGCCATGGTCGCGGTAGAACCGCTCGGAAAGGTGATTGATGACATTTTCGCTGGCTGCGATTTTCGCGCGAGGAAATTTCGCCGACATATCCTCCGTTGCCGGATGCCTTTCAGGTACTAGCTTTTCGCGCTCGGTCAGCAACTTCACCAACCCCTCGCGGCGGATTCCGGCAAGTATCGAGGAAGGTGCGAAACGCACTTCGCCTGCAACGTCAACGTCCGTCACCTCGAAGATCGTATCGCCGCTTTTCGAAAACTGCTCGCGGAGCAGGGACGACATCTTTTCCGGATTTTTCGGTTCGTCGAACGTGGCGCCGCAAGATACGGAGACCGATACTCCGGTTTCATCGATGAAAGTGACCGCAATACGTTCCGGCTCCATCGAAACGGCGGCCCGCACCGCGATCCTGCGGCGGGTATGGCTGCGTTCCAATTTGCGTGTAAAAACATGGTCGTAATTGCGGTAGACCTCCGTTCCGGGCACGAGGCCGTCGATACGGTTCGGAAAAATACGGCTTTCACCGACGCGGTTTATATTGGTGCCCGAAAGCTGGCCGCCAGCGAAAAAACATATCCCGTCGCCTGGCGAAAGCGTCTCTTCAGTGCCTTTCAGCGTGAACCATCCGTCGCCGGTTTTGTCGACCCGGCCGACCGGTGCGCCCGCCGATTTCGGGGTGTCGAACGACGCCACGCCCAGCACCGTCCCGTTGAAGAAATAGTCGGTGGCGCCGCGTGTGAAACTTTTAGACGGATCGGGCGTGAAACCAGGTTCGCCGCGGCCTACCGACGCCCTCTGCAGGTGCGGTCTCACAGCCAGGGCCTTGTCGAGTATGCGGCGGTAATGGCTGACCGTGTTTTTGATGTACGACGCATCTTTCAGCCGCCCTTCTATTTTGAAAGAAGTCACACCTGCATCCAGCAGCGCAGGTATATGCTTCGACATGTCCATGTCACGCACCGAAAGCAGATGTTTGCCCTTGATTATGACATTGCCCGAGCCATCAATAAGGTCATAGGCGAGGCGGCACGGTTGGCTGCATTCGCCGCGGTTGCCGCTGCGGCCCGAGGTCGAACGGCTCATGAAACAGCGTCCGCTATACCCCACACAGATCGCCCCATGGATAAAAACTTCGAGTTCGGCGTCGGTCGCGGTGCGGATATTTCTTATATCTTCGAGTGAAAGATTGCGTTCGAGAATCAGCCTCCGGAAGCCGGTGCGGCCCAGGAAAGCCGCGTCTTCGGGCGTAATGACGGAGGTCTGGGTCGAGGCATGGAATTCCACATGATCCAGTCCCATACGCAACCAGGCCATGTCCTGAACGATGAGTGCATCGACGCCGACTGCCAAAAGTTCGCGGGCTGTGCGTTCGGCTTCGGCCAGCTCGCTGTCATACAGAATCGTGTTGAGCGCGGCGTAGATCCTCACTCCGAAAAGATGGGCGTATGCCGTCAGGCGGGCGATATCCGCGACCGGATTTCCGGCTGCATGCCTTGCGCCGAAACCGGGGCCGCCTATGTAGACGGCATCGGCCCCGCAGTCCACGGCGGCAATGCCGGCCTCCAAGTCGCGGGCCGGAGCCAACAGTTCTATTTTGATGCGTGCACCCATTCCGCACAAAGATAGTTAAAAAGAAAAGACCGGCTTTGGCGGGCCGGTCTTTCGCATTTAATTTGGCAGGAACAGAACCTAGCCATCACAGAAAAACTACTTGTTCAGTTTCGCCAACTCTGTTATCTGCGCTTTGGCGTCGTCGGCATTCGGGCCGGCGGTTACCTTCTTGTAATATTCGGTGGCTTTGGCGTAATTTTCCTTGTTCTGGTATGCGGCGCCTATCAGGAAATTGGCTGACGACTGTTGTACCGGATCGGTCTGTGCAGCTATCGCAGCATCGCCGGTTTCAATCACCTTGTTGTAGTCCTTCATATTGTTATATGTCTGCAGGCGCAGCATGGTAGCTTCCGGGCTGTTCGGGATAACGGCAAGGACGTCTTCGGTCGCTGCAAGGGCGTCAGCATAGTTCTTGCTCTGCGCGCTTTCGGACGCACGGTACATGTTGTAATTTGTGAACTGCTGCTTGGCTGTGGCAACAGCTTCATCGAAACGGCTGTTCTGGCCCTCTAGCGCGATAATGCTTTTGTAAACCTCGTTGCCCTTGGCATATTCGCCCAACTCGCTGTAGCTCAAAGCCAGGTTGAGCGCAACGTCGGTATCGTTGGGATTCGCATCGTAACCTTTCTGGAAAATAGCGGCAGCGGTAGCGTAATCCTTGTTGTTGAACGCATCGGCACCCTGTTTCATAACCGTTTTACCGATCCACGAGCGGGCATTGTTCAGCACGCCGACTTCGCCGTAAAGTTCGGCAAGTTCGGACGCTTTGGTGAAATTGGACAATGCGTCGTCGAGTTTATCCTGCTGGAACGCCATCCCGCCTTTTACGAATACGGCCTGGGGCAGATATTTTTTAGCGCCCGCGACAAGGCTTTCAGCCCCTTCCACATCCATTCCTTCATCTATCACCTGTTCGAAAAGAGGTATGGCTTTGTCGAAATCCTTGGCCTGCATGGCTGCCGCGGCTTCGGTGAATTTTGCATTCACGTCGGTGAGACTCTGTGCTGAAACGGTTCCGGCCGCGACAAAAGCAAAGGCAGCCAGAATGATTTTGATTTTGTTCATAGTTTCAAATTTATCGGTTTTTGTTGGTATTCCATCTATCGAATAGATGCAAAAATATTATTATTTTCCATAATTAACATGTGTTTGGAAATATTTTCTATCAAGCCGCCATGTTTTGTCGTTATCGCCAAATATTATCCAAACATATGTTAACGGCTTTTTCAAAGCCGATCCTTAAGATTATGTTCATTTATAATACAAAACTTCAGGGACGCAATTTCTGAAAAAAAACGGTCACGAGCGCCGAACATTCGGCTTCGAGAACGCCGGCCGTGATCCCGGTCCTGGGGTGCAGGAGTTCCCTGCCATGCCGCGAGAAACCGCGTTTTGGATCGGCCGCGCCATAAACCAACCGCCCCAGTTGGCTCCATGCCGCGGCTCCGGCACACATCACACATGGTTCGACCGTCACATACAACGTGCATTCGTTCAGGTATTTCCCCCCTACGGCCGACGATGCCGCCGTTATGGCCTGCATTTCGGCATGCGCCGTGGCGTCCGACAGGGTTTCGACGAGGTTATGCCCCCTTCCGACTATCGTACCGCCGCAAACAACGACTGCACCGATGGGTACTTCTCCCCTGTTAAACGCTTCGCGGGCTTCATTAATTGCCGTCCGCATAAAAAATTCGTCCTGACGAGCGTCAATCTCCATATAAAAAGCTAATTTTGTGAGTTGTAAAAGTAATAAAATATGTACAGAACACATAATTGCGGCGAACTTCGCGTTGCAAACCTCAACCAGACAGTCACCCTTGCCGGATGGGTGCAGAAAGTGCGCAACCTGGGCGCAATGACCTTCATCGACATCCGCGACCGCTACGGCATCACGCAGCTCGTGGCCGACGAACACGCTCCGGCAGCCGTCAAGGAGATGGCCGATTCTCTGGGCCGTGAATTTGTGATACAGGCCGTGGGCAAGGTTGTCGAGCGCTCCTCCAAGAATCCCAAAATGCCGACCGGCGACATCGAGATCGCTATTTCGGAACTTAAGATTCTCAGCAAGTCCGATACTCCTCCGTTCACCATCGAGGATGTTTCCGACGGCGGCGACGATCTGCGTATGAAGTACCGCTACCTCGACCTGCGTCGCGGTCCGCTGCAGAAAGCCATCGCGATGCGCCACCGCATGGCGCAGTCGGCAAGGCGTTTCCTGGACGGAGAAGGTTTCCTCGAGATAGAGACTCCGTTCCTCATAAAATCGACTCCGGAGGGTGCGCGCGACTTCGTGGTGCCCAGCCGCATGAATCCCAATGAATTCTACGCCCTGCCCCAGTCGCCGCAGACTTTCAAACAGCTGTTGATGGTGGCCGGATACGACAAATATTTCCAGATCGTGCGCTGTTTCCGCGACGAAGACCTGAGGGCCGACCGCCAGCCGGAATTCACGCAGATCGACTGCGAAATGTCGTTCGTGGAACAGGATGACGTGCTGAACACGTTCGAGCGCATGGCCAAATTCATGTTCAGGGAGACTTTGGGCGTGGATTTCGAGGGCCAGTTCCCCCGCATGGCCTACTCCGAGGCAATGGCCCGATACGGCAACGACAAGCCCGACCTGCGTTTCGGTATGGAGATTCATGAGCTGACTGCGAAGGCTAAGGGCAAAGGTTTTTCGATATTCGACGAGGCGGAATACATAGGCGCGATCGCGGCCGAAGGATGCGCATCGTTCACCCGCAAGCAGATCGACGAACTGACCGAATACGTGAAGCGTCCGCAGATAGGCGCAAAGGGCCTCGTGTGGATACGCATGGAGGAGGACGGAAGCGTAAAATCGAGCATCGATAAATTCTACACCCCCGAAGATATCAGGGTGTGGGCCGACGAACTGGGCGCAAAGGCGGGCGACATGATATTCGTCGCGAGCGGCGAAAGGCGGCGTTCGCTGACCGTGCTGAGCGAACTGCGCCTTGAACTGGGCAACCGCCTGGGGCTGCGCGACAAGAGTAAATTTGTTCCCCTGTGGGTAGTCGACTTCCCGCTTCTGGAGTGGGACGAAGACACGCGGCGTTTCTACGCCATGCACCATCCCTTTACTTCTCCCAAACCTGAGGACCAGCATCTTATAGAAGAATATTTCAACTTAAAGCCAGAGAAAGGGTTCCCGGATCCAAAGCGCACTGGCGAGGGCATCTCTGCTCTTCCTCTACACAAGGCAGAACGGAATCTCGCTGAAAACCTGCGCGCAAATGCCTATGATTTCGTCGTGAACGGCGTCGAGGTAGGCGGCGGCTCGATCCGTATATTCGACTCGGGCCTGCAGGCGCAGATGTTCAGACTGCTCGGTTTCACTCCCGAGAAAGCGCAGGATCAGTTCGGATTCCTGATGAACGCCTTCCGCTACGGAGCGCCCCCGCACGGAGGCATCGCGTTCGGGTTCGACAGGTTCGCATCGCTCTTCGGCGGCGCAGACTCGATCCGCGACTACATCGCCTTCCCGAAAAATAACTCGGGACGCGACGTGATGATCGACGCCCCTTCAGTAATAGACCAATCCCAGTTGGACGAACTTTTCCTCCGCACGGTAAAACCCGAATAACCGGGATTTGAGAATCCCGGCCTGCATATCGGTCGCGTTGCTTTCGGCTGTCGGTTGCATGTGCAAGGAGACTGTCTTATACTCCCAGGCTGTTCATTACCGACTCCATATTCCCGGCATACTGCCGGGACGGATTCGACTCCGACGGGTGTTTGCCGAAAGTCCATGCGGCAGTCGAAGCTGTGATTCTCGAAGGAATCCGGTGTGGGATATGGGTATAAATCGTTGTAGGTATGGAGTATAAATACTTAATTTGCATCCCGCCGCCTTCAAGAACCGGCGGGATGCTTATATTTGCAGAAAATCCGGCAAACGATTATGAAAGCTAAAAAATTTACCATGAGCGAGGATTGGGCCTCGACACTCACCGGCGCCTTGATCATTCTGGTCGTTATTTTGATCTATTCGATCCAGATCGGGATCCCGTGGCCGTCGTTCAGTTGGTCTAACACGGATGAACTGACGGACAAAGTATTCGCCCTGGACAATCTCGGCCACTCGCTGATCGTTTTCGCTTCGTCATTCGTGATGGTACTGGTAGCCGGCGCATTGTCTGGCAAAAGGCTGAAGGACAGCGCAGGATTCACTGTGCTTTTCGTGCTGACATTCATTGCAATGACGCTTGCCGGGAACGCCTACATGAAGGATTGGGGCATAGAAACCGTTATCTTCAGCCTGCTGCTGGGGTTGTTGATACGCAATGTGTTCGGCGTTCCGGAGTGGATCAGGGGAGCGCTCAATTCGGAAATGTACGTCAAGATCGGACTTGTACTTCTGGGTACCACCGTGCTGTTTGACAAGCTGTTGCAGATGGGTGCCGTGGGTATCCTGCAGTCGGTGCTGGTGGTTTTAGGGGTGTGGTACTTCGCCTGGTGGCTCTGCCGGAAGATGAAAATAGACGAGGAAATGGCGATGATGTTGTCGAGCGCAGTGTCGATCTGCGGAGTGTCGGCAGCCGTGGCGACGGCGGGGGCGATAAAGGGAGACAAAACCAAATTGTCCTACGTGGTGTCGCTGGTGATGGTAGTGGCCGTGCCGATGATATTCCTGATGCCCGCATTGGCGAAACTCATCGGCATCGACGGGGCGATGGCCGGGGCGTGGATCGGCGGAACGGTCGATACTACCGGAGCCGTAGTTGCCACCGGAGCAATTTGCGGAGACGAAGCCCGCGATGCCAGCGTGATCGTAAAGTCGGCGCAGAACGTGCTACTCGGGGTTGCCGCTTTCTGCATCTCTATCTACTGGGCCTGGTCGCACGGACGCGGCAAGAAAGGTTCCGGCAACAAATATGCCGACCGGCCTGGTCTCAAACTGCTGTGGGAACGCTTCCCGAAATTCGTGCTCGGTTTTATGGCCGCTTCGCTCGTATTCTCGTTCTTTATCGACCCTTCGCAGAACGTGCCGATGACCGATGTGCTCAAGAAGTCGCAGGGACTTTGGTTCGCCCTGGGATTCACCTCCATCGGACTGGAAACCGACTTTCGAACGTTCGTGACGGCCTCGAACCGAAAAGCCACCGTGGCGTTCCTTACGGCGCAGACTTTCAACGTGCTATTCACGCTGGGTGTGGTATTTCTTCTGGCCTGGCTGATCGGATACTGATAAACGTGAGCTTTGGATAAGAATTTTTATTTTCTAATTGCGTTTAAATATGTTATCTCAAAGATCCTTATCCAGGACCCATGTTAGCGGCTTTGGAAAAGCCGCAGTGAGGTGTGATCACCCATCTCACCGCCCTCCCCTGAATATGGGAGGGTCCTGTCGCCGCCCTCCCCTGAATATGGGAGGGTCCTGTCGCCGCTCAAAGGCCGCACTTCGGCGGATTTTCGTTTTGCTTAAGCAGAGTTCACTCTGAATTAAATGGCAATGGACCGCATATGGCGCGAAAAACGGACGGTGGAGCGGATGATCCGCCTATACTGCCGCCGTGCGGAGGGCAACAAAGAGTTGTGTCCCGCATGCCGCGAACTGCTCGATTATGCCCTTTTACGCCTGGACTGCTGCCATTACGGGAACGGCAAACCGGCCTGTAAAAAATGCGTTACGCATTGCTACAAGCCTGATATGCGCGAACATATCCGTAAAGTGATGCGCTATTCCGGGCCGAGGCTGCTGTTTTACGACCCGATCGCCGCAATCTTTTCATAGATGGTTCCTGCTTTATTTTCTGCGGCATGTGGCCCCGCCTGTCGAAGATGGAAGGCTGGAGCATAGCCGGGAGTGCCTGTAATCCCGCAGGAACATGAATCCAAACAAAAAGACCTGCATTTTCGTGCGGGTCTTTTTGTGTTCAGCCGGTACGGCCGTGGAGGTTTTCCACATGTTTGCCTGCACGGTCTGAGAATCTGCAGGCCGCCGGGTTACTCCACTTTCACCACCTCGTAGGCGTCCTCGCCGTTTTGCATGATCGGCTGGTAATAGGTTCCCTGGTATTCGAGGAGTTTGCTGTCCTTGACGTCCACTTCCTGGGCACCCTGCGGCAGGTTTTTCACAACCGCTCCTTCCGGCGCTTTCACCACTTTGTATGAGTCGCCTTTCGACTGGAAGAAAGTCCCTCCGTAATAATAGTAGGTCTTTTTGTCTACTGCTACAGTGGTGTAGCCTTGCGGCAGCGATTTTATCTCGGCTCCGACCGGAGCGGCTACTGCCACGTAGCCTCCGTCGGTCTTTGAGTAAAATACGCCACCGTCATAGTAATAATCGGTTTTTTGGGAGGTGCTGCTGTCTACTACCGCCACTATGACGGCCGTCGTGGCCAATGTTGCGGTGAACCATCCGATGGGATGCCAGTAATAACCCCAGTTGTAAGGGTAATATGGATGCCACGCGTATGGATGGACTCCCCAGAAATTGTTGATCACCACCGGCGGATGATAAGGGTACGGGTGGTATGGATACGGATGTGGCGGTGGAGGCGGCGGTACCGGATGGGGTACGGGATGCGGCGCAGGTTGGGGGTGTGGCTGCGGATGTGGCGCAGGCCGCGGCGGTTGGGGATGCGGTACCGGTTGGTGGAACGTTGTGCCTCCTCCCATGGGAGGACGGTGCCTCATGCGTTGGGCCGATGCAGGAAGAATAATGGCCATAGCAATCAGGCCTGCTCCGGTCGCCGTTAGCATATTTTTGATCATTGTTTTCATAGTTTTATTTTTCGGGAGTGATTTTTTTCATCTGTACTTCCCTTGCTCCGGGCACAGGCGTGAAATCGAAGACGGCTTTGCCCGCTGTCCCGCCGAGGCTCCAGTTGCGATAGTCGGCCTGGTACTGGGGACAGCCTTCTACGCCGGTGTAGGTTATGACCATCCTGGCGGGGAGCGTCAGGACATCGCTGGAAATCCACAGCTGCCAGATCATATCGTCGCCGGTCGCAACAATGTGGAAGCATTTTATGCCTTCTATCTCGGTAATGCCCAGATAAGAGATGACGGACGTGGTTGATACGGCGTCGTTCACGAAGCCCGGATAGAAGAAATCGGCCGCGGGGAATTCCATGCCGTAGTCGGTGGCCGCCTGGTGCATTGCAGAAGCGACCGGGCCTTTCATGGCGACTTTTGAATAGGTGTTGGCCGCCATGTTATAGACCTGGAGTTTGCTGCCGTCGTATACTGCGAGTTGCTTGCCTTTGTCGCCTGAACGGTCCACGATGAACTTGTTCGGATGGGAAATGTGTACTGTCGACAGGTCGCTGTGTTTTATGTAGCCCATGCCGTCTACCGCCACGTCGTAGAAAGTGGCGACGTCGAACGAAAGGGCAGGTGAACCCTGTATATTGGCTGCCATGCGTTTGAGTATGTAGACGCTGACAGAGTCGGCCTGCGCCGCCTTTGCCGTTGGCAGGCAGAAAATAAACAGGAAACAGAAAATAATCGTTATTCTTTTCATGATCTGTTATTCGGTAGTTAAATGTCTTTAAGTGAATGAGATCTGTGTGAAAACAACCGGGCGGCTGCTATGACGCAGCAGCCCGGTTGTTTTGCAAAAAGTATGTGTGGGCTACGTCAGAAGCTGATACCCACGCGCAGACCGACGTTGTTTATCCCCTTCACAGAGTAGTAGAACGTGCTTGCCTTGTTGGTCGCATAGCCGTAGTAAACTGCGAGATGGAACCCGAAATTACGCGTGGCGGCGGGATAGATCACCGTGCCGATCTCAGGCGAAACATAGAATCCCCAGGTATCGTCATAGCTTTCGAAAGCCGAATAATAGCTGGTCATCTCAGAGTAGTTGGCTCCGAGTTTCAGAGCCAGATAGGGTGCGAAGATTCCGGTCCTGTCGTTAAAGCTGTAGCGTCCGGTGACACCGAAAGGCAACTGGAAGATTGAATGCTGCTGGTCGGTCGTTACCGAGCCGTTGGTGCCTATCGGCAGCGTCCGCATGGAAATGTACTCGTTGTTCGTCTGGAAGTTCAAAAAACCGCCGATCGCGAAATTGGATCCGCCCAGATAGGCGCCTCCTTCGAAGTTACCGCCCCAACCGTTGAATTTATCGGCGAAACCGGTGCCCATAGTATTGTTGAACTGCCAGTCTATATTGGCGTAGTAACTGTTCTGGGCCTGTACCGGAAGTGTCCACAGGCATACTGCTGCGAGAACGGCTGCCGCAAGATATATTTTTTTAAGTGTTTTCATAGGTATTGTTTTTATCATTTTTGTCTGATTCATTTTTCTTTCCGGGTATTCCGATTCAGGCCGTCTATTTCTTTATGTATTTGGACTGCGTGAACGCTTTGTTGATACCGGTGATTATGCGCTGCGTGTCATAATCTTCCGAACCTGATTCGTCGCCCGTGATATATGCGTACCATACCGTAGGAAGCGTATTGTCGGCCTCGTTCATATCGGCGGGATTAAGCAGTTCGGCTATGAGGGAGCCGGTGGCGTAGCCGTACACTACCGGATAAGGATAGTACCAGTAAGGCCAGTAGCCCCAATATGGATCCCACCACCAGTAATAGCTATAGTAGTCCACGAAATAAGTGATGTCTTCCAGGAAGCTTACGCCAAGGATGAGGTCGGCGCCCGCTTCTGTGTCAACTACAGTGTATCCTGCGTCTTCCAGTTCGAGCGTGAATTTTGCGAGGATGCTTTGAGCGTCGGAATCGTTCCATACGTCAGGCGTTCCGCTTGAGCTGTCCAGCAATGCTATGCTGGGCGGGACATAAACGTTGGTGGGAGTGCTGAAATTGAAATCCGGATTATACGTGGTGACTACAAGGTAGTCATCGCTCAACTGATCGAAATCCGGGGCCTTTTGACATGCCATTACTGCAAAAGGCGCAATTAAGAGAAACAGTAGTTTTTTCATATTGAATAATGTTTAAAAAGTTGGTAATAATTTTTTCGTTATCGACTTTAAAATATACCAAAAGACGGGCCAAACTTTTTTTCGAGCTGAAAATCGCTGTTTCGCAGTGTGTTATGCGCGGGTTTTATTTAGCCGGCATTATCGGTTACCTGTCGGCAAGGTGCAATAACCGCAATATTTGCGGAGCGATTTCCCTGTGTCGGGATATATTGGCGGAGTGATATTGCGCAAAATAAAACAGACAACCTTCCGGCTGTCTGTTTTAGATGGATGGATGTGCTCGCGGAGCGGTTTTGTGGCTGTGACGGTATCGGTAGCGTGCCTGACAGTTATTCGGGAATGCTTCCCGTTACGGTCATGTCAGTTTTTATGGTCATCGGGAGCGTGAATCCATCGGGCATTTGTTCGCCCGGAAGTATCGTTACATTTCCAGACATGTCTTGTGAGATCCGGCCTGAAACCGTCCACCCTGAAGCCGGATCGATAACGGTTTCCGATGTCATCGCACCTTCCAGATTGTATTTTGCCTCCATCCCGTTCAGGTTTGTCGGATCTTCGTCCGGATCTGTGGCCAGCAAGGCTTCGGATTTTATCGTAATGCCACGGGGGGCGATCTTGACGACGGTGAAAACCACCTCGACGTCCATGGTAAATTGTGAGTGCATGCGTATGTGATTGCTCCAGCTGTCGCCGACCGAGACCGGTTTATCGGGAAATACCACCATACCGGCTTCTATATTCCCCTTGAAAGAATCGCCGCCGTAAGAGTTGGACATCTGGTTTTTCAGCATCTCTATCTGAGCCTCGTCCATTTCAGGGAATTTTTCTGCCATTTCGGAGACCATTCCGACCATCATGTCTTCGACACCTTCGATGGATACGATCTTGCCGCTGCGGGCCATCCTGAGCGAGAATGGTTTTCCGGTCAGGGACTTTATCGCGGTGGAGAACGGATCGGCTTCCGTAAGATTGTCCGAATCAGCCTCCATTTCCATCATTCCGTCCATCTTCATAGCCAGCCTTTCATACCACACAGACATGTCGTAACCATCGACGTCTGCTTTTTCCACCTTGAAAAGGAAACTTCCGTTCATGAGCATGTCTATATCGAGAGTCTGGCCGAACACGTTCTGATTTATGGTAATCGAGGCTTCCGAACCCATTCTGTAAACGCAGCCTTCCTTGAGGTTCAGCGAGAGTTGAACCGGTTTTGCCGCCATGCAGCCCAATGTTACTGAGAGTGCGGCGGTGAGAGTTACAAGTTTTTTCATGTCAATGTTTTTAGGTTGTCGGTTGTGAATAATAACGCAATTTAGCAATAAATTTTCGTTATCAGACCCAGTCGGTCCGGTTATTGTAAAAATCTCTCTATCTTTGGATGGACGAACAACCGATTTTAATAATTCATGTTATGGAGGAAAACAAGCCGGCCGGACAGGGCAAGGCCGATAAGAAAGCCGCACGCAGGAAAAAATTCAAAAAGATACGCAACATCTCGATATTTGTGTTGATCGTGGGATTCGCGGTGTTTTTTGCGATACGTTTCTATTATCCTTTCGGCGAAGGGGTGAAGACCGGCGAACTGAATTATGTGGTATACAAGGGCGTGATCTTCAAGACCTACGAGGGGAAACTTATTCAGAGCGGATTCAGGACCACGCAAAAAGAGGGCATCGCATCCAACGAATTCATATTTTCCGTAGCCGATAAGACTATTGCCGATTCGCTTATGAGGATGGGTGGGAGCATCGTGGAATTGCATTACAAGGAATATTTCGGAGCCATACCGTGGCGCGGATATTCCAAGTTCGTAGTTGACGGGATATTGAGCGTGACTCCGGCCAGGGTATCTCCGGGTTACGGGTCCACTCCGCCTCCAATTGCCGTGCCTCCTGTGCCCGAATCTTCTCCGGCGGAATAACTGCTGTGAAAGCCTCCTCGAACCGGGCGTTACGTATAGTCTGTTTCTAATTGCTGCCGGGGAGCAGTTTCAGGCAGAGGGAATTGATAAATACGGCCAGGCCGAGTATGCCTGTCATCCACGAAAAGGGGTTTTTATACACTAAAGCGACGGCAAGTACCCCGCATATTGCGATGAGTGTACCGATGACGAGTATGGGCGTGTCCAGAGATGGTTTCCTGTCTGCCATCCCGAACAGAACCAACAGAGCAATTCCCATTCCGAGCAGTAGCGCTCCGGCAATGACGCTGTAGTGAGGTACGGTTTCCAGTCTGCCCGCAACGAGTTCTGCGTGTACCGGCGCGAATGAAGAGGCGACATGCAACACTCCGAACAGCATAACCACTATAGCCATCATTTTCCCGGCCGATATTATGTTCGGTTTGTACATCAGCTCTTTTCTTGTGTGTAAGACAGTCTGCGCACAGCAGAAGCCAGCGCAGAACGTACTATGATTTTATGGAACGGACCTATGATGAAAAAATATACCCGTCCGAGCCTGTTGTTGTATTTTACCAGCGTTATCGCATAGACGTCACTTCCCTGTATCATCACCGACATCCATGCATTCAGATGCATATCTGCAAGCGATACTGTGGTTTCGTGTTCGGTTTTCGCCGCGACGGAAAAAAGCCCGAGGATCCCGCCGGACCGTATGCACTGTTCCAGTTCCCCGGCGCTGCCGCCTGCGCCGCCCTTCAGCCCGAAAGGTTTCACGAGCAGGTCCCGGAACTTCATCATCACGTTTACCCAACCGGGCATACCGGTCCAGAAAGCCACCTGCAGGTCGTCCGCGGAGAAATCGGTTTTCCCATCGGCAGAACATCTGAATGCATCGATATAATCTGCATGAAGCAGGTTTCGCGTCAGCGAAGATTCCAGAATATGTGTTTTAACCGTTTTCACTATTATTCTGCAAATATAACAAATAAATCACGTCTTTTCTGCGGTCCGGCTGAAAATACCGACGAAGGCGATGAATTGATCTGCAAAATACAAGCTTAGGTTATATCGCTGATCTTAAATATCAGAAGAGTGGTCGCTTCGTCGATTCTGTTATACAGGTCGCCCTCCTGTTTGCGTACATCTGCGGGATAGGAAGCCACAGGTTGGCCGTCGCCGTATTTTAAAATTTTCCTGTGCGCTGCGTTCATTTTTTTTATCTCCTCCATCTCTTCGGGAAACGTATTTCCCAGTTTTGCATATTTCAGCAGGCGTCCGAGCGATTCGAGTTTTCCTTCCGCCACATCCATCGAGTTATGCATCGTCAGGAAATCGTTTCGCGTCATTTTCGAATCGTCCTGCACCAGCATGTTCACGCGGCGCAGCAGCGTCTGATATTCGAGCACGTGTTGTTCCAGAAGTTCTTTTTTGTCACGTGTGATCTGCAGCTTGCGGTCGAGTACTTCGGGGATGTATACGGCAAGGAAAACCGTCGTAACGAGCGTCGCGATGTCGATTATGTTGATGGTCTCGCTCAACGGCATATTGTTGTAATGCCGGATGGCTATACCTGCGACTATCCCTATGCCAATAAGTCCTATGTAGAGGAATATCTTGAGGAATCTGTCAGTGCCTTTGTTTTTCATTGTTTGCCGGATTTTGAGATGGATTGGTTCCAGTTTCCCCAAAATGCAATATCCGTGCCTGCCCGGTTGCACCATATCCGTAAAAATCACTATATTTACAAACGTTATGGAAAAGAATTCAAATTTAAAACCCGGGAATAATGAGAGGAATCGGTAAATGGGGAATGGCTGCGGCTGCCATCATGTTTATTTACATGTCGGCGACGGCACAAGATGCCAGACGTATAAATACAAAGGTTGCCGAAGCGACTGTTTTCATGCGTGGCGCCGAGCTTCTGCACACGGCGCAGGCGCGGCTCGAAAAAGGGGTCAACGAGATCACGATCGAAGGCCTGAGTCCGAACATAGACCGCAACAGCCTGCGCATCAACGTCGGCGGCAGTGTCGTGATATCGTCGTACGAATATTCTATAGACTACCTGAGCGCCGGACGCAAGTCGCCCGCCGCGCTGCAGTGGATGCTAGACTCGGTAGGTTTTTACAAGGCCGAACTGAGCCGCACGGAGATCGATATCAAGGTAAACGCGGGCCTTTGGGGATATCTGGAGAAGGGGATTGCCAAAAACGTTTCAGGTTCGGAAGCCGGACTGGGCATCGACGAACTGCGCAAAACGATGGATTACTATAAATCCAAGTCCGAGGAGATCCAGAACGGCGCGGTAGCCCTGCAGAAAAAGCAGATCATCCTGCAGGCAAATATAAACCGCCTGCAGGCCCAGTATAATCAGGAGTCGGGGCTAAACAACAAGACTTCGGGCGTGCTGAAGCTCAATCTTTCGGTTCCGGCGGCCGGTACTTTCCCTGTCAAGGTTATCTACTACACTGCCGCGGCCGGCTGGACGCCATACTATGAGATAAACATAGCGTCGACCGACAAGCCCATAAAGATCGCGGCCAAATCAAAAGTGGTGCAGTCGACGGGTCTCGACTGGGAAAACGTCCGCCTGACGCTTTCGACCGCTGTCCCCAGCAACGGCAAGGTGGCCCCGCTCTTCTCGGCATGGATGCTCCGCCAGCAGGAGATGCAGTTCTCGCGGGCGTTGTCGGGTAAAGTTGCCGGAGTCGCGGCGCAGAATTCATATTCTTATGCCGATGAAACTGAGGCTCTTGAAGAAGTGGTCGTGGTCGGATATGGCAGTCAGCGTAAGGAGGGCAAGGTCGGTGCGGTGTCTAAACCTGTGCCCGAACCGTTGGTGATAATCGACGGCCGGGTGGCTTCGCAGCAAGAACTTGACGGCATCGATCCGTCGCTGATAAAGGATATGAATGTGCTGAAAGACTCTTCGGCGACCGGCATATATGGTTCGCAAGCTGCGGGCGGAGCTATAGTGGTGACGCTCAAAAGCTCGATGGACGACTTTATCACCGAGGAATCCAACGCCCTCAATGTGGTCTATAACATCGACCTGCCATACACCATCCCAGGAAACGGCAAGCCGCAGAACATCGACCTCACAACAAAAGAGACCACCGCCGAATACAAATACTATTGCGCGCCAAAACTCGATCCGGCCACCTATCTTCTGGCCGAGATCCCCGACTGGCAGTCGCTCGGATTGCTGAGCGGCACGGCCAATATTACATATGCCGGCACATACATCGGCGAAACATACATAGATGCCTCTTCGACCAAAGAGAAACTGGCATTGACCCTGGGTGCCGACAAGAGGGTCGCCGTCACCCGTGAACTGCAGCACGAAATGAGCAGCAGCAAGTCTGTGGGTAACGACGTGCTGAAGGTATATACCTATAAAATGACCGTCCGCAACAATCAGCCGCAGGCCGTGAAGATGGTGCTGAAAGACCAGTATCCCATCTCGACGGCGAAGGACATCGTAGTGACTTTGAATGTGAAGGAAACCACCCCCTGGACAGCCAATAAGGAAGATGTGGGAGTCATTACGTGGGAAGGGGAGCTTGCACCGGGCGAGACGCGTACCTACCAGATCAGCTACAGCGTGAAATATCCGCAGGGGATGCTGCTGAACCTGTAACGTGGACTTTCTATATAAGAGAAGGCCGGAACTGCAAAGTCCCGGCCTTTTTATGCCGGTCGGTTTCGGTCTGTCATTCCGAGCGGGCGCGATCCTGTGACATATTGCTGGAGAGGCGGGCATATCGCACGACGAGGAAACCCACGTAGGAGTGAGAGCAGAGCCAGGTTCACTGTGGCATGCCGAGCGACAAGGAGGAAAACAAAGTTAAACGCCTCAATAATTGTGAGGCTCGCGGCGGGTTTGATTATATGGAAGATCCCTCGTCGCCGAAAGTCAGCGGACAATTTGACAAACCTATATGGTTTCGGCTCGCCCGGGATGACGGTTCGTTAATTAACGTGAATTTTGGATAAGATTTTTATTACACAGCTGTGTTCAAGCATGTTATTTCAAAATTTCTCATCCAAAACCCACGTTAGCGGCTTCTCCAAAGCCGCGGAGCCGTGTGATCACCCCTCCCACCGCCTCCCCTGAATATGGGAGGCCCGGTCGCAGCCCGAAGGCCGCTCCTCAGCGGATGTTCGTTTTGCTTAAGCAAAACTCACGTTAATTATTAGCCAATGCTTCCGTGTTTGCCGGCCTGAAACCTGTCAGCAGGCGTTTTTCGTGTAGTTTCCCGCGGCGGTATACGTCGGTACGGACCACTCCCATGCCAGGCGCGAACCACTCGATGATGTGGACGTTGACGGGAATCCCGAATAAACTGCTGCGCAGTTCCATGTCGTATTCTGTCTTTACGCATTCCCACAGGTTTTGACCCGACGACACGGTCTCGCAGGCCGACGTTACGGTGCGTCCCGAGATAGTGCAGTTCACGTTGATTTTCATTCCGGCAAGTTTCGCCTGCGTCCCGAACTTGACGCATCCGATTATCGTACAGCCCGGACGCATGCCCGTGTAATAATCCAGGAAAACTTCTTCCCCGTTTTTGTCCGTACCCATGGCGATCATCAACCGGCCCTTGTCGCATTGGTAATGGCACGAGGTAGTTTCGCTTTTTTTGCCGGGTTTTGTGATGATGCTCTGGCCCAGGACGCGGATCCCGTCGCCGGAAAGCACCGAGTATTCTTGCTCACCGATCACTTCGCCGTATTCGTCGTAGACCGTTTTGATGGCGATTTTGTCTTTTTCGAAATAATAGTACGGAGGTTTCTGGGCACTGACGGCTGCTGCCGCGCAGACAGTTATGATTATAATGGCGATGGATTTCATAGGGAAGTGTATTTCACATAATTCCCAAAACTAACGATTTTATTCGTTGTTTATGTGTACGCCGCCTTAAATTAACGGAATGTTGATTTTCTTGCGGAAAATATGAGTCATGTCCGTCATATTTCCATCTGAAACGCGGTAGAACCTTTGGTTGGTCGCTGGTGAGTCGAGGCCGCCCAGGTTTTCGACGTAAGGGCCGAGTTTTATGTAGTCGAAATTTTCGATCGGGAATCCCTCGGGCAGGGCCGCTCTCCCCGAATACCAGCCGGTTTTCAGTCTTGTGCTGCGCCGCACGAAAATCGACAGACGATCCACTTCCAGCGGATCGGCGTCTCCCCCCATGAAAGCTACGCAGGTGACTGCTGCGCCGTAGCGTTCCAAAAGCCTGCCCAGCAACTCTTCATCGAGCGGTTCGCCTATGTCTTCGCGCAGGTGGGGACTGTGGCATCCTGTACACCGGTTGGGACACCCCGAAAGATTAAGGGCGAGTGTCACCTCGCCCGGGATTTCCTGGAAGACTATGTCGTAACTTGCCAGTTTCATTTTGTGGTGATAAGCAGGCATTTGCTTCGTTATACTCCCTCGCTAAAATCCTCACATACGCTTAGTCTGCTGCGGTTTTATCTCAGTCGCAAGCCTTGCATCCGCCTGCTTCTGACCATAAAATGGCTCAGGGTATAACCTCGTAATTCGTAATTTTCAATTAATCCCGCTACGCGGGCTTTTCTCTTTTGCGCCTCGGCAACCCAAATAAGCTTGATTGCACTCGGCTTGGCGTAGGTTCATGATTTATAATTGGCTCGGCTTGGCGTAGTGGCGCAGTGCCGCTTCTTTTTGACGGGCCTGCGAGAAGTTGCTCACACGTTTCATGTAGCCTATGATGCGCGTCAGGTAGTCGAGGTTTTCGCTGCCGCACTTCGGGCATTTCGCAAGGTTGTTCTTGTCGATGTGCCCGCAGTCGTTGCAGACCGTGTTCGGGATGTTGAAAGTGAAATAGTTGCACCCTTCCTGAGTAGCTACGCGGATCAGGTGGGCATATTGGTCCTTAGAGAGATGCTCGTCGAGGTTCATATGCAGGGCCGAACCGCCGGTCAGGTGTTCTATGTATTTTCGTCCGTGCAGGCGGAACTTGTCGGCGATATTCAGCGACTGGTCCTCCACGATGTAGAAGTAGCTGTTGTAGCAGTCGCGTCCGACCTTGAATCCGGCCTCGCGATCCCATTTTGCATGCTTCACACCCACGTTCTCGGCCGGGATCATTTCGCAGTTGTACATCACGTCTTTGGTGCGGTACTTCTTGTTGTATCGCTCGATGGTGCCGAGTATCTCCTGTGTGAAGCGTTCATATTCGGGATTGTCGCTGATCCCTATGCCCAGGAATTCGGCCGCCTCGACCAGGCCGTTGACTCCGATCGTAAGGTATTGCCGGCCCAGGTTGATGTAGCCGGCGTCGAACAACGGAAGCATACCTTTCGACTGCATGTATTTAAGGTTCTCGTTGTAAGCGTTCTGAACCTTGTGCGCCAGGTCTACGACTTCTTCCAGGAAGAACTGGTAGGCCTTGCCTTGCCGCACGGCGTACTGGATGCAACGGTTGAGATTGATCGTGAGTACGCTTTTAGACCCCGTGGAGATGCCCCCAGCCCCCAGCGTATAGCTGAAAGTGTTGTCGGTGATCTCGTTGCGCAGGCGGCAGCAGCTACTCAGGCTGTCGGCATTGTCGCTGATGTAGGTGAAGAATGAATGCCCCTCGGCGTACATTTCGGCCGTGAAATCGCCGTATTCTTTATCTTTGGGTGCTCCGTCGGCAGTCAGCAGCGCCATCGTTTCGACGGGAAATGTCAGTATGGTGCGTGTGCGCTCCCGGTTGAACCACTTCATGAAACGTTTCTGCAGCCAGCTCAGCGATTCCCAGTGCGGTTTGCTGCCGTCGGGGAATACGAAGGCTTCGAACAGGCTTTCGAAATAGTAGCGGTCGTAGTACGAGATGTTCCAGAACACCGCCTGGAAGTTGCGCGCGCCGGTGGGCTGGTTGATCGAGTAGACTATCTGTTCGAAGCAGTCGGTGATGACCTTGTCTACCGAGCGCTTTCTCAGCGAGAGGTCGGCCGGCTTGTCCGGATTTTTGTAGTAATCCTCGCCGAACTCCTTTTCGATGAAATAATTCATATACATCAGGAATTCGGGCGTGGCGCAGGCGCCGCTCAGCATGCTCGAAACGATGAACACCATGTTCACGAAGCCGCCGCAGAACGATTTGAGGTTGGTGGGGGCCTTCGAATTCCCGCCGATGGGGATGGTGCCGCCGATCAGCCACGGGTACATCGTGATGCTGGCGCAGTAATTGGCAAGGCTCGTCTCGTCGTTCTTGTATATGAAGTGGTTGTTCAGCAGGTCTATGTACTTGTCCGAAAGTTCCTTGCCGTACATCTCTTTCAGGCGGTCGGTCAGCATGCGACGGTTGAGGCGGATGAAGTTCGACTTGGGGAGTTCGCCTATCAGAGTAGCCATGTTCTTGTTCTCGACGTTGGCGTTGGCGTCGTACTTGCTCCCGCTGGCGGCGTTCGAAGCGTCGCAGTACTCCATCAGGAATTTCAGCTTTTCCGACACTTCGCGGTCTTCGGCATGGTGCTGGCGGTAAAGAATGTAGGCTTTGGCCACATTGTAGTATCGTTCGGCCATCAGCGCCACCTCGACCTGGTTCTGGATCTCCTCGACCGTCATCTCGCTCGAAATGCTGACGCGGCTCAGGATGTTGGTGATGACGTCCTGGGTGGCGAAACTGCCTACCGACAGGAAGGCTTTTGCGATGGCGCTTTTGATCTTGTCGACGGAGAACGGTTCGCGCTTGCCGTCCCTTTTGATGATGAATGTTTCCATGTGTGTGATTGCGTAAACTGGTTCCGTCCCATTTATTAAGGGAAGGATTGGAAACAAAAGTATCCAATCTTTCGAAGCGATCTCGTGTTACGGCCGGAAGTTATCAACAACTTATACCCAATCAAGACCGGACTATATTGCTGCCGCTGCAAGCCTGTCTTCCGGACAGGAGTTGGCCGAAGGCGTTTTTTTGCAAGGTATAAAATTAAGAAGGATGCCGCGGCAGGCATCCTTCAGGAATATCGTAACTTCCAGGTACTTGTTTTACCCGCAGGGGCAATATCGGAAATTATATTGAACCTTTGTCATGTTTCTTAGGGGGAATGACTTCGTAGTCACCGGTCGGATCGAATATCGCCAGAACTTCGCCGCTGCGTATCAGCATCAGGCGCAGTCCGTCGATGCTGTATGCGTCAGTTAGCGTCAGCATCTTCAGGAACTTGTCCTCACGCTGCTGGTCGGGGCAGTGCATCCGCGTGGATACCAGGTTGTCGGCTATCTTTATCTGCGTGACGTTCTGTGTGAAGGTTCCGGCGAAATTGTTACAGCCGCCCGTCCCGCTTACCGATCCGTCGGCGGCGAACGTTATGCGGTAATTGTCCGAATCCACGGTTTCACCGTAAAGTTGCGCGAGCTGCCATTCCGTTCCGTGGAAAAGAATGTGCGCCGACTTGCTTTTGCGGCAGGGACAGCAGGAGATGAAGGCAAAAGCGAACAGAAGAAAGGTTGAATATTTAATGGCTTTCATCGTTGAATTTTTATAAGCGCACAAATTTAAGATTTATTCCTTACTTTTGGGATAAGAATACAATAAATCGGGACTATGAAAAAAATAATTTCTACGGATAAGGCTCCGGCTGCGGTCGGGCCGTATTCGCAAGCGGTAGAGGCGGCAGGGACGCTTTACATTTCGGGGCAAATACCGCTTGATCCATTGACCGGAACGATGCCCGCAGGCATCGAGGCGCAGGCTGAGCAGGTTTTCGCAAACATAGGCGCGATACTCGGAGCGGCCGGATACACGTTTGGCGACGTGGTGAAAAGCACTGTGCTGCTTGCCGACATGGGCGATTTCGCAAAGGTGAATGCCGTTTATGCCAGGTATTACACTACCGACCAGCCCGCTAGGGCATGCTATCAGGCGGCCGCCTTGCCGATGGGCGCACTGGTCGAGATCGAGACCATCGCGGTCAAGGGATAAAAAGATGTCCGGAATTATTTTCCGGACATCTTTTTCATGTACGTACCTTCTTTCCACGCGAGTTTTCGTAATCCGCATACGGCTCACTGCTCCGACCGTTGGGTTTAAGGCAGATGAAACCATCCGGATTGTCCAAAATAACGTTGAAGTGGTTACATTTTCTTTTTCAAGTCTTTCGGCAGAGTGTTCTTGTTGACCATAATGCTCATGGTCTTATAGGCCACAAACGGGTATGATGCATAAAAACAGCCTTCGTAGATGTGTCCGTCCGATCCCCATGAATTCTTGACCTTGAAATATTTATTCCCGCTCTGGTCGGTCGCGGTTCCCGTGATCTCCATTCCGTGGTCGTCGGTCGTCTCCCAGTTGTCAAAAGCTTCCTGGCGCATCTCCTGTGTGATCTCTTTCTCCTTGCCCGGTTTGTCGAGACTGTAGAGCGCGGCGTCTTTCTCCGCCTGCGACAGCGCCACCCAGCGCGCAAGTTCCGAGTCGTCCATGCGCGTCACGTCGGCATCGGGAACAACGGCGAAGCCTTTCCTCCATGCGAACCCTTTTTCGCTTACGTCCGAGGCCCACAATACGGGATGTCCGGCATTGACGGAACTTTCCGCCGCAGCCATCATTTCGCTCAGCGGCACGTTGAACGACTCGCCCCACACGGTGTTGTCGGGAATTTCAACAACAAACCATGTATAGAACGGGTGGTGGGTGAACGACGTCAGCGAAATATAATTGTCCATGTCGACAGGCAGCGACGCGGCGAAACTTTCCGGGGTGTATTGCTTGCCTTTATATGTGAACGTTTCAGGAATTTTGCCAAGATAAGCGTCGAGTATCCCGTTGAGTCCGGCCAACCATGCTGTAGAGAGTTTCCTGTTGGAGTTCTTTATCACTGCGTCGCAGTAGGCCTTGATCACATCGTCGAGCTCTCCGTGGCGGTGGATATCCTGTCCGTAATTCAGGCCCGGGTACGCTTCGGTCGGGACGATGCCGTGGTTGCGCCAGCATATTATAACGTCTTCCGCGGCGGCTCCCGGAGACAGGCTCGATGTTCCGTGCATGCGGACATATTTGACAGCCCTGTCGTAGTACGCGTGGCGCACCACCCACATGGCCGAAAGGTCGAGTTCAGGGCCTCCGGCGACCATGATCTCGCTTTCGAGGAACGCCAGTCCCGAGAAACTCCAGCATGTGCCGCTGCTGGCCTGGTTCTTGACCGTGGTCGAGGGGACGGTTTTGATATCGGTGAAAGTGTAGCCGCTTTCTTCCTGAGCCATAACGGCGGCTGCGAAAAGCGTGCAGATAAAGGTTGCGATAGTTTTTTTCATATTCAGTCAGTTGTAATTTTGGATTGAGCCTGTCTTCCTGCAAAAAGTGCGGTTTGCGAAAATAATAAAAATTATGATCAAACCGGCATTTTCCCGTGTGATTTTCGACGGTGAAAGATTAAAGTGATTGCAAATCTGCCGGAAATTGCTAAATTGCCGTTCGGTACCGTGCAAAACTGACAGCTATGATATTATTGACAGGAGCAAACAGCCTGCTGGCCGCCAACCTGATTCCTTTGCTGCTTGAGAAAGGTTATTACGTCAGGGGATTGCTGCGAAGGGAGTCGGGATACAAAGGGCCTGTGCATCCGAATCTGGAGCTTGTCGAAGGCGACTTCACTTCTGATGAGTGCCTGCGGCAGGTGCTTCCGGGGTGCGATGCCGTGATACATGCCGCAGCCGTGACTTCGCGGAGCGGGCGCAACTACGGCGAATACTATGATGTCAATGTCAAGGCTACGCGCAGGTTGCTGGAGTCGGCCATAGATCATGGCGTCCCGCGTTTTGTGGCGGTTTCCTCGGCGGATGTTTTCGGCTACGGTTCGCGCGAAATACCCGGATGTGAACTCAATGAAATGAGCGAACCATTCGCTTCTTCGTATTATTCCCGCAGCAAGTACGAGGCTCTTCAGGCGGCTGTGAGCTACAGCGACCGGATCGAAGTTGTGGGTGTTGCTCCAACATGCTTGCTCGGGCCTTACGATTCGGAGCCGGGTCCGGGACGGATAATCACAGCGGCATACGGAAGGAAACTGGTTTTTTATCCTCCGGGCGGCAGGAACTTCGTACACTCCGGCGACGCCGCCCTGGGTGTGGTGCGTGCACTCGAACGCGGGAAAAACGGCGAAACATATCTGTTATGCTCTGAAAATCTGACTTACAAGGAGTTTCATAAGAAACTCGGTGCCGTGACCGGCAATAAGGCCATTTATATCCGCCTTCCGCGCCTGTTGCTTTATATTGCCGGCGGGATTGGCAGTTCCCTGCGGGCGATGGGGCTGCGCACGCGTATCTCGCTTCCAAATATGAGGATACTGTGCGTGACGGCTTACTACCATAACTATAAAGCAATGCGTGACTTCGGCATAGCATTCCGTACGGCAGGAGAAGCTATACGCGACGCCATCGGTTGGTTTGTTTCGGAGGGCATGTTGCATTCCCGAAAAAATAGTTAAATTCGCAGGCTCGGATGCGCCTTCCGAACGGAGGGTCATACCGTTGCGGCAACCTAAATTTATATAAATGATACATATAGCACCTGAGGCGTTCGACATATTCCTGATCGTCATGGCCATCCTTGCGCTGGTCGTATTCATTGCATTATACCATATAAAGGCCGGTTACGGCATATTTTTCGATCCGAAATGGGGTCCCGGTGTTCCGAACCGGGTGGGGTGGGTGCTGATGGAGACACCTGTTGTTATTCTGATGACGGCGCTGTGGCTTGCTTCGGCCCGCACATGGGATGTTGTCCCGCTGGTCTTTTTCGCGATATTCCAGACACATTATGTGCAGCGTTCGTTTATTTTCCCCTTTCTTATACGCGGTCGCAACAAGATGCCGCTGGGGATCATACTCATGGCGGTCCTGTTCAACACATGCAACGCGCTGATGCAGGGAGGATGGATATTCTATTTTTCGCCCGAATATCCGTTGAGTTGGCTGTGGTCGCCGCAGTTTGTCATCGGTGCGGTTCTTTTCTTTACAGGCTATATCATTAATCTGCATTCCGACAGCATCATCCGCCGCCTGCGCAAACCCGGCGATTCGAAACACTATATCCCTCGCGGAGGTATGTTCAAATACGTCTCTTCGGCCAACTACTTCGGTGAATTCATAGAATGGATCGGCTTTGCCATCCTGACCTGGAGCTGGGCAGGAGCCGTTTTCGCATGGTGGACTTTTGCGAACCTCGCGCCCCGCGCAGACGCCATCTATAAGAATTACGAGCATGAATTCGGTGAAGAGTTCACAAAGCTGAAACTGAAGCGGATGATCCCTTTCATATACTGAGAACCCGGACGATTCACGACTTCTCATCCCTGTGAATCCGGAGTAGCGATACTTGCGGGTGGCACTGCGGTATCAAGACCTGTTTTCTGACCATCCTGTACGGCTTATGTGATAAAAAGGCTATTTTTTCTGCAGGCCGACCGCCCCTGCGGCGAACTCACGGTATTTCCAGCCTGGAAAATTTAATAATATGAATATTGGTCAGGTGTCTGCAGTGCGATACATTTTCATTTTTTAGTCAGAATTTTACCAACCAATCGAGGCAAGGCTATCGTTCGGGGATTACGACTGGTGACGCAGGGGAAGTTGCCGGAACATTGTGGAATGAATCTTGATTTAGTGGGCGTATCAATTAAAAAAATGTATTACGACTATGACAATCAAAAACTTCACTATTACCGCAGCCGCTTTTGCGGTGGCTTTCGTGGCGGTATCCTGCAACAATGGCGACTATAACGGTTATCCGGGTCCCGGAAAAAACACGATCTCGACGACAGGTTCCGACACCTTCTCGCCCGCGACGCTTACCGTCGACGCGGGCGATGTGATTACTTTCAACGTCGGCTCGCTCCACACAGCCACTCAGGTCGACAAGGCCGTCTGGGATGCGAACGGCACGACTCCGCTAACCGGCGGGTTCAACTTTGCGCCCGGCACCCACACCTATACTGTGCAGGCTTCCGATGCCGGTAAGACGCTCTGGTACGTCTGCCAAAACCACGTTTCCATGGGTATGAAAGGGCGTATCGTCGTCAACGGAGAGGCCGCTTACACGGTCTCGATGTCGGGCTTGACTTTTTCCCCGGCGACGCTCAACGCCAAGGTGGGCGACAAGGTCACTTTCGAACTGTCCGGCAGCCACACTGCCACGCAGGTAGATCAGGCTGTCTGGGACGCGAACGGCACGGCTCCGCTGTCCGGAGGCTTCCGTTTTACGGCAGGCACAAGTACCTATACCGTTAAAGCGTCGGACGTTGGCACGATCTATTATGTCTGCGAGCCGCACGTCGCTTCCGGAATGAAAGGAACGATCGTCGTAACGGCAGATTGATGCCTGTTACTCACCTGCGCGCACGTGCAAATCGTGTGCAAACATAAAATAAGAAAGGTTACAACGAAAGTTGTAACCTTTTGATTCTCATTTGTCGAGGTACCAGGATTCGAACCTGGGACCCCCTGCTCCCAAAGCAGGTGCGCTAACCGGACTGCGCTACACCTCGTTTTTCCCGAAACCGGAATCAGGTCGCAAAGATAATCCTTTCAACCGATTTTTCAAATTTATTTTTTGAAGATCGAAAATTAAAATAAGTATATTTGAGTATTAATATATTTACTTAACCCGTTGTGCATTTAAGCGACGGAGATTTTTAAGTTGTTAATATTTCGGTTGTTTAGTTTGTTGATTAGCTGTACTGTAGTGAGCGCCATTATTTTAGCGAGCACTCTGGTTCTGAATCCATCGAACGATTTGGCGT
>JAVBRB010000009.1:0-72452 GCA_031548515.1 Rikenellaceae bacterium | reverse complement strand
CGACGCAAAGGAGGGACGGATGATAAATTCCGACATCATCGACGGCCTCGACGTGAAGGATGCCATAGTGAAAATGTTCGGCGAAGTGGAGCGGCGCGGACTCGGGACGCTCAAGATAAACTACCGCCTGAGGGACGCGATATTCTCGCGCCAGAGGTACTGGGGAGAACCCATACCTATATATTATAAGGACGGCATCGCCCGTCCGCTGCCCATGGAGCAGCTTCCGCTGGAACTTCCGGCCGTGGACGACTTCACCCCGACGCGCACCGGAGAGCCTCCGCTCGCCCGCGCCAAAGGGTGGCACACGGCCGAGGGTTACCCCTACGAAACCAGCACCATGCCCGGTTTCGCCGGGTCGAGCGCCTATTATCTGCGCTATATGGACCCGCACAACGACACCGCGCTGGTCGATAAACAGGCGGACGAATACTGGCGGAACGTGGACCTCTACGTGGGCGGCATCGAACACGCCACGGGACACCTCATCTACTCGCGTTTCTGGAACAAATTCCTGTTCGACCTGGGCGCGGTAGTGGAGGAAGAGCCGTTCAAGAAGCTGGTCAACCAGGGGATGATCCAGGGGCGGAGCAATTTCGTCTACCGCGACACGGCCACCGGAAAGTTCGTTTCGCACGGGCTGCTGCACGAATACGACACCCAGGGGATACACGTAGACGTGAACATCGTGCGCAACGACGTGCTCGACATAGAGGCTTTCCGCGCGTGGAGGCCGGAGTTCAAGGATGCCGAATTTATACTGGAGGACGGCAGATACGTTTGCGGCTGGGCGGTCGAAAAGATGTCGAAGAGCATGTACAACGTGGTGAACCCCGACCGGATCGTCGAGAACTACGGCGCCGACACGCTGCGCATGTACGAGATGTTCCTGGGACCGCTGGAGTTCAGCAAACCGTGGGACACCAACGGCATCGACGGCGTTTCCAAGTTCCTGCGCAAATACTGGAACCTCTTCTGGACACGCGGTGGCAACGGCCACAGCGAAATTAGTGAGGTCTTCAATATCTCGGACGCTCAAGCAACTCCCGCCGAACTGAAAACGCTGCACAAGACCATCAAAAAGGTGGGCGAGGATATCGAAACGTTCTCGTTCAACACCGCGGTTTCGGCTTTCATGATCTGCCTCAACGAACTGGGTCTGTGCAACAAGCGTGCGATAGTGGAGCCGCTGACAGTGCTGCTGGCGCCGTTCGCACCGCACATCACCGAGGAGGCGTGGTCGCTGATGGGACACACGACGAGCGTTTTCGACGCCCGGATGCCGCGTTTCGAGGAGAAATACCTGGTCGAGGATAGTTTCGAGTATCCGGTGTCGATCAACGGCAAGACGCGTTTCAAAAAGACCCTGCCGCTGGGGATTCCCGGCGCCGAGGTCGAAAAAGCCGTGCTGGAGGACGAACACGCCGTGAAATGGCTCGAGGGCAAAACTCCGAAAAAGGTGATCGTAGTCCCCGGAAAAATCGTTAATATTGTAGTCTAAGCCGGAACGCCGGCGGCGATTTAATTTTCCTTTCTCTTTGAGTTTTTTTACAGAGGTATGGTCAAGAAGATAAACATAGGACGCATCCTGAAGGAGTACGGCCTGATGCACCTGGGCTGCATGCTCTACTGTTTCGCATGGGTCTCCATCGTGCAGTCGGCCGGGCTGATCGGCGGCGGATCGAGCGGTCTGGCGCTGCTCATCCAATACGCCACGGGGTTCCCCATGGGGTTAGGCTACATCGTCATCAACGTCATTCTGGTAACGCTGGCGCTGATCCTGCTGGGGCGCAATTTCGGTATAAAAACCATTTTTTGCATCGCTTCCATCGCACTGTGGCTCAACCTTTTCAAGGGGATGCTGCCGCCTAACCTGCTGGGGCTGGCCGACGACAGGCTGCTGTCGGCCATACTGACCGGCGCCATTTCGGGCATAGGTGTGGGTATCTGCTTCATGCAGGGCGGCTCGACCGGGGGAACGGACATCGTGGCGCAGATCATCAACAAATACCGGCGCGTGTCATACGGAAGAGTGGTCATGGTCAGCGACTTCGTGATAATCGGTTCGTCGTATTTCGTCTACAGCACCAGTCCCGATCTTTCGGACAACCCCATCACCATGATAATCTACGGCTATGTGCTGACTGCTGTTTTCAGCTACACGGTCGACACGGTGCTGGCCGGTAATAAACAGTCGTCGCAGATCTACATTTTTTCGAAACACTATGCCGGGATAGCCCATGCCATCACCCATGACCTGCATCGCGGGGTTACGATCCTCGACGGTACGGGCGCTTACACCGGCCAGCCGTCCAAGATGCTGGTGGTGATGTGCCGCAAGCAGGAAACCAACAATGTGCTGCGCGTGGTGAAGGAGTTAGACACTGATGCTTTTGTGACCATAGGCAGTGTGACAGGCGTCTACGGCAAGGGTTTCGAAGCCTTCGA
The DNA here is from genome assembly GCA_031548515.1 of Rikenellaceae bacterium. Classification (GTDB taxonomy): domain Bacteria; phylum Bacteroidota; class Bacteroidia; order Bacteroidales; family Rikenellaceae; genus UBA940. The sequence continues at coordinate 70,004 of JAVBRB010000009.1, read as the reverse complement.
CGTCCGCATTAAGAAAACTAAAAAATTATGAATTATGAATTATGGATTATGGATTGAAGGTGTCGCTGCGCGACGGTTTTGAATGATCATTTTATAAAAACGCGAACGAAGTTCGCACCTTAATTCATAACTCATAATTCATAATCCATAATTAAATTCATTCAATTCACAACAATGAGCAAGTATAAAAGGCATCTGATAACGGCCGCGCTGCCCTACGCCAACGGCCCCATACACATAGGACACCTTGCGGGGGTTTACATTCCGGCCGACATCTACGTCCGCTACCTGCGCCTCCGCGGGCAGGATGTCGTGTGGGTGTGCGGCTCGGACGAACACGGCGTGCCCATCACCATCAAGGCGCGCAGGGAGGGCGTTACGCCGCAGGAGATCGTCGACCGCTACCACGCGATAATCAAAAAGTCGTTCGCCGAACTGGGGATGTCGTTCGACATCTACTCGCGCACGACGTCGCCCGTCCACGCGCAGACCGCTTCGGAATTCTTCCGTACGCTTTACGACCGCGGCGAATTCATCGAAAGCACCTCGCAGCAATATTTTGACCCGGAAGCCGGGATCTTTCTCGCCGACCGCTACATCACCGGCACCTGCCCCCGGTGCAGCAGCGACGGGGCGTACGGCGACCAGTGCGAAAAATGCGGCTCGACGCTTGCGGCCACCGACCTCATAAACCCGAAAAGCGCCGTAACCGGCTCTACTCCCGTTATGCGCGACACCAACCACTGGTACCTGCCGCTCGACAAACACGAAGCGTTCCTGCGCCAATGGATTTTGGAAGAACACAAGGAGTGGAAGACCAATGTCTACGGGCAGTGCAAGAGCTGGCTCGACCAGGGCCTCCAGCCACGCGCCGTGAGCCGCGACCTGGACTGGGGCATTCCCGTTCCGGTGGAAGGCGCTGAAGGCAAGGTGCTCTATGTGTGGTTCGACGCGCCGATCGGCTACATCTCGGCAACTCGTGAGTTGACGCGCGATTGGGAGAAGTATTGGAAAGATCCCGAAACCCGGATGGTGCATTTCATCGGCAAGGACAATATCGTCTTCCACTGCATCATGTTCCCGGCGATGCTCAAGGCTCACGGGGATTACATCCTGCCCGACAATGTTCCGGCGAACGAGTTCCTGAATCTGGAGGGCGACAAGATTTCGACCTCGCGCAACTGGGCGGTGTGGCTCAACGAATACCTCGAGGAGCTTCCCGGCAAGCAGGACGTGCTCCGCTACGTGCTCTGCGCAAACGCCCCCGAAACCAAGGACAACGACTTCACCTGGAAGGACTTTCAGGCACGCAATAACAACGAGCTGGTAGCTGTTTTGGGCAATTTTGTCAACCGAGCGCTGGTGCTGACCGCGAAATACTGGGAAGGACGCGTTCCGGCGGCGGGCCGGCTTATGGACTACGACCGCGAAACGCTGGCCGAACTGCCGAAAATAAAGGCGGCCATAGAGGAAAATATCGAGAACTTCCGTTTCCGCGAGGCTTTGAAAGAGGCGATGAACGTGGCGCGCCTCGGCAACAAATACCTGGCCGACACCGAACCGTGGAAGGTCGTAAAGACCGACCCTGGGCGCGTCGAAACCATTATGAACGTCGCGCTGCAGATCACGGCCAACATCGCTATCGCCATCGAGCCGTTCATGCCATTCACGGCCGCCAAGATTCTGAGAATGCTCGGTTCGGAAAAATTCGGGTGGGACGCGCTTGGGCGTACAGATCTGATGCAGGCCGGACACGTCACGGGCGACGTCGAACTGCTGTTCGAAAAGATCGAAGACAGCGTCGTTGACGACCAAATCGCCAAGCTCGAAGCAGCCAAACAGGCAAACGAGGCCGCGGCTCCCGCAGAAGCCGAACCTCAGAAGCCGCACGTTTCGTTCGACGACTTCCAGCGTATGGATATCCGCATCGGGACGGTGCTCGAAGCCCAGCTTGTGCCCAAGACCAAGAAGCTGATGAAGCTCAAGATCGACACCGGCATCGACACCCGCGAGATAGTGAGCGGCATCGCCGAGCACTTCACCCCGGAAGAGATGGTGGGTAAACAGGTGACCGTTTTGGTGAACCTCGAACCGCGCGAACTGAAAGGCACCCTGAGCAAAGGCATGGTGCTGATGACCGAAGACGCCAGTGGCAAATACGTCCTCGTAACTCCCACCGGCAAGGTAAACAATGGTTCGACAGTCAGATAGACCTTAAAAAACATAAGGATATGGAAAACATCGATTGGAAAAATCTTGGATTCGGGTACCTGAAGACCGACTGGAATGTCCGCAGTACGTGGCGCGACGGAGAGTGGAGTCCCATCGAAGCGACGCAGGACGAATACATCCACATGCACATGGCGGCCACCTGCCTGCACTATGGACAGGAGGCTTTCGAAGGGTTGAAAGCGTTCCGAGGCGTCGACGGCAGGACACGTATTTTCCGTCTCGAAGAAAATGCCAAACGCATGATACGGACGGCGGAACATATCATGATGGCGCCGCCTACGCCCGAACTGTTCCGCGACGCGGTGGTCGAAGCCGTCAAACTAAACGAACGCTTCATTCCTCCTTACGGAACGGGTGCGTCGCTCTATATCCGTCCGCTGCTGATCGGTACCGGGGCTCAGGTAGGCGTGAAACCGGCGAATGAATATATGTTCATCGTGTTCGTAACCCCCGTCGGCCCATATTACAAGGAGGGCTTCAAGCCTATAAGCGTTATCGTAGACCGCCGTCACGACCGTTCTGCGCCGCTCGGTACGGGCAACATAAAGGTAGGCGGAAACTATGCCGCCAGCCTGCTTTCGGGAGAAGAAGCACACAGACAGGGGTATCCGAGCGTACTTTATCTGGACTCGAAAGAGAAGAAATATATAGACGAATCGGGAGCTGCGAACTTTTTCGCAATTCGCGACGGAAGTTACATAACCCCAAAATCAACTTCGATCCTGCCGTCTATTACCAACATGTCGCTGCGTACATTGGCAGCAGACCTTGGCCTGAAAATCGAGGACAGGGCGGTGGAATTTGCGGAAGTGGCCACTTTCGAAGAGGCCGGAGCCTGCGGAACGGCCGCCGTGATATCGCCGATAGGTAAAATCTTCGATCCCGACGAATGCCGGACATACATTTTCGGAAACGGCTTGGAACCAGGCCCTTGGTGCGTTAAACTGTACGAGAGGCTGCGCGCCATACAACTCGGCGAAGAGGCCGACCATTATGGATGGAATACAATTTTGTAGGCAGAAAGTGCTTATTCGTAGAAAAAACATTATTTTTGCTCCGAACATCCGAGAGTCAAATGCAATTAATACAAACCAAATTGAATAAGATTATGAAAAAATTAGTTCTTACATTGGCGTTGGGATTGGCCGCATTGTCGGCATCCGCCCAGAGTTGGAATGTCGGTGCACGTATGGGATCGGGATTTCAGGCTGACGTTCAGCGCGTATTCGGCAACGACAATTATCTGGAAGGTCGTTTCGGCGCTTACTGGGCGAACGGCGGCGGCACTGTTACCGCAGACTTCACCGTACTCTACGCCTGGAACATCGCCGATATGAGTTGGACTCCGAGAGGCCAGTGGTTCTTCGACGCGGGAGCCGGTCTTAATGTAGGCGGCAGGGGACATTACGCATACGTAGGTCCCATGGGTATGGCTAAACTGGGTTATGAATTCGACGGAGCGCCTGTGCGCCTTTCTTTCGACTGGTCTCCGGCCTTCGGCCCGGCAATCGCCTATGGCGGCGGATTCTCGCATACTCAATTTAACAAATGGGGACTGGCCAATCTGGGCCTTACCTGCGTGTATTGTTTCTAAAATCCGGAATCATATCACATTACCAACCGGCATCTCTCGAGATGCCGGTTTTTTTATTAATTTTGGAGCATGGATATATTGGAATTCAGAGAATACTGCCTTAGGCTTCCGGCCGCAACGGAATGCACCCCTTTCGATGAAGACACATTGGTATTCAAAGTGATGGGCAAGATGTTCGTTTACGCCGGAATGGCCGATTTCAGGTGGTTCGCGGTCAAATGCGATCCAAGCCTTGCCGTGGAATTGCGCGAACGCCATCCGGAGGTTACACCCGGATTCCATTCCAACAAACTCCATTGGAATTCCATCAGGGTGGACGGCGACCTTACGGACGCTTTCATAAAAGAGCAGATACGCAACTCCTACGATCTGGTTGCAGCCGGCCTGCCTCGTAAACTTAGAGAAAACCTTGCCGGATATGAAGACGGCAAATGAAATAATCGCGCGTCTCGAAGCCGAAGCCGATCCCGCATTCAGGGATAAACAGGTGCATTTCGGAATACCCAACGACAGGTCGCTGGGCATACGCGTGCCCGTCATCCGCGCTGTGGCGAAAGAGATCAACGCGGGACCGAGAAGCGACAAGACAGGGCGTAAAGCACGCAATCATGCGCTCGCATTGGAAGTATGGGACACAGGCATCCACGAAGCACGGCTCTTGGCCCCGATGATAGCCTCGCCGCAATTGACGACCGAAGAACTTATGGACAGGTGGACGGCTGAATTTACTTCGTGGGATATTTGCGACATGTGCATCGGCAACCTGTTCCGCCGGACGCCGTTTGCTTACGATAAAATTTACGAATATGCCGGATCGGACGAAGAGTTCATCCGCCGAGCCGGCTTTGTACTGATAGCCGAATTGGCGGTGGCTGACAAAAAAGCCCCCGACGGAAAGTTCCTGGATGCGCTGCCTCTAATAGCAAAGTATTCGACGGACGGACGCAATTTCGTACGCAAGGCCGTTAATTGGGCGCTGCGACAGACTGGCAAACGCAGCCAGACACTTTATCCCCACGCGGTCGCTATGGCCCGGGAACTGGCTGCAAGCAGCGACAAAACCGCCCGTTGGATAGGCTCGGACGCACTGCGCGAACTCACCGACCCTAAAATTATAGCGCGAATATGCTGACTTCTCAAATTATTCCATATATTTACGAAACTAACCGGACTGTTTTTGCCCGGTTTTTTTAATCTCTGTACGCTATGAAAAAGAAAAGACTGATATCTAACCTCCGTTGGCCGGTACTTCTGGCGGCAGTATTCATGATCCAGGCCGGATGCGAAAAGGATCCGGGAAACGGAACTCCCTCTGGAGAGATTGATCCGCGCGACGTCGAAGCGACCGCCAACGCCGTCATCGCAACCGGCGCAGGGCAATATAATTGGAAGTGGAAGAACGGCGAATCGGTTTCGGTCTACACTACCGGAGCATCGTCGAACTCCAACGTTCAATTCATTCTCTCTTCGGTCGCGGCATCGGGCACATCCGGGATGCTCTCAGGAAAGATCAGGCAGACCGCAACCGGCGTACACACTTTCGCGGCAGCATATCCCTATTCCCAAAGTGGGGCCGCAAATCCTGCCAAATACGTGATAGACGTCCCGGCTTCACAGAATACGACCACGGACGGTATCGATCCCGCGGCATATGTACTTGTGGGCGTCCCTGTTGCAAAGGACATTCCGGCTACGGGCGATATACAGCTTGGCGAAATGAAATTCTCGTCCCCTTTGGCAGTCGCGAAACTTTCTTTCACCAGCCAGTTTCCATTCGCCGATGATGAAAAAGTAACCGGCATACGATTCTACGTAGACAGGGAACCGGACATCGCAGGCCTGGCCTACTACGATCTTACCGGCACGACAAGCAAACCGGATATATTCGCCCCTTCGGGCAGCAGTATCCTCTTATCCTATCCCGATGGCGCGGGTCCGTCGGCCGCAGGCGCATTCGACGCCTGGTTCACCTCGTTCCCGTTCACGATAGCCGCCGGTGAAACCTATACCATAACCGTCTACACCAATGTACAGGCGGTCAAGGGCACCGTCACGGCAGGGCAAAAGATACAGTTTGCGGCGGGCGGCGTGGCCACACTCAATGTCGCCATAAACCAGGATTTCAAAACGGACACGCCGCTCGCCGGCAAAACCTGGATCGAGCTGCCAGACAAGATATCGGGCGACGGACTGAGAGGCAAGGCGTATCATACCACCATGAAAGACAATAAAACAGGCCGCAACTATTCGGTACTGTTCGACATGTCGGAGAAACTCGCATTGTGGGTGGCATACCCTATAAACAAGAACGTCCACCTGGGCAGCATCTCCCGAAACGAGAACTGGCAGTATGACGACTCGGGCGACATCCCCATAAGCGCCCAACCTAACATAATAAGCGGTACTTACGGCACCTACGACACCGACCACATGGATCGCGGACATCAGATAGCGAGCGCCGACCGTAACGGAACACTTTCGGCCATGCACCAGACATATATGACGACCAACGTCACGCCGCAATACAACAAGCTGAACCAGGGGGCATGGGTAGGACTCGAGACCGCGATACGGACACTGGCCGTAAACACCACCGTAAACCAGGATACGCTTTATGTCGTCACGGGTCCGCTGCTGAACTCTGCCGCCCCCAGATACATCAACGACAAAAGCAACCGGCCATGCCGCGTACCCGACGGTTATTTCAAAGTCATATTATGGTCTAAATATGATTCCGGCACCGCTTCGCGCAAGTATGACAGCGTGGGATTCATCTGGCCGCAGAATTATGCAGACAACCAGAACCAGGGCGCATACGTTAATTTCCAGACCTCGGTCAGCGCCGTCGAACAGGAAACCGGCTATACATTCTTCGGCAACATCGATGGGCTGGCGTCGGCACAGCTTTCGACGGTAAAGAGCAGCACTACCACATGGAACAGTTTTGCGAACCGCAGCACCAATCCTTCTTATTAGAGCCGGCGCTTATATTTCTCTTATCAAAGCGCCTCCCGGATTCACGGGAGGCTTTTTTATTTAACAGATTGGTTATTAAGCGAAAATATATTACCTTTACCCTGTCCCCGGCAAAGAACTAACCAATTCTAACCCTTAACTAAGATTATATGAGAAAACCGTTCTTTCTTATGATGACGTTCGCGGCAATCACATTCGCAGCCTGCGACGGTAAAGTGGATGATCCCGATGGCGATTACAAAATCGACCTGGACAAGTACGAGATCACCGACGTCAATCCCGAAGGCGCAACGCGCACAATCGAAGTCACCGCCACAGTAGACTGGACGGCCGAAATCATAAGCGGCAATGAAGCCGAATGGCTGGAGATCGATCCCACGAGCGGCACAACCGGTGAAAATACCATTACCGCTACGGCAAAAGCCAACGCCGGCTCCAAACGCACAGCCGTTGTCCGCCTGAAACTCACACTAATGCCTTCCATTTACATCGACGTCAAGGTGACCCAACTGGCCGGAACCACCTCTGGCGGCGACGACGTCACACTTTGGGGCCCGACCTTTTCCAACTATCTGGGCGTTACGCTCAATTTCACACCTTTTACCGGTCTAGAGAGGCATGAATTGTTCATTATCGACGGGAACGGCGATCCTGTATTTTCTGGCGAAGGCAACAGCGAAGACAAAGTTCTCGAAGCTTTCGGCCTGGAAAGTTTCGGTACCTACACATTCCAGTACTGGGGCTATAACACTGACGAAACCTACGAAGGCGACGATTATTTCGAAGCCATGAAAGACGTCCAGAAAAGCAATCTGCATACGGTAACGTTCGTAATGCCCGCCAAAGGCGCAACCCTTACAGCAGGGAACGACAAAGAGGGAACATACATAGAGCTATCCGACGTTCAGGAAGGGGTTCAGTTTTACGCACTGTTCAATGGTGACCAAATGTATAATGCCTTATTCATGTGGGCCGAAGAAGGCCAGCGCCAGTATCTCACAGAATCAGGAACATATACCGTTAAGGCGGTGTATTATGGACACTACAGCGACCCGAACGCTGTTCTAGGCCCGCCCAGCAATGCTGTGACTGTTACGATCACTCCACCCGCAGAATAATCGCTACACTCTTCAAAACAGAAGGTTGGCCCAACACAGGCCAACCTTCTTCATTATATGACATTCCTCAGAAAAGTTCCTCCAGTTCCTCGAACCCCGTGCGGCGGATCTCCACACAGCCTATCGCACGTGGAACGACGAGCCAAACAGCGCTCTGCTCGACTTTCTTATCGCGTGTCAATGCTGCAATGACCGCGGATCCCGGGAGATTTGATGTGACGGGCAGTCCGGCTTTTTCAACCACTGCGACAATGCGGTCGCGCGTCTGCACTGGAAGCATCCCGAGTTTCACGGCAATATCGGCTATCGCGGCCAGTCCGATACCGACTGCCTCGCCATGGTTGTACCGGCGCGAAAACTTCTCGACCGCATGTGCAACGGTATGCCCCAGATTTAGTTTGCGGCGTTCGCCGGCTTCGCGTTCGTCCGTTTCGACTATGCGCGCCTTAACATGTATCGCGGCCGTTATGGCACGCGTAAGCAAGTCGCGGTCGGCAAGCAACTGCTCAGGCGTGTGCAACTCGAACATTGCAAAAAGTTCCGGATCGTCCACGATGCCGGCCTTTATCATCTCGGCAAGCCCTGCACGAAACTCCTTGGCGGGTAGTGTCTGCAGGACCCCCGTGTCGCACAGCACGAAATCAGGCTGATTGAATGTGCCTGCCATGTTTTTGTATCCGTCGACGTTCACCCCGTTTTTACCGCCGACGCTGGCATCCACCTGTGCCAACAGAGAAGTCGCTACGAAACCGAATTCCACTCCACGCAGATATGTCGAGGCGGCAAATCCGGTAATGTCCGTGACAATCCCACCTCCGAAACCCACGATATAACATTTGCGGTCGGCTCCCATTGCAATCAGACGCCGGTAGATTTCCCCAACCGTCCCAAGGGTTTTATTCTCCTCCCCGGTCGGAATAATTATGTGTTCGTATTGTCCGATAACGTCCTCGTAGAGGCTGAAAACATTGGGATCGGTTATAACTATTACACGGCGGTCTTTCGGCAGGCAATCTGCCAAAAGCGGCAGCGCATCACCAATCACAACCTTGCTCGGGTTGCGGTATTCACGCCTTATCTCTATTGTCTCTACCATTTTATTGGGGTTTTACCTATGCTTTCGAGGTATTCGTTTGCTTTGCGGAAATGGCCGCATCCGAAAAAACCATTGTGTGCCGACAGCGGCGAGGGATGGGCTGCCTTCAGGATACAGTTGCGCGTGGGATCGACCTTTGCACCTTTTTTCTGTGCGAAACTGCCCCACAGCATATAAACGATCTCATCTTTCGTATCGGCAAGAGCTTCGACGACGGCATCGGTAAATATCTGCCAACCTTTGTCGGAATGGGAATTCGGCTGTCCGTCGAGAACTGTAAGCGTAGCGTTGAGAAGCAGTACCCCTTGTTCGGCCCAACGGTCCAGATTTCCTGTTCCGGGAACGGGCATCCCGAGTTCATCCTGGATCTCCTTGAAGATATTACGCAACGACGGTGGGAACTGGACTCCGTCATTGACTGAGAAGCAGAGTCCGTTGGCCTGCCCCGGACCGTGATATGGGTCCTGCCCGATGATGACGATCTTCAATTCGTCGAGACCGCACTTGTCGAACGCACGGAAAATGTTCTTTGCAGCAGGATAGACCGCAGGCCCGGTATGATTGGCGGCGGCCACATATTCCGACCGCACAAAACCGGTCAGGTCCCTGAAATACGGCTTATCGAATTCCGGCCATAGCAATTCTTTCCATGCCGGCGGCAGTTTAACGTCCATTCTATACAAATTATTTCAAGTTCTCAGTTTAAAGGATCTCTTCGCAGCCCTGTTGAGGTATCAAATGAATTTAATTTGTGTTATCGAAGCAGAACTTTAGGGATTGTACCCTTTTAGTTACCTCCGTCAGCTGTTCCCGCCCGGCTACGGCCGACTCGCAGGCTTCCTTCAGTGATTATTTTGCTTCGCAGAACAATTCAAACAGTCTGAAAGTTCGTCCTGCCAACAGCGTGGAATTATCCCGAAAGTCCGCTCTATTTTAGAGGTATCGAGCGCAGAATATGCGGGCCTTGCGGCTACCATGGGGTATTCAGACGATGCCACCGGAACGACCTTACAGTCCAATCCCGCCTGTCTTACGATCTCTGCAGCAAACTCACTGCGGCTTGCGACGCCGCTGCCGCAGTAATTGTACATCTCCGCCGGATGCGGTTCGCAAACCAACCCCGGTATCATCCGTACTATGGCTCCGGCAAGTCCGGCAGCCGCTGTGGGACTGCCCCATTGGTCTGACACCACGCGTATTTCAGTCTTTTTCGATGCCGCTTCAAGTATCGACTTCACAAAATTACGTCCGTAAGGCGAATACAGCCAAGATGTGCGTATTATCGCTCCGCAGCATCCGGACTCCAATACGGCTTGTTCACCGGCAAGCTTGCTTTTTCCATAAACGTTCAACGGACGTGGTTCGTCATATTCCGTATACGGCCGGTGGCCTAACCCGTCGAAAACAAAATCTGTCGAAATGTGTATTAACGCCGTGCCCAACCGTGCCGCCACTCGTGCAAGCACTTGCGGACCATTCATATTAACGCGGAAAGCCCCCTGCGGATCGTTTTCCGCACCGTCGACATCCGTCCACGCAGCGCAATTCACCGCAACGTCCGGACGCTCGCGCGCAAACAAACTTTCCACCGCCTCCGGATCGGCTATATCGAGTTCGCCGAAGTCTGTAAAAAACCACGAAAAATTTTCGCTGGCCGCCAGACCCCGCAGTTCCTGCCCTAGCTGTCCCAGGCCTCCCGTAACAAGGATTTTCACCATCCGCTTATCAGAATTTTATTGTAAAGTTAATCAATTTTAATGGATTCCCGATTTAAAATGATTACATTTGCATTCATACGTTCATCCCCCGACAAAACAAAACCGAAATGAGAAAATATTTTGTGACACTGGCCGTAATTACGGCATTTGCACTGGCTATTCCTTTACAAACGGACGCAAAAGGCGGAAAAAAAGAGCCTGAAATCAAAAACCTGATCCTTATGGTCGGCGACGGTATGGGCGTAGGGCATGTTACTTCACTTATGATCGACAACGGCTACGAACCCATAAATATGGAAAGGGCCTCCGCTACCGGACTGGTCAAAACCTACTCTTATAACAACCGCGTCACGGATTCAGCAGCTTCAGGCACTACCTATGCCACGGGACACAAGACCTATAATTCGTACCTGAGCGTCGATACGCTGGGCAATCCCATGAAAACCATACTCGAAAAGGCCGAAGATCGCGGAATGGCCACAGGACTGGTCGTTTCGATAGCCCTTACACATGCAACACCAGCCGTTTTCTACGCGCATAATAAAGATCGCGGCGAATACGAAAACATTGCTAAACAACTTGCTGCAAGCAACATTGATGTGGCTATAGGCGGAGGACGCAAGTATATGGAGGAGCGGGCTGACGGCCTGGACCTTATATCAGAGCTTGTATCACAGGGATATACCGTGACTGAAGATCTGGAAAGCCTCGACGGGATCACTGAAGGCAACGCAATGGCCATATATCCTGGCGGGACTTACGGTATACCGTTTATAACCGACGGACGCGATCCCCGGTACCTGCCTAAAGCTACAGGCAAAGCTCTCGAAATACTCACCAACAACAGCCGCGGCAAAGGATTCTTCATGATGGTGGAGGGATCGCAGATAGACGGCGCCGCTCATGCCAACAACGGGAGAAGCATGCTTGCGGAAACCCACGAGTTCGACGATGCTGTCGGAGTAGCCTTCGATTATGCGGACAAGCATCCGGGCACCCTCGTCATAGTGCTTGCCGACCACGAAACCGGCGGCCTTTCCATCGTTCCGGGCAATGTCGATTTCCTGAAGGCCGAAAGCGGGGTAACGCTCGAATTCGCAACCGGGGGCCACAGTGGAAGCATGATACCGCTTTTCGCCTACGGTACGGGGGCAGAGAAATTCACAGGCGTTCTCAACAACGACGAAGTCGGCCGGCGCATGCAGGAAATACTCGGACTCGCAGATTAGTAAAACCAGGCGGCGTTAGAAACAAAAAAAGGATTTCCTGTCCGGGAAATCCTTTTTTGTTATCCAGATTCGACCTCTATATGGCAATGCTCATCAGGAACACGGCAGCAAGACCGAGGATGGCGTAAAGCTCGGGAAATGCCGCAAGGATCATGGTCTTCGCCATAACGTCGTGGCCATTGCCCACCGCAGCGATACCGTTGGCACAAACTCTGGCCTGCATATATGAACTCGATATGCTTGATAAAGCCATAATCAGACCACCCGCAAATATGGCTGCAGCCTGCAGCATTGTTATCTCCGGCGTGAGGAAACCGCTGATAAGGAAGTAAGCGGCAAAACCGTAAAGTCCCTGGGTACTGGGAAGGGCCGACATGATCATGTAACTGCCGAACTTACCCGGATTTTTCTTCATCGCGCCAACGGCAGTAATACCGCAGATGGATGTACCTATGGCACTTGCCAGACCGGCAAGGCCTACCATAAACGCAACTCCGACATAGGCCAAAATAATTGCTGTTGTCATAATTCTACTTTTTAGTTTGTTGTTATTTAGATTGTTAGATTTTTTTTGATTTTTTCAGCGGTTCGAACACGCGTTCGCTGGCCTCGAAACCGGCATTGTTGTAAAACTCCACGAACGTCAGACGAAGCGGATGCACTATGGCCGACAGGGTCGACATGAACAGGTTGAGCGTATGCCCCAATAACAATATAGTCAATGTCACCAATTGGCCCACAACAGGGATATCGGGAGAAACTGCAAACGCGATCTGATTGAATACCATGGCGAGTACGCCTCCGGAAAGGCCTATCGCAAACAGGCGGATGTAGCTCAGAGTGTCGCCCAGAAGGCCTGTAATGTTATTGAACATGTTCCACAGGCCGCTTCCGAGATTTGCCAGGGGGTTCTTTCCGGGCGAATTGAGGAACAGCACCATGAACATTCCGATCCCGGCGGATATCCATGCCCATAAAGGCACCATATCTATCGAGAAAGGAGTCTCCCCGGAGAAGGGACTATTTGTGATATAGGCGACCGCGCCCCCAGTAATGCAACTCGCAAGCGTGATGAACCATCCGAGGCTTGCGAAAGCCTCCTTAATACCGAAAGCGCGTATCGTAGTAATGATGTTGAGCACCATAGCGAACAACACCTGGAAAACGCCTATCCCTATGGCGAGGTAGAATATCGTATTCGAATCTATGAATATACGTTTGATCGGTTCGAAGACCTTCATATCGCCGAGCGGCGCACCGAATGCAGCTCCCATCAGAAACCCTACCACGACTGCGGCGCCTCCGCACCACATGGTGAGGCGGCCTATCTGTTTCATCGACTCTTTTTTACTGGTGAGCGTCAATACCAGCCCCCCGATAAGGATCATCGAACCATAGCCCAGGTCGCCCATGCACATCCCGAAAAAGAGCATGAAGAATGGCGCGAACCATCGCGTGAGGTCCATTTTTCCGTACCTGGGTCTGGCATACAGGTCGCCTATAAACTCGAACGGGCTGGCGAATCTGCTGTTTTTGATCTCGACCGGCGTCGCATCGTCCATCGTCGGCTTCTCCTTGATAAAGATAACACCGGGATACTCTTCCAACATCCGGTCGACTTCGGCCTCCTGTTTCTCTCGTGCCCACGCTTCCATAATAACAAGCGAACCGTCGGCGGCTTCCCGTCCACACACCACTGCCTGCTTGAGCTGCAGCCTCTCCTTGAGCCTTTCGCCTTCGGCCTCGATCTCCGGCAGCGTCGCGGCGGCCGTTGCAAAAACTTTGTCCCAGCCGTGCAGTTCTTCGGTCAACTCTCCGATCTTAGCTTCTATGGCTTGAAGGCTATCCGCCGGCAGCCTGACTTCCTGCGCATCTATCTGTATCTCGTCCTCCGGGGCGGCGATCACGACAAAATAGGCGATGCCGGCTTCGTTATTGATATTTTCAAGGATGCGACCCTCGCCCCACTCTTCGCGTTTTTTGGAGAATTCGCTGGCATAAGCGGTAAAGAAACGCATCACAGCTCCCTGCTCAGCCAGGCGGCGCAGGGTTTTGGGATCGTAATGTCCCCACGGACGGATATCCGACGCCATTTTTTCGTACCTCGCGATCTCGGCGTCGATGGCTGCAGTTTCTTTCCGCGCAGCCGAATATTTCTCGAACGCCTCGGCGCCCGTGTCGTAAGGCTCACCGTGTTTAAAGCCTTCACTTTTTACCAGGGCAGAAAGGTATTCCGCCGCCTCTCGGTGACGGTCGATCTGGGCCATCAACTGACGGTCCTCGTCAGTTGGCTCCCATCCGGAGGTCGTGACATCGACCATGCCCAACTCCTGCAGGCTTTCCAGAAACTCTTCGCGCTGCCTTCCGAGCACCACGAAAGTGTATTTATTCATTCTGACTATCATAAGCCCGATAATCTGTTTCCTTTCGTCTTTTTATTGCTTCACCCGCCTCACCTCGCGCCGACGCTAAAGCGCTGAATGTCGGGGTTCGGGCGACGGGATCATACCCGCGGCGCGTGTTCGTGCCTTTGTTTAACTATCTTCTGCGAACTCTTGGAGAGGTTTTCCTCGTCTTCCAGGAACCGTTTGATCTTCAGTACCGCTTCTTCGTAGCCGGGGATCTGCACCTTTTCGTAGAGGTTCACTTTCTGGGTGGTCTTTTTGCGGGCGCGGTCCAGAAGTTCGGCCTTGTATGCGAATACCTGCGACTCGACCATCAGACCTCCGATTTTTTTGACCAGATCCACGCCGTCGGCCATCCATGCCGGAGAACTGAAAAGGTCGTAAGGCTTCTCCGAGAAGACCACCTCCTGTAACTCGGGTATCCTTACCCCGGCGATCTTGCTTTCGGCCAGTTTCACCTCCTCGATGCGTACCAGACCGGCGTCGAATTCCCCCCACAGAGCCTTCATATAAGTGTATCGCGCGGTGAGTTCATCCAGCCGCTCCTGGAATCCCTCGGCCGTATTTTTGGCTTTCTTCACCTCGAGACGCAGCGCGCTCTCCTTGCTCTTGATGGTAGGAAGCGCACGCCGGCGCATCTTGAGCTGCTTGTCAAGATCGCCCAGCGACGTTTTGTTGTATTGAAACTTTATCAACGATATAGTTATTAACGATTAGTGATTAGTTTGGTCTTAACTGTTTCGATAGAGCCGGTTATCAATTTGATGAGTTCAATCGCGTCAGAATTAATACTTTCATACTCTTCTTTAGAAATATATTCTGTTTTTTATCAATTCAAGCCAATAAATCGTTTCATTGATCTCTTTTTGAACTACGCCCAGCTTGTGAACAAAATCGGCTTCACTTCCGGCGTATTTGGCTTCATATACCATTGCGCCGACAGAAGTTCCACTTTAATATCCGTTTAGACAACACAAATTCCTTCTTGTTCTCACACAAATATTTGTACAGATTCACAATCCTTACCGCAAACTTAAAACTCTTAATCTTTAAAACGCTCTCCTTCGTCTCGCTAATAACTAATCGTTAATAGTTGGCCAGAATTTATCTATAAATCCCTGTTTGATAGCAGTCTCTGCAGGGGTAAAATATTCTGCAAACAACTTCCACGCCGTGTCGAGCATCTCGGTGATATCGATGTTAACGTCTATCGCCAGCAATTTTTCCGAGTAGTCATAAGCAAATTTCAGTGTACGTTCATCGTAATCCGAAAGGTCAAAACCATTCTCGAGTTTGGTCTTGGCATTGGCGGCATCAGCATACAGACGAACGGCCGCATTCATCACCTGCGGGTGGTCTTCGCGGGTTTTCGTCCCGATCACCAACTGCTTCAAACGCGAAAGGCTGCGAAACGGATCGACAATGACCTTGCCGGTATCGGTATCGTTACGGAGGAACAACTGCCCCTCAGTAATGTAGCCCGTGTTGTCGGGAATAGCATGGGTGATATCGCCGCCCGAAAGTGTAGTCACCGCGATGATCGTAATCGAACCTCCGTTGGGCAACTGCACCGCTTTTTCGTAAATCCTGGCAAGGTCGCTGTAGAGCGAACCGGGCATCGAGTCCTTCGAAGGAATCTGATCCATACGGTTAGACACGATAGCCAATGCATCCGCATACATCGTCATGTCAGTCAGCAGAACGAGCACCTTTTCGCCCTTGTCCACAGCAAAATATTCAGCAGCGGTCAGCGCCATATCCGGCACGAGCAGGCGTTCCACCGGCGGATTCTCGGTCGTATTAACGAAACTGACTATACGGTCGAGCGCACCGGCGCTCTCAAACACATTCTTAAAATAGAGGTAATCGTCGTTAGTCAGACCCATGCCGCCCAAGATGATCTTATCGGCATGCGCGCGCAGGGCGACATTGGCCATAACCTGGTTATACGGTTGGTCGCTGTCGGCAAAGAACGGTATCTTCTGTCCGGTAACGATTGTATTGTTAAGGTCGATCCCTGCTATACCCGTTGCAATAAGTTCGCTGGGCTGGAGCCTTTTGTAGGGATTAACGGTTGGGCCGCCTATCTCGCGCGGCTCGCCTTCGAGCTGTTCGCCCCCCTCGACAGGACGTCCGTAAGCGTTAAAAAAGCGTCCGGCAAGGTTGTCTCCCACCCTCAGCACGGGCGGTTCCCCGAAGAAAACCACTTCGTCGTTAGTCGCGATCCCTTCTGTACCGGCAAATACCTGCAGGGTGATCTCGTCGCCCTGTATCTTCACCACCTGAGCCAGTTTTCCGCCCACCGTCGCCAGTTCATCATTGCCGACGCCCGACGCGCGCAACGTCACGGTCGCCTTGGTGATATTGTCTATTCTGGTATATATTTTCTGAAATGCAGTAGTCGCCATAACCTATTTCGCTTCTTTTTTAGACACTTTTTCTTCTATCCGCTTTTGGTAATCCATAAACTCATCACTCTTAAATTCCGAGTAATTCATCTGTTTGAACATGTTGATCAGATCCTTGAAGAACGCCGAGCATTCCTCGAAACCGGCAAAATCAAACTTCCGTCCGCATATATCCAACACCATGTTGTACATGTATTTCTGGCGGTCGAAACAGCAATATGAGTCGATCGTATCGAAAGCGTCCTGCTGCAGGATCACGAAGTCGATCAGCTCGCTCTTCCAGAAACGCTCGTGGTAGTCCAGAGGAACACCGTCGTCACCGAGGATGTTTATTTGTTCGGAAGCTTCCTTGCCCCTCTGCACCAATATCTTGCCACGCAAAACCTTAGCCACCCAACCGTCTTCGACTGTATCGTCGAGATAGTCGCTGACTTCGGGGTATTCCAGATATTTTGAATAGCTGTCCAGCGGGTCGACGGCCGGATAGCGCTTGCTATCGGCCCTTGCCTGCGAAAGGGCGTAAAAACAGCGTGCTGCCTTTTTTGTAGATTCCGTTACCGGCTCCTTGAGGTTACCGCCCGCCGGCGACACGGTTCCGAGAAACGTCACCGAGCCTGTATGGCCACCCGGCAGGCAAACCAGACCGGCGCGCGAGTAGAAGTTCGAAATAATGGCCGACAGGTCCATCGGAAAAGCGTCCTGTCCGGGAAGTTCCTCGAGGCGGTTGCTCATTTCGCGGAGGGCTTGCGCCCAACGCGAGGTCGAGTCGGCCAGGATCAGTACCTTAAGCCCCATTGCACGGTAGTATTCACCGATGGCCATACCAGTATAGACAGAAGCTTCGCGCGCAGCGACGGGCATGTTCGAGGTGTTGCAGATGATAATGGTACGGTCCATCAGTTTGTTGCCCGTGTGCGGGTCGATCAGTTCTGGGAACTCTTTGAATATCTCCACAACCTCGTTGGCTCGCTCGCCGCAGGCGATCATCACGATGATATCGGCGTCGGCCTGCTTTGCTACAGCGTGTTGGAGTACTGTTTTACCGGCCCCGAACGGCCCCGGAATGAATCCAGTACCGCCCTCGGCGATGGGGTTGAAAGTGTCGATGGCACGCAGTCCGGTTTCCATCACTTTCGACGGACGCGGCTTCTCGTCATAGGCTTTCACGGCCTGTTTCACCGGCCACTTCTGCACCATCGTTATATTATGGTCTTTGCCGGCGGCATCGGTCACTACAGCGATCGTGTCGGTCACCTTATATGCCCCGTCTTTGGCAATGCTCTTAACGGTATAGGTTCCTTCCATCACGAAAGGCACCATGATCTTGTGTGCAATAAAGATTTCCTTCACCTGGCCCAGCCATGATCCGGCAACCACCTTATCGCCCTCTTTCGCAAGCGGGGTAAACTCCCATTTGGCTTCGAAATCGACAGGCTCGGTCATCGTGCCGCGTTCGATGAACAGGCCGTCCATCTTTTCGAGGTCGTTCTGCAGGCCGTCGTAACTGCGCGACAGAATGCCGGGGGCCAGCGTCGCTTCGAGCATATGTCCTGCGAATTCCACCGGAGCACCGACTTTCAGGCCTCGCGTGCTGTCGAACACCTGGATATAGGCTTCGGCACCGGTCACTTTAATAACCTCGGCCATCATCTTCGTGCCTCCCGTTCCGACATAGCATATCTCGTTCTGGACCACGGGTCCGTCGGCCTTCACGGTCACCATATTGGAGACAATTCCTGATACTTGCCCTTTTGTACTCATTATGTATTATTTGATTAATTATATTCTATTTTCAGTGTCAGGTATTGGTAACGGAACTGAACGTTGCAATCAGTATCTCCGGAAAAACCTCATCCAGGGCCACTGTATCCCGGTACGGCAGATAATGTATCCCTAACGCCTCGACAAATGCCGGAACATATTTAAACCCCAGTTTCTCCTGTTCCGCGACAGCTTCCTGCAACTCTTTCTGTGTACCGCTGCAAAGTATTACCTCGACAGCCCGGGTTGCGGTTTCATCCACGGCGGAAATCCAGTCGGGCACATGGTTGCCTGCAAAAACAGCCCTGTCGTCTTCATACAAGGCGGAATACTGTCCGATAATTTCCGCATTACGGCCGCACAGACGTCCGACAAAGGGGTGTATAAATTCATGCATTATCAAATGTTCCAATTCCGACGTCGTTCCGGCATCGGGCAATCCGTCTGTCACATATTTCGGCCCCATAAGAATCGAAACCTTACCGTCGAATGACCACGAAGCCCCTCCAGGCCACATAGATGTAACAAACAACACTTCATACGAGGAATTCACATCTCGGAAAAACGACTCCACCTCATTGATCAGTCCGGCAATTGAAACCTTACGGTTTTCCTTTTCCAATATCCCGTTATATACATTTACGTTTGCCGAATAAGCCGCCGAAAAACCCGTTTTCTCCTTGAGGGTATAAAAAGCGCGGAAATAATCCACCACCGCAGACTTCTTCTCATCGGACAGGGGAAGTTGGCGGATCCATTCCGAATCCGGATCGACATCCGGCCCCACACCGGCCAAAATACCTGAAACGAGCGAATATGTCTTGAATCCCTGGGCTTCCACCTCTTTCATGTATCTCATTTCCCCGGAAGAACGGAACCCTTCGAGCAACGCCATATACCCATCCTTAAGTTTGAAGTTCAGAGTTGTATGAAGCGGAAAAGCCCCCGACCCGTCATTCTCCGGGCAACCGGTCAGCGTTGTCAGAGCAAAAGCGAATTCCAGATTTTCATCGACCGATATCCTGGGATTAGCCCGCATATCAGTTGCATGTACAAACAATATCATCGCTATGGCGCCGAGAAATTTCATTCCTTACCTACTCTCGTCAGCCGGGATAGCATTATCGGTATCAGCTCCTTCCGTCCCGTCGTTCGGACTGCTCCGGCGGCCGCGTATCTTGTCGGCGGCGCTCATCGAGGCAAGCAGTTTTTCGTACATCCCGCGTCCGGTCTGCGGATCGAGCGCCATCCATCGCTGTATGATATTTACCTTCACCAGATAGGCCAGCACAACGTCGGTGCTGAAATCTTCGAATTCGGTAAGTTCATCGGCCTTGTCCCAGCGTATGAGGTCTATCGTACGTTCCTTCTCGACGATATTCGCCTGATCGCCCAGCGCGCCGAGCAGGTTATCTATGTACTCCAGTTCTCCTTTCAATCCGAAATCGGAAGCCGACGAACGCGAGAGCGACAATACTATGTCATCCGAACCCACGAGGCTGTCTACAACCGGCATATCCTTGCTTCGGGCGGTGTATGCCGCTATCACGTTGCGCAGATTGCGGTCGAAACGGTTCCATTCGCGGATAAAGCGGTTCTTCGACCTGGCGCATTCGGCATAATAAGCCTCGAACAACGCGCGTTCTAAACGGCACGAAGTGTCTACCTCGTCATAATCGGCATTTTCGGGATCACGGTAGGCATCGACCACTTTCGCCATCCACACTGGAAGATTTTCGGGCTTTTCCAGTTCAGCGGCGAGTTCTTCGCGCGTGAAATTCCCCAGTTCATTGAACTGCGAACGTCCCGCGCGAATGTTAACTATATTGGCTATATCATACCAACCGTAGAAAAGTTCCAGTACGCGTCGGTCTGTGGCAGAGAATTCCGCGCGTATCTCCTCAACGACAGATTTCGCATCGAACCCCTTGTTGTCAGCTTCGAGCGCATACTCGCATAGGCCCGCAACCAAGCCGTAATATTGTTTACTTCCAAACATTATTGCTTGTCGTACAGGATTTTGAAAACCTTTTCACGCAGGTATTGTCCCAGAAGGGCGTCGAAATCTTCGTCGGAAAAGCTGATATAATAGCCGCCGTCTTTTGCGCCTACTTTGAAACCGCTGCGGACATCCCGGCCGTAACCGACTTCAATTCCTCCGGCCAACAGTTCCTTGGCGCTCTTTTCGAAAGCCGCATCGAGTTCTTTCTGTTTATCGGCTGGCAGAAGAGCCTTCAGTGCAATTTTTTCCGACGAAGCGCCGTTCCAGTTTTTCGCCACCGCCAACAGTATCTCCTTAATGAAGGCCGGATCCATATTGGCCTGCTTGACTCCGTTCGCAACGCTTTTGGCGACGATCATCGAAGCGATCTCCTCCCTGATCCTTCCCATAGCCTGTTTCCCCGCCAGCGATATCTCGGTCATGGTATTTTTACGAAGGTCTTCTGCCTGGGCGTGCGCCCTTTTGACGATACCGGCAGCTTCAGTTTCAGCTTCGGCGATCGTTTTCTTCGCCTTTGCCTGTGCATCGGATATCATTCTGTCTCCTTCTGAGCGCCCTTTGGCGAGGCCCTCTTCGTAGAGTTTCTGCGTTAACTGTTCGAGTTTATTTTCCATAGTCGGTTCTATATATTATCTTTTTCAATCTCATGTTTCCCACGCAAAGCAATTGTCGCCGTTTTCTCACATTCAGGCATGGCAATCAGGACAAAATCCCGGCAATTCTTGCGCATAAAGGCCCTCAGGACGGTATAAAATTCAAAAAATTACCCCTGCTTCATACGAAACAGACAAAGATAATGTTTTATTTATATCTTTGAAAAACGGAACCGTCAAAAAAACAGACAGTATGAAACTTTTCAAACGCCTCTTTTGCGCCGCACTTTTTACCTTTGCAGCCGTCGCCCTGCACGCCCAGGCTTACAAAACCGCTAAAAACATCCCCTACCGTATCGAAACGGCCGACAAATACGCTTCCGAAAGGTGTATGGCGGATGTCTATTATCCCGACGGCGGGACCGGCGTGCAGGTTGTAGTGTGGTTCCACGGAGGCGGGCTGACCGGAGGCGAGAAACATATCCCGACCGAACTTCAGGAGAAGGGCATCTGTGTGGTGGCGGTAAACTACCGCCTCAGTCCGAGAGCACAACATCCGTCCTACATAGAAGATGCGGCCGCGGCGGTCGCGTGGACGAAAAAGAATATCGCGCAATACGGTGGAGATCCGTCGAAGATCATCGTCGCCGGGCATTCGGCGGGCGGCTACCTCACCCTGATGCTTGCTCTCGACAAGGGTTATCTGGGAAAATACGGCATAGACGCGGCAGCCGATATCGTATCTTACTGGCCTATCAGCGGACAGTGCGTGACACATAACGCCATCCGCGCGGAAATGGGACTGAGCGAAACCGTCCCTTATATCGACCGGTACGCCCCACTCTATCATATAACGGCAGCCACTGCTCCCATTACGCTTGTATGCGGACAACCTGAGATAGAGTTGCCGCAGCGCGTTGCCGAGAATTATTTCCTGTATCAGGCTCTTCTTAGCGTCGGCAACAAGACTGTGAAATACTATAGTCTCCCGGGATTCGACCATGGAACATGCGCATCTCCGGCTCTGCAGCTTCTCTTGGGGGAGTTGAAGAAGTGATATCCTTGATTTGAGAATACATGAGCCGCTTAAGCGTAACCCATGTCCTAAATCCGATCCTGACAAAACAAAACCCCATTCCAAGCATCACTAGAATGGGTTTTATGTAGTCTCACCGCAAATAACATATGGGCGTATCATCGCTCCAAATGAATCAAACTTTCGTACCGCTTGATCTTTTTGATTTCAGCGTTGGGTCATGAATGGTCATTTCCACCCAAAATTCCAACCCTAAAATCGAACCTTATTAAAATAGCGTTCCTTGTGTTGCATCTATTCTATGCGCTTCTCCTCGATTTGTTTCACCTTCCTTAACGGGTTTTATTCGCCATGCTACTGTAGAGTTCCCTTTTCGACTAATTATAGGTTCGATCAATCCTTCATCACGAAGCTTGTAGAAAACTCTTTTCATGACATTTTCTGATCTAATATTAGTTAATCCACGGCCAATAACATTTGTTATTTTAGGATTATTATGAAGATATTCTAAAACCATCTCCTCTGGACTCGCTAATGGCGTATGTGAAATAATCACCTTGACAGAACTTCCTTCTTCACATATTTGAGGTTTTGATAATTTCCAGTCTGCCATTTTTTGGAAAGCAGTATTAAGCCCCTCTCCTATATCTTTATTAGGCGCATTTTTATATTTATGTAGATTCCTGACTATCTTGGCATTACGTGTAAATCGTTCATCTAAGATGTTTTCTACAGTAATGTAGCCAGGTAGCTTACCGGGACTTATTACTTCTATGCGATCGTTGTATATTAATATTTGAATGTCATCACTTATAGAATAATCTCGATGTATCACTGCATTGACAACTATTTCATGGATTGTTTCGGGAGGATATTTCACCCTCTCCAACCCAGTTGAAGTATAAATACTAACGCTCGACATTATTCGAGATATTTCTTCTATTGCTTTCTGGATTTGATTGTAAAGACTGCCCTCAATAGTAACTTGCTCTTTAAGATGCTCTCTCTCAGGAATCAACTCAGATGTATCGTATCTGGTAATCTTGATGCCACATTTTCGCGGCAAAATTGCTATGGGATTATCATTGAAAAGCAATATCCCTGCAACCTTTGGCTCATATGTTTTGCGATCTATCAAATCTTGATTTAATGAAAAATCAACAGGACTGGTCGCAGGGGAATAATCATTCAGGAATCGTTTTATTTCAGCACTCTCAAAAACATCTTCAGCAGACCTTTCTTTTAAGATGGTATCTTCATAAGTACGCTCTCCCTTTGCAAAGGATAATTCTGTTATTCTTTGATGCTCTTTAAGAGGGGTCGATTGCGCTCCAGCCCGTACATATATGGTACCATTAGACGTTGAATGTACGGCAGAGCCTTTATCTATGGTAATCTGAACTGCAAAAGTTTTATATACTGGATGCTTAAGATAGCAAACTGAATGAGATACCGATGGTGTTATTTCCTGTATATTTTGAAATATGTAATTGCAGTCTTCTAACTTAATAAAGCCATCCCATCGCTTTTTTGAGTCTGGTTCATCTTTTTCGTCCTTTACGCCTATGATCACATCCCCTCCATCTGCATTGGCAAAGGCAGTTATGGCTTTTTGTATACCCTTCCCATCGACTGCCTTAGACTTTCTATCAAAAAAATGATTCTCTTGTCTAATGGTGAATTCGTTTACCTCAGCCTCTGTTAAGTTGATCGTTTTATGCATTATTCTTGATTTGTAACAAATAGATTCCAAAAATACTCATTTTAAGATAGTTTGCAAACTCAATTTATCTTATCAAGAAATATTTTATCGCACCATTGATCTGAATATAAAACAATTAGCTTAATTAGTGTTCGAGAAGGGAAAATTTCCCACTTGTGCAAGCCCGCTCCGGTACTATATGTAAGGGAAGAACGGTCTTCGTACAACGATTAAAAGATCAACACTATGAAAGTTAAAATCAAACCTATTCTGCGGACTGACCTCGACACAAAAACCGAGGAAAAACGGATCGACCTCAAAATCCTTTGTCAGGGCAGATACACGAAACTGCCTACGCAATATCATGCTCGTCCGGCAGATTGGGATAAAAGCAAATGCCGCATCAAAGGCACGAGCGCCTACGCCATCACAGCGAACCGTTACCTAAAAAATACGGAATCTGATTTCGAGGCATTCGTTATCCAGCGGACACTCGACGGCAATCTTGACAAAACCACTATCGAGGAAATCAGGTCGTTGTTAAACAAAGATGCTATAGTTGCACCTCGGACAGAAAAGAAACGCGACAGCGCCACGTTGGAAGAGATTTTTGACCTGTATATCGACTACCTCCGAACTTTTGACAAGCGCAGCAATACGATCATCAATTACCAGACCCACAAAAGAATCGTCTGCGAATTTGCAAAAGAACGATACGGGCAACTTGTCTCCATAAAGAACATAAATCTTGGATTCGTCCGCGAGTACCGGAAATATCTTCAAGACGAGCGAGAAAACATGAACGGGACTGTTGCAAAGCGGCTGGTGGGGCTGCGTGCGGTCATACGGTACGCCATTCACGAGGGCTACACGATAGACAACCCTTTCAATCATTACAATAATCTATTTCCGAAATGTGAAGGTCGCACGGTATTCCTTGATTCCGACGAGTATCAGCGTTTCAAAGAGATCAAGTTACCGGCAGATGCTATTCGCTCCATGAGGCTGTCGCATAAAATGTTCATCTTCTGCTGCGAAACGGGGCTACGCTACTCGGATATGCAGGATTTGAAGTGGGAGCATCTTATCCAGAGCAACGGCCGGTACGAGGCTCTCGAAAAGGTGCAGGTCAAAACCGGCAATAACGTCCATGTTCCGTTGAGCAATCAGGCGCTGGCAATTATAATGCTGAACGGTCATAACCGCACCGGCGAGTATGTTTTCGACCGCATCGAGGGGCAGACCATCAACAATAATCTAAAACTGTTGGCTAAAATGGCGAACATATCTAAACATCTGAGTTTTCATGTCAGCAGGCACACGTTCGCTACCAACCTCGCAAACAACGGCGCGAATGAATTTGAAGTCGCGCAGCTTCTTGGGGATAAGGACCTCGCCATAGCGCGAATATATGTAAACAGCGATGCAAAAGGACTCAAGAAAGTCATGCGCAAAGTCTGGGAAAATCAAGGATCAATCAGAGCAAATGCTGTATAGGTATTCTACAGCATCTATGCCTTAAAATGGCACAGCTTATTTCTATCTTTGTGGTAACAAATTCAAAGAACAATGGGAAGAGAGAAAGTAGGAAATACTGTAAAACGCCTGATATGGCTGCTCGACACGATTTACAGGGCTGGTGACAACGGTATAAGCAGGCGTGAAATATCAGAGCGCTGGCAGGCTGATACTGAAATGTCCGGCGGGGAAGAATATGCGCCGAGGACGTTTCGCAACCATATAGACCGTGACATCCCCGATATATTCGACATCGAAATAGAATGTATTAAGGGAAATAAATACCGCATAAAATACCCCGAAGATGTTGGGCAGAACGCTCTGACGGGTTGGATTGTGGAAACCCTGTCATTGAAAAACATAATCGCCGGAGACGCCAAGCTACGGAATCGCGTATTGTTTGAGCCTGCGCCTGCCGGGGAGCATTTTTTGCGTCCGATCATTGATACAATCAATGAGTCAGTAGTGATAACTATTGAGTACCAACGATTCCACGAGAACCAACCGGCGGAATATATGGTAGAACCATATTTTCTAAAGTTATTCCGCAGACGTTGGTACTTGGTGGGCTACTGCCGGGAAATGGGGCGAATTTATACGTTCTCGCTCGACCGGTTGCAGCGTTTGAGTCGGACAGCGGAACGCTTCACGATGCCGGACATGAACGAGGATGATTTTTTCGGCAACAGTTTCGGGATTACATGGAGCGTTGACGACAAGCCTACCACTGTGAAAATCCGTGTTTACGGCGAGCAGGCTGAATATATACTCTCGCTGCCGTTGCATGCCTCACAAAAAGAGATTGATAAAAAGCCTGACTATGCTGACTTCCAATACTTCGTGCTGATTACCTACGACTTTGTACAGGAGTTGTTGTCGCATGGCGAGAACATAGAAGTGTTGGAGCCGGTACGACTCCGAGAGGAAATTAAACGCCATGCGGAGGCGATGCTGAAATTTTATCGTTAAAGACATGAACAATAAATACCATAGTCTAAGCTATTTTCGCGATGGAATTGCCGGAGTTTACAAAAGGACAGGTAAAGAGTCAAGATTTGGGTATATCAATACCTTAGGAGAAGAAATAATTGACTGCAAATTTATTACAGGGGTATTATTTTCTCCATGCGGTTATGCAAAAGTAGTAGATGCAGAACCCAACCTCTGCGTAATCGACCGCCAAGGAAATATCGTGTTTAAATATCCTCATAGGGAGTTAGTAGGAGATGCCTTTGATATGTCGGAAGATATGCGGGATGTTTTCGATTTAGTCAAGGTGTTTTCGCATACACATATTATAGCACACAAGTCAGATAATCCATTCGGCGATGATTGGCGGCTTATTGGTACGAAAGACGGGAATCGGGATTTAGGTGTGCGGAGCATTGGTGCGATAGGAAATAGTAACAATGGGATAATCTCCGTAATGGATTTTTCGGAGAGGTGGGGCGCTGTAAATGAAAATGGAGAATGGGTAATTCCGGCGAAATATAATCGCCTTGATATTTTACCGTACTCCGACTCAGTCGCCTTGCCCGACTATTTTAGTGCTGCCGTCAATGGCAATCATGGGCTGATTTCCCGAAACGGGGAAACTGCGTTGGACTTTATCTATGACGATGTAAGCTATGTTACGGATCAATGTATTGTAGTTAAAACCGGTGGAAAATATGGCGTGATTACATTAGCCGGAGAAACTATCATCCCCTGCAAATATAATAATCTGAAAGTATATCCCGATGAGGGCATTATATGCGTTAAGGTGCAAGGTCTTTGGGGGTGGACTGATATGAACGGGGATATCCTCGTTAAGCCTACTTTTTATGTAGGAGACAAATCTACGATATGGTTCTCAGATGGTCTTGCGCGTGTTTACCATAGAGATAGCAGAAAGATTGGGTTTTTAAACAAATACGGAGAAATGATAATCCCGTATAAATTCAACCATCCGGTTGCTAATTTTTCCGAAGGACGGGCAGCATTTTTTAAGAGGAATCATATCGAAAAGAAAGGTTGGATAAATACAGCGGGAGAGGTAGTTATTCCGCCAATATATACCACAAGTGAGATGTATTTCAGAGAGGGCTGTACTCCGGTCAAATATAATAGGGAGTGGTTTTATATCGACCGCAATGGAACGCGCTGCTTGTTTTAGCAGCCAATAGATAGAAATGTTAAATAATAACAATTTGGCAGATATGTAGAAAATCGGTAATTTCACACCATATTAATGACGAGAGTGCCTCTCGCCGCGAACTCGCCAGGTTCATACAAGTACAAGGCACAAACGCGCTTACCTTTTGGGTGGGCTGTTTGTGCATGTACTTAGGGGCTTCTGGCGAGGCCTGCGGTGAGTGTACGACGGTCCACTCTTTTTTTGTGGGTTGTCGGAAACAAAGATAAATGCTCGATGTGCCTTTTGATGGCATAGCCAAGTCTTATCTTTGGGGCACAACCATAAAAACGTAATTATATGAGTGATTTTAATCCGATTATCGACAAACCCAAAGCTTATTTAGACTACCCATCGCATGAGTACAAATCCATTGAGTATGACAAACGACTGACGCACATCGGATTGTTCCTGCATCTTGGTGGAAACCTGCAAACCTTTATCAATGAGTATAGGAGCAGGCGCGAGAAGTACACGACAGACACGATTTACGACACGTTGATGATGAATCTGGTTTACCTGCGTATGGGTGAACCTGTTACAGGGCTGAACAACATTTTAAAGAAAAAACTGAATGAGAACCAATTAGTAGAATTATTGTCAGCGGAACTACGGGAGCGGTCGAGCGGAACGCCTACCTATAAAGACATGGGTACGTTCAAAGTGGATATCATCGGGGAAACGCGCTACGACCTCGATCAGTACCTTGAAGAGCGAGCCGAGGCTTGGGCGAAGATAATTTACGGGGAGCAGCTACTCGGTAAATTTAATGTATTTGAGGAAACGCGGGAGCGGTTGGGCGCCGACAATCCTTGGTTGTGTATGGCAAAGGATATAGAGGCTAACGAATACGAGAAAACCGGCGACTATGTTCATCCGCAGGATAAGGAAGTGATCAACCGGTTTATGGACGGTAATATCAAAGACGAGCATAAACTCCAGTTGTCGATGATCCCTAAGCCGTTTATGGGCAATCCGTTGGATGCCGAGGTCGT
The DNA here is from genome assembly GCA_031548515.1 of Rikenellaceae bacterium. GTDB lineage: Bacteria > Bacteroidota > Bacteroidia > Bacteroidales > Rikenellaceae > UBA940. Next base: position 41,448 of record JAVBRB010000009.1, on the reverse strand, counting down.
TGTGCTGACGCTGAATCCAGGTTATAGCGAAAAATACGATGTCGATGAATATGAGAAATGCAGCCCGGAGCAGAAGAAACAGTTTATCGAAACCAAATGCCGGATCATGGCCTTGCAGGATGACCGCTGCATACAAGAGGGCGAGAACGAGTATATGAACCTGCTCGAAGCTAACTACTGGAAGCATAAACTTGAACGGGTTTTGGGAATCTCTCCGTATGCTAACAAGAAAGTCGCCATCGTGGAATTTATGCCCTACCACTCAGAAAGGTATAAAGACATTCCGAGAAAGCTATTTAGCAATGGCAGAGGGTTACTGCATACGCAGGAATATACGATCCGGCTTGTGCGCTACCTGATGCAGCAGGATAAAGTGATAGTAATTACCCGCGCCGAAAACAAATGGTATGAGCATATCCCGCAACTGAAATACTATAAGAAGAAAGTGGTTCTGAATAATGTTCAGAATATCTATATCTCCCCGGCAAACTGTAAAGGCAACGGTTGGAAATTGATAGAAACCGCTCTATTATGAGCATAAAATAGAGATTATGGAATTGACTGTTATTATCGTTTGGTTGGCTCTTTGGATACTCACAATGACATTGGCTAGTAAGCGCGGACGCAGCGGATTTGGGTGGGCGTTACTTGCTCTGCTAATCTCCCCCTTGCTGACTTGTATTATCCTGCTCTGTATTGGCGAAACGCAAAAATGCCGTTTTGAACGCATTGAAGCAGAAGAACGCTACCGCAATCAAATCGCGCGGAGATACGCGCAACCGGCTGCCGAGCCACCGCGACAACCTATGGATTATGACAGATACAAACCACAGCAACCGGTTGAGCAGCCTCGGCAGGCAGTTAATCCGTTGGGGAAGACGATAAATGACTTGTATCGCAAATAGCATGAGAATGAAAAGATTATTGGCCTCCTTGGTACTGCTGCTTATAGTGTCCGGCGTATCCGCGCAAACGAATGAAGATGTGGTTAAAATCGTCGAACAGGCGATGCGCTATGAAAGTGCCGAGGACATTCACAATTTCTTCTTAAACGCCGGATTTCGGCTGTTAGAGGACGAAGTAGCGCAATCGTTGGGAGCGGAACGCTGGGAAACTGTTTACATCGACTCGCAGAATCGCCTGTATTGTTGGTCAAAGGCCAGCCTGCATGACCCGTGGCATTCAATCAGAGTAAAATTGACCTTTGACAGTTGGCTGGCGACCCAATCGACATTTGTAGCCTGCGGATATACCGCCTTGTTATATGATGAAGAACGAGAAATACTTAAAGAGAATCCCAATAAGTTCATATTGAGAAAAAAGATCGCAAGTACCGATAATACGTTTTCGAATTATATAACCATAACGGGAGACCATATTACGGTGTATATGCAGAGTTCGAAGTGTATGGTGTATGCAACCTTTACCGGCCCTGAGATAGATGTGGAAGAACCAATATAACTTTTTAGCAGACTGTAACGGCACCTAATAAGGCATTTTTTATATAGTGCTACGAAGTTAGAGACTAATTCTTAATTTTACTACCATAGAATATAATGATATGGGATCAGAAAATAGAGCAAATACCCTCAAACGCCTGTTGTGGCTGCTTGATACTATCTATAAGGCGGGTCCGAAAGGAATAAAGAGGGAAAGCGTATCCGAAAAATGGTGTAAATATAAAGGCTTGCCCAAAGGTGGCGAATACGCAGAAAAAACATTCCACAATCATATTGAAGATATAGGACAGGTTTTCAAAATAGAGATCAATCGCACAGGGCATAGGTATCATATAAAATCATTCGATAATAATTTGGAATTATCTGCTCTTTCGATATGGATGGACTACATGACCGTGAAAGATACGATCGGTAACAATAAGCATTTGCGTGACCGTGTTTTAATCGGGGCTGTCTCTGGTGGAAGTGAATGGATTGAACCTATACTAACCGCTATGGATGCTTCGGTCGAGATGATTGTAAAATACCGGAAATCACATTATACTGTATGCCCGTATTTCTTACGGCTGTATCGCCAACGATGGTATATAATTGGGCATTGTGCTAAATTGAACGGTATGCATATATTCTCACTCGACAAAATATCTGTGCAGGCGCCAACCGATAATATCTTTGAAATGCCTGTAATAGACAAAACGAAATATCATAACGATGCCGAGTTTCTGAAAATGCTGAATCAACAAAACAAGAAATAACTATTATCTTCTCAGACAGCCAAAGATGGTTTCATTTTAGCCATCTTTAGCTGTGTTTGTTGAAAAATCTCATCTTTTTTCACCAGTATTTAATCTGTGAGCCGCCATAATTGGCGGCTTTTCTTTTATATTCAGACTGTTACATCACATTTGCAGCCGCGAAGACAAATAACGTGACTTCAGTTACCAATATCAGGCGGCCGATTGAAATATGGTAGCCGCCGGATTATTAAGCCTAAATTATAATAGCTATGGCAAAAAGAAAAACACCGAAAGTCGCGGTAGACAAAAGCATTTCGAGAGTCCTTGCAAAACTGCTTTCGCAGATTGAGCCGATCGACTTCCACGAAAGTGCCGGAGTAAGCGAAAGTTCAAAGGTACCTCTTAGTAAATGCGCAATCATTGTGATTAAGGAGCTGCTCGACACCGCCGCGACCAATGAATGGGGTCTATGTAACCATAACGAAGTAATCTACATCTTTAACGGAGAGTATTGGCAGCCTATCGACAAGAAAAATTTTAAGCGCTTCCTTGCCGATGCCGCTATAGCGATGGGTATTTCCGAACTCGATGCGAAGTATCACAAATTCAAAACAGACCTCTACGATCAGTTTGTGTCGGAGGCAATTCTTCCCGCGCCTGAACCTCGGCGCAATATTTTGATAAACCTACGAAACGGAACCTTTGAAATTACCGCAGGCAGGCAACGGCTGAGGGAACACCGCCCAGAAGATTTTCTCACATATCAGCTTCCTTTCGAGTATGATCCGGAAGCCAAATGTCCTCTGTTTAGAAAGTATCTGTGGGATGTCCTGCCCGACCTTGACTGCCGTAAAATTCTCGCAGAGTTCATGGGCTTCATTTTCACTACAAACCTCAAGATAGAAAAAGCCTTGTTTCTTTATGGAACTGGAAGTAATGGCAAGAGTGTGTTCTTCGATGTCATGAACGCTGTTATCGGCCGCGAGAACATCAGCTCCTATTCCCTACAGACTCTAACCCGTGAAAATAGTTATGAACGGGCAGACATATCAACGAAACTGTTGAATTACTCCACGGAGATCAACGAGAAGATGGATGTCGATATGTTCAAGAAATTAGCGAGCAGAGAGCCTGTTCAGGCACGCCATATATACGGACATCCTTTTACCATGAGCGATTACAGTTGCAAGCTGATATTTAACTGTAATGTTCTTCCGACCGAAATAGAAAGAACTAATGCTTTCTTTCGACGCCTGCTTATCATACCTTTCAACAGGGTCTTTATGGAGTCGGAGCAGAACATCAATCTTGCTCAGGAGATTATCGCCTCAGAATTGAGCGGAGTTTTCAACTGGATACTGGGCGGTCTGAACCGGCTGTTAGAGCAAGAGAGGTTTACGGAGTCGGAAGTGGTGAGGCAGCAAATGGAAGAGTATCGTAAGGAGTCGGATAGTGTGGCGCTGTTTCTGGATGATCGCGGGATCGGATTTGGAATAGATAAGACGATACCCTTATCTGTGATGTATCTTGATTATGCTAATTTCTGTAAGGAATTTGGATTCAGTCCACTTTCGGTAATAAAAATGTCGAAAAGGCTAAGGGCGTCAGGTCTTGTGATGGTCAAGATGAATTACGGGATGAAAGTTTTGTTCGGAAAATCGAAGGAAAGGATCGAAGCAGAAGAAGCACAAAAGGAGAAGCGGGAAAGACATCAAGCCCGATTAAGAGAAGAATATGAGAAAGAGCATGGATGTGGCAAACGTGCAGAAAGTGACGAGAGTGACGACTAAAAAAACATTTTCTCTAACAATATAAATGTGCGAATTATGGTAAATAAAGAATATGTAGTAAAAGCCGACGGAGGCTTCCGGCTCGACGACGAGCAGCTACGCCGGATGATTATGTTCGGTATCATTAAAAACCGCAAGTGGATATTACAGTACCTCGCGAAGCAACTGTTTGGTCCCGACCTGCTGACCTCACAGGAAGTTATGGACAAACTAAAAATCAGCCGTTCGACCTTGCAGCGCTGGGAAGAAAAAGGCCTTATCATTCCGATACGGGCTGGCCGGACGAAACGGTATGCGAACAATGAAATTATTAACCTCAAAAAACGAAAAAATGTACGATAAAACAGACTTGCGTATCACCGATATGCATATAATAGAAACCGTGGAAGAATCCATTAAGAACAATCCTGCATTTGTGCAGATTGGCAATTACTACGAGTACAAATATCTGTTGATGAATGGCAAAACCCATGCGAATGCGCATGGGCTTACCGTCCAGATAACGCAGAAGACACGGGGCGATAATGTCGCCCCACCGTTGATGCATATAGGGGGGAGCCTGCGGAAATGGGCGCTCGGAGCATTGTCGATGAACGACCTGACTCGTCTTGATACGCTGGAAGCACTGCATAAGTTAGCTGAACAACTCGGCATACCGTATTTAGTATTAAAAGAACTTCCACTTTCTTCGGTTGAGGTCGGACTCAACCTCGACCTCGGCAACCTCGACTGCGAGGACATAAAGAGTCATATTTGTTCGTTCAAAGAAACTCGATACAAGTGTATGGATGCCGAGGGCTACAAGGCATTTAAGACCGGCCGTACATCCGGCAAGGTTTACGACAAAGTCAAGGAAACCCGTAAAGTGATAAGCAAAATGTCGGACAAACTCGGAGCGGATCGCTTCGAGAATATGAATCGGGGAAAGAAAATCTTACGTACTGAGTTCAAGGCGCACGGCGGGGCTAATTCAGTCAGCAGGTTCTTCGGGATCCGAACAGTCGGCGATATGGTCGATATGTATAATCGGGTTGCGTTGAAATGGCTTCAACTCGCTTTGAGGTTTGGCTTCAAGGGTACTGACCTGCTACCGTTCACTCCGGTAAAGAAATCGGCGAAAGAGGTTACGGACTATATCAAGTGTCGTGGGTTGCTCGATGTTGGCGAAACAGAGTTACAAGCGATGCTGTCCCGCATACCTGCTCAGTCGCGTAAAGATGCGCGTAATGCTATCAAGGCTATGAGGGCGAAAATGCCTGATGCAATAAATGTCCAGCAACTATTTCGCCGCATCGCAAAGAAGCAGTTTGCAGTGCAGTTCAATCGAAGTCACCACCAATTTCCTGCCGCTTTGGATGGCGCCCATTCCCCTACGTTACTATAAGAGGAAAGCGGGTAAAAATCCCCCTGCAATAGTAAGTGGTGCAGCAAATGCTGTACTAGTGCTGCGATGCAAATAGCTATGGGTAAACTACTATCAATGCGACTATGACTGGCGTAGTACCACTTTTCATTCAAAAGCCGGAATAGTGCCAGTTCCCTCGACTGTGCAGCCATTATAACTTTGGTCATGCAGGCAATGGATGCCCCCGCTACTTTCACGTATATTGGCTTGGTATCACAGTTCGGGTTGTGCGTTGGTGGCAGTGGCGGAAATTTATGGTGCGTTCTGACAGCTGGTAGTTCTACTGGGAAAGCTGTGATTTTACCAAAAACGGCCCTAAATCCTACCCTAATAAAGCAAAAACCCACTCCAAATATCATTGGAATGGGTTTTTTAGTAGTCCCAGCAGAAATAACATATCGGTATTCTATGGTGTCAAAAGACCCTTTCTATCCGATCCCTGCAACGCTTTTGTATTTATCGTTGTGTCACAGAGAGCCACCTCGACCCGAAATTCCAGCCCTAAAATCGACCCTTGAAACAAAAAACCCCATTCTAATCATAACTGGAATGGGGTTTAAGTAGTCTCACCGCGACTCGAACGCGAATCTGAAGTTTAGGAAACTTCCGTTCTATCCCTTGAACTATGAGACCGTGAATCCTGCCTACGCGAGAATTTCCTTTATCTGCCTGACGAAACCAGAACGAACCGTACGCTCCGTCTGAATTATCATATTACTGATAGCCAACGGCGTCGAACGCCCATGGCCAACCGTGACCGCTGCATTTATACCCAACACCGGAGTTCCGCCGATATGCTCGTAATTGAGGCCTTCGTAGAACTCGTTATCGGTGGACATTCCCAGATGCCCGGCTATTTCGTACATGCTCTCGGCCAGTTTCAGCACGATATTGCCGACAAAACCATCGCACACGATTACATCGGCAATTTCTCCCGTGAAAACCTGCTTGCCTTCGACGTTGCCCACAAAGTTATACCTCGTAGAGCCTTCCATCAGTTCATACGCCGCCTTGGTGGTCAGATTGCCTTTTTCCTTCTCCTCGCCGATATTCAGCAGCCCGACGCGCGGGTTATTTATACCGAGTACTTTTTCGGCATAAATACTTCCAAGTATCCCATACTGTTCCAGAACGTCGGGACGGCTGTCTACGTTGAGTCCCACATCGAGCAGCAGGGCGGTCTTACCTCCAAGTACCGGAATATGTGACGAGATAGTCGGACGGATGATTCCTTCGATGGCCTTGACAGTGTACATCGATCCCACGAGCATCGCGCCCGTGTTGCCTGCACTGGCAAAACCGTCGATCTTACCGGCCTTGAGCCAACCGAAGCCGATGGTTAGGCTCGAATCGGGTTTCTTGTTGAACGCCTGTGCCGGATGGTCGGACATGGTGATGACTTCGGTAGCCGGAACGATATCGAATATATCCGCCGCAACGCCTTCACGCTGCATAATGGCGCGAATGGCCGACTCGTCGCCGAACAGCACCAGTCGCACGTCATCCTTCATCTCCCCTACGGCCCGTATGGCCCCCAGGACAACCGCTTCAGGGGCGAAATCGCCTCCCATAGCATCTACACCGATCTTAAGCATACGGGTAGCCGTTTAGCTGGGTTCCGATTACTCGGCTTTCGGTTCGATAGCGAGTTTACCCCTGTAGAAACCGCACTCGGGGCAGACCCTGTGATACAGAGTAGCCGAACCGCAGTTCGAACAAGTCGATATCGTGGGAACCGCAGCCGTGTAGTGGGTTCTTCTCTTGTCCCGGCGTGTCGACGAGACTTTGTGTTTAGGATGTGCCATGTTCTTGTTATATTAAAATTATAATTATCATCTATCGGGAAAACTTCTTCCATTACGCGTCTTTATAAGATATCGTCAGCGTCTTTCAATCCCTTCAATTTTCCCCAGCGCGGATCCTCTTCGACACGTTTCTCCGCCGTCAGCTTCTCGAATTCCTCTTCGCTCACAATTTGGAAGCGTTCAAGCATCGAGGGGTTGCACAGCGGGGCTCCGTGGACATCTTCCGGATGTACTTTGCGGTACGGCAGGCTCAGGACGATACTTTCGTATACGTACTGTTCCAAGTCCAGAAGCGCGTCGACAGGGTTTACCCACAGGATATCGCCCTCAAACGGATGTTCCTCTGCGGAAAATTTCACTGTCAGCCTGCCCCTGTAATCCACCGGCAACATACAGTCTTCCAGACACCTGTCGCACGGAACGACTACCGCTCCCTCCATGCGCACATCAAGACGGAGCATCGACCCGCTTTTCTCCAGGTCGACCTCAACATCAACGTCTCCTTCTTTTATTCCGCTTCCTTCATGCGACGTGAAAAGATCGCTGCCGGCGTGGAAATCAAAGCGGTGCGTCCCCGGGCCCAATCCCTTGTAAGCAATCGTGTAGCGTTGTTTCATCGTCTTACTTCCAACCATAGGGAATACCTCGGCGGGGTGCAAAGATATATAATTTATGATTATTTACAAAGATTTCCCCTCAACTTTAATATATTTGCATGGGGATCGCCTCCAGTCATCGCGAGCGAAACGAAGCAATCCAGGCCATCATATTATGAGCAAAAATAAAATATTCAGAGCGGAAGTGAAGTGCGCATACCCGGAATGGTGGAGGTACAACGTATTTATGACCGCAGCATGCTTCGATGCAGAGGGAAGGATATCGGACTACCTGACCCTCACTGATAAGATTTACGAACCGGGCGATGGTACCGAAGTGCGCGAGGCTCCGCCAGATTACGACCCAGCGCGTCCGCTCGTGCTGGAAACCACTCCGTGCGACCATGCCGACATTTATGTCTACGTGACAGCAAATACTTTCCCTGTTTCGGCTGCGATCAGGGACTCTCCTCCTTTCGAAATCGAACTCGCGGTTTCGCACGACGGCAACCAACCAAAAGTCCATCCCTGCAATGTAAACCAATGGGGCGGCCTGACGGTCAAGCAAACGCTCGGCTGACACCCGCTCTGCTTACGCAACTGCTTTCGGAGGAAAAATAAGCGAGGCTGCTACACTCGCCGCCAAAATCCCGACTATCGCCAGCAGTGACGCCGTGGTACTTATATCCACGTGGAAAATCCCGTGCAGCAACATCTTGGCACCGATGAAAACCAACAATACCGCCAGTCCGACCTTCAGGTAGGCGAACTTATCCACGACGCTGTTCAGCACAAAGAAGAGCGACCTCAGCCCAAGGATGGCGAAAATATTGGAGAAAAATACTATATACGGGTCGAGCGTTACGGAAAATATGGCCGGTATCGAGTCCACAGCGAATATCACGTCCGATCCTTCGATTATCAGAAGCACGAGGAACAGCGGGGTTATGTAGCGCCTGCCGCGCAGCCGGACGAAGAATCGCCCTCCGTAATCGGTGCGGGTCATGCGGAGCCGTTTCGAAACGAATCTCACCACCGGATGCCGTTTCATATCCAGACCCTCTTTCTTATCCCGTTCGAGGAACATTTTCACTCCGGTGAAGACAAGCAGCGCACCGAATACCCACAGGATCCACTCGAAACGCTGTATGAGCGCCGCACTAAGGAAGATGAACAGGAATCGCATCAGGACCGCTCCTATTATCCCCCAGAACAGTATCTTGTGGTAGTATTTGGGATCTACCCTGAAACTGAGGAATATCATTATCATCACGAAGATATTGTCCACCGAGAGCGCCTTTTCGATCAGGTAGCCTGTCAGGTACTCCAGCGACATCTCCCGGCGGTACATCTCGATGTTGGCATCGAATCCGAGCGCATGGTCGAGATCTATATTATGGCCGTACTTTACATTGAAATGCGCCAACTCCTCCATTGTATTTATGCCGTGTATCCATTCGGCATGAAAGCGTATGAACACATAAAACAGCAGGGCTGTACCTACCCAGATGCCGGTCCAGACAAGGGCTTCTCTGAACGAAACGACATGGTCTTTTTTGTTGACAAGCCCCAGGTCGACAGCAAGCATCAACGTCACCAGCAGCAGGAAGCCGCACATGAAAATTATTTCCGACTCCATGTTTATACAAAATTACAGACTGTAAATATAGTAAAAAACAGAAGCCGGAGAATCCCGGCTTCCATAAAATATTGCGATAAAATGCGCCCCTAACAGCGTCTGCGCTTATTCCACACTGTCTTCCAGAACAGTACGGTAGAGAGCGATATCATCCCACGAAGATTTATCGACGGCTTCGAAAGCCCTGGCGACTTCGGCTTCGGCGATCTTCGCGAAGGTCTTTAACTGGATCGTGTAATCTTCAGGACGCACGGCGGCTTCCTTCATCAGCACCCAGGTCATGATGATATGACCGGCGGTCTCGACCAGGCGTCGCGCATGGAAATCCTTGAACCCTTCGCCTTTGTATTCGGCCTCGATCCCGTCCACTTTATCGACCATAGCCGTGAGTTTGGCTTTCATTCCGGCCAGTTTCCTGCGGATCGGAGCGAATTCGTCTGGATATTTTTCCGATTCATAAGCCTCGATCTGCTGCATGTAGGTACCCTTGGTGACATGGTTGATGGAGGCTACGACCTGCAGCTGGGTGGTTCCTTCGTAGATGTTGGTGATGCGGGCGTCGCGCACGATGCGCTCGATTGGGTAATCCTTCATGTAGCCGCTTCCGCCGTGTATCTGAAGCGAGTCATAGGAAATAGAATTGGCGTATTCGCTCAGGAACAGTTTCTGGAGCGGGGTGAAAGCGTCGGCCAGACGGTTGTAGAATTTCATTTCGGCGCGTTCGTCGGCAGTCAGCTCGCGTTCGTGGCCGATGTGCTCGTACTGCTTGTACATCTCCACGAAACGTGTGGTTTCGTAAAGCAGCGCACGTCCGGCGGCGATGCGGGCCTTCATGTTATTGAGCATTTCGTAGACGGCCGGAAAATTTATGATGTTCTTGCCGAACTGCGCGCGCTCGTTGGCGTACTTGAGGCCCTCGCGGTAGGCGGCCTCACACAGCCCGATGCTCTGCGCGCCGATGCCCAGGCGGGCGGCATTCATCAGCGCCATCACGTATTTGATAAGGCCCATCTTGCGGTCGCCGACAAGTTCTGCCGGGGCGTTCGTAAAGACGAGTTCGCATGTGGGCGAGCCTTTGATACCGTGCTTGTTCTCGATGCGGCGCACTTTGACAGCCATGTGGCGGCGGTCGTAAACGAGCATAGACAGACCGCGGGCGTCCTTCGTGCCATCTTCGGTACGGGCCAGCACGAGCGAAATGTCGCCGTCGCCGTTGGTGATGAAGCGCTTCACGCCGTTCAGCAGCCATGTGCCCTGTTTTTCGTCATAGTGAGCCTTGAGCATCACGGCGCCGAGGTCGGAACCGGCGTCGGGTTCAGTGAGGTCCATGGCGCAGGTCGCGCCTTCGGAAACCCACGGCAGGTATTTCATCTTGATCTCCTCGCTTGCGAATTCGTTGAGCGTTTCGGCGCAGTCCTGCAGCCCCCACAGGTTCTCGAAACCCGCGTCGGCGCGCGCCACCATCTCATTGGCCATCACGAAACAGACCAGCGGGAAGTTCAGCCCATTGTATTTGCGCGGCAGTGTGATTCCGGCCAGGCCGGCGGCGTTGATAGCGTCGAGGTTGGCTTGCGTCCCCGGAGCATAGACCACATGGTCGTCCACGACGCGCGGACCGGTATGGTCGACCTCTTCGGCATTTGGGGCGATGATGTCGCCGCAAACCCCGCCCGTGATCTCCATCACGCGGCGGTAGTTGTCCATAGCGTCCTCGAAGTTCCTGGGAGCGGTGTCGTATTTGCCTGCGTCGGCAAAACCGCGTTCCTTCAGCTCCACGATCTTGCGCATCAGCGGATGCTCCATCTGGAACTGTATGTCCTTGTTATCTAAAAAAAAGTTAGCCATAACTTAAAACCGTCTAAAAATTAATCAAAGGGCAGAAACTGAAATAAATTTCCAAATACAAGGCTTGCGATGGCGGCAAAAGCGGAGTTTACTGATCGTAAATGAGCATTTTGCCGACGAGCGTAACGCAGGATTTGTGGAATTTAGACAGTTTCTCACTTCGAGTTTTGTTTATATGACTTGATCATGCGGGGGATCACCTCGTTGACGTCGCCGATGATGGTGTAGTCCGCGATCTTGTTGATCGGCGCTTCGGGGTCGTTGTTGATGGCGATGATCATGGCGCTGCCGTCCATGCCGGCAGTGTGCTGGATCTGCCCCGAGATGCCGCAGGCGATGTAGAGTTTCGGACGGACCGTGACGCCCGTCTGGCCTACCTGCCTTGCGTGGTCCGCAAACCCGGCGTCGACAGCTGCGCGGCTTGCGCCAACTTCTCCGCCGAGGGTTTCGGCGAGGTCGAAGCAGAGTTTGAAGTTATCCTTGGAACCCATACCGTAACCGCCCGCAACAATTATACCGGCGTTCTTGATATTGATCTTGCGCTCCTCGATGTGGCGTTCGATGATCTTCATCGCGAAATCCTCGGGTTTGACCATCTTCTTCCAGTCGACGTTTTTGACTTCGCCGGCACCCGGTTTTTTGGCATATTCCTTCTTCATCACGCCCTCGCGCACCGTGGCCATCTGAGGACGGCAGTCGGGGTTGATGATGGTGGCGATGATGTTGCCGCCGAAAGCCGGACGTATCTGGTAGAGCAAGTTCTTATAGTCGGTCTTAGTTTTGGGGTCGCTGTGGTCGCCGATGACGAGGCTGGTGCAGTCGGCAGTGAGGCCGCTGTGCATGGCCGAAGATACGCGCGGACCCAGGTCGCGGCCGACTGGAGTCGCTCCCATGAGTGCGATCTGCGGTTTTTCCTGCTCTATAAGGCCGCACATTATGGCGGTATGGGGAAGCGTCTGGTAAGGCGAAAGCTCTTTGCCTTCGGCCATCCACACGGTATCGGTACCATATTTCGCGAGTTCCTTCTCGAGTCCCGAAACTTTGTCCCCGATCAGCACCGCCTCGAGCTTGCAGCCGAGTGTGTCGGCCAGTTCGCGGCCCTTGGTGAGAAGTTCGAGGCTGACGTCGGCGACCTTGCCGCCCTCCGTCTCTATATATACGAATAAATTGTTCATCTTCGTTCAGTTTTACTGCTAACCCAATGTGTGAGTTTCAAGGAGTTCGACTATCAGCGAATTGATTTCGTCATCGGAGCACGAGAGGCACTTCGACTCCTTGAGCTGGAACACCACGTTCTCGATCTTCTTGACCTTGGTGGGCGAACCTGCGAGGCCCAGCTGCGATTCGTCGGGGTTCACCGCATCGGCACCCCACTCCTGTATCTGCAGGTAGCCGTACTTGGGAGCCAGTTCGGCTGCGAGGGTTCCGGCACATGCTTCGATCTCGGTGGGTATGAGGGCGTATTTGTATTTCATTATGCGGCGCGCGTTCTGCGGACGGCACTCTGCGGCCGAACCGTTGACCGTCACCACCAGCGGAAGCGGGCATTCCACCACTTCGATACCGTTGTCCAGACGACGCTTGACTGTCATTTTGCCACCTTCGATACCCATGATCTCTTCGGCGTAGGTGATCTGCGGCCAACCGAGTTTTTCGGCGACCTGCGAACCTACCTGGGCGGTATCGCCGTCTATAGCCTGGCGTCCTGCTACGATCATGTCGGGTTTGATCTTTTTAACGGCGCAAGCAAGCGCGTAGGAGGTGGCCAAAGTATCCGCACCGGCAAATTTGCGGTCGGTAAGAAGCACGCCTCCGTCCGCCCCGCGGAACATTGCGTCGCGTATGATCTCGGCGGCGCGGTGGGGTCCCATCGAAAGCACGGTAACGGTACTTCCGGGGAACTTGTCCTTGATCCTGAGTGCCTGTTCGAGTGCGTTCAGGTCTTCGGGATTGAAAATGGCCGGCAGAGCTGCACGGTTGACGGTCCCCTCGGGAGTCATCGCGTCCTTTCCCACGTTGCGGGTGTCGGGCACCTGCTTCGCCAGCACAACGATTTTGAACTCTTTTTTCATAAAAATTTTTCAGCTATTAGTTATCAGTGATTAGTTATTAGTGAAGTCCGACGCATACGCGGAAACCTTAATCACTAACCGTCAATCGCTAATCACTAATCGTTAACACTATCTTATTACGGTTTCCTCGCGGTCCGGTCCCACCGAGATGATGGTCACGGGAACCCCGGTTTCTTTCTCTATGAAATCCACGTATTCGCGGAATTCTGCGGGGAATTCGCCGTATTTGCGAACATCGTTGATTCTGCAATTCCAACCTTTGAATTCCCTGTATACCGGAGTGACCTCCTCGTTGGTTTCGTATGGAAAATAATTGATCACCGCACCGCCGACTTTATATCCGACACAGACTTTCAGGGTTGGGAATTCGTTCAGCACATCGCCCTTCATCATGATGAGCCTCGTGACGCCGTTCATCATAACGGCATATCTCAGGGCCACCATGTCGAGCCAGCCGCAGCGGCGCGGACGTCCTGTGGTGGCTCCGAATTCCTGTCCTATCGCCCGCATCTTTTCACCATCGGCGTCGAAAAGCTCCGTGGGGAACGGACCGCTGCCTACGCGGGTGCAGTAGGCCTTGAATATACCGTAGACCTCGCCTATGCGGTGGGGATTGACACCCAGGCCGGTACAAACGCCTGCGCAGAGCGTGGTCGATGATGTGACGAACGGATAAGTTCCGAAGTCGATGTCGAGCATCGAGCCTTGGGCGCCCTCGGCAAGGACCTTCACACCGCGGTCGAGCATGTCATTGGCCACGATCTCGCTTTCGATGAGCTGCAGGCTGCGGAGAACCTCGATCCCCTGCATCCACTCTTTTTCGTATTCTGCAATGTCGTATTCGAAACCTCCGTACTGCGCCAGCAAGCCTTCGTGCTTGCTTTTAAGGGCGTTGTAGCGTTCCATGAACATCGGGGAAATTATGTCTCCCACACGCAGACCGTTGCGCCCCGTCTTGTCCATATAGGTCGGGCCGATGCCTTTGAGCGTGGATCCTATCTTCGACGCGCCTTTGGCGGCTTCCGAAGCCGCATCCAGCATACGGTGTGTGGGCAGGATGAGGTGCGCACGTTTGGATACCAGTAGTTTGGAACGTACTTCCACCCTCGCGGCCTCGAGTTTGGAAATCTCGCCGGCCAGTATCACCGGGTCTATCACCACGCCGTTACCTATTATGTTTATACTGCCGTCGCGGAAAATGCCGGAAGGTATGGTATGGAGCACGTATTTGTCGCCTCCGAATATAAGGGTATGTCCGGCATTGGGACCGCCCTGGAAACGCGCCACGACCTGATAGCCTGGGGTTAGAACGTCTACGACCTTTCCTTTTCCTTCATCGCCCCATTGGAGGCCCAGAACCACATCTATTTTCTTCATTTTTTGTGGTGTTTTTATTGGTTCAATTATTTTGCTCCGCAAAAACAATTGCGGCCAAAGTTACGGACTCTCCCCCGAAATTCCAACATTTTCGTTAAGCAATGGGCAAAGAAAAAAGTTTTACTTTGCCATTGTAAGAAAATGAGCGATGAAACCGAACTTTCGGCGCGAAGGCCCTTTTTCACCGAAACTGCGCCCAACCGCCGTATGGACAAGTACTTTTTATGATTTTTTAACGTTACGATGAAAAAACTGCAGGTAATTATTATCTTCGCACCTACATATATGGGCCTGTTTAGAAACATCCGGAAATACATTATCGCCGCAATAATCGTAGCGGCAGGATTCGTTGCAACCACCTCATACGGGCAGTACAACAAGGCCTATTTCTTCTGGATGGGCCGCGGATACCTCATCGAAAACAAGTATCCCGAGGCCATACGCATCTACAACGCCCTGCTGAGAGTGGATCCGAAAGACTACGAGGCGTATTTTTTCCGGGGCATCGCCAAGGCCAACCTCGACGACAACCTGGGCGCCGAATACGACTTCACGTTGGCTATCGAAAACAACCCTGTATACACTATGGCCTACCATCACCGCGCCATCACGCGAATGCTGTTGGGCAATTACGACGACGCCCTGGCCGACTTCCGCGAAGCCATCGAGCTTCGTCCCGACCTTTCTGGCCCCTATTACAGCCGCGGCTATACGTTCCTGATGAACCGCCAGTTCGAGAAGGCGGTCGAGGATTTCACCACGTTCATTTTCCACAACAACCGTGTGGCCGACGCCTACGTCCTGCGCGGCATGGCCTATCTACAGATGAACGACACTATACGAGCGCTGGAAGACTATAATACCGCCATCCGCATCAACCGCGAAAGCCCCGAAGGCTACAACCGGCGCGGCGCGCTCTACATGGACCGGGAGCAATACGGCGACGCGCTGGCCGACTTCGAAACGGCCGTAAAGTGCGACACTACCTATGTATATTCCTATTTCAACCGCGCACTGGCCCGCGAACGGCTGGGACAGTTCTCCGGCGCGCTGTCCGATCTGGACCTCGTTATCAAAATGAATCCCGACAATCCCGTCGCATACTATAACCGCGCCATTGTCCGCACCAACATCGGCGACTACAACAATGCCATGTCGGACTACGACAAGGTGGTAGAACTTTCTCCCGACAACGTGGTGGTCTACTACAACCGCGCCCTGCTGAAGAGCCGGCTGGGAGACTGGGAGAGCGCCGTGAAGGATTATTCGAAAGCAATCGAGCTATATCCCGATTTCGCCGCGGCTTATCTCGGGCGCGCCGAGCTGCGCTACCTGCTGAAAGATACGCGGGGTGCACGTCAGGACAAAAATACCGGGGAAAAGAAGATCGCCGAATACGAGAACCGCCTGTCGGACTCCGTGTTCGTGGCTTACGCCGACTCGGCACAGAATTTCACGCGGTTGCTGTCGTTCGAGACTAAATTCACGGGAGCGAACTTCGACCGTCTGGCCTCTAACCGCGAAAACCTTGCCCTGCTGCCGTTGTTCCGGTTCACACTACACACACCCGATACCGTGCGCAGCATCGGTCCGACGACTTACTATGTTGTGAAACTCGAGGATTTCCGCAGGGATATGAAGATGGAGAACCTGGTTTTCTCGCGCCTCGAAAGCGACATTCCGACTGACAGTGTAATGGCGGCCGACCGCAGGTTGGCGGCACGGATATCGGGCGGCGACGACAGTTGGGAGACGCTTTTCAAACGCGGCGTCACGCAGTCACTTGTGAAGCAGTTCACAAATTCGGTAAATACGCTGACGCATGCCATCGAGAAAAACGCCACCAATCCATTCCTCTACATCAACCGCAGCACCACGCGGGCCGAGATGATCGACTTCATTTCATCGATCGATGGCGGCGGACTGCAGAGGATGACCATCGAGAGCGATCCGGAGTACCGCATGCGCACCTCCACGAACCGCATCTACAACTACGACGAGGCGATAGCCGATCTAAATAAGGCAGCCAAGCTGATGCCCGACCTGGCGCACATATATTACAACCGCGCGAACCTGTTGGTGATGTCCGACAAACTGCCTGAGGCTTTCGACGACTACACGCGCGCCATAGAACTGAACCCATTCTTTGCAGAGGCATACTACAACCGCGGCCTGGTACAGATATACATGAAGGACACGCGCAAAGGCTATCTTGATATCAGTAAGGCGGGCGAACTGGGCATCCAGCAGGCCTACGATCTCATAAACAAGTACAACCCCAATCCCGAGCGGTAATGGCCGCGGCGGTTCAAATTAAAAAACACGACAACTTATACTTATTAATCAATGGTAGAAAAATTACGTAAAAAACTGAGCGATTCCCCGGCGGCGCGCTGGACAGTGCTGATCCTGGTGTCGTTCACGATGCTGACCGGCTATATAGTATCCGACGTCATGTCGCCGCTGAAAACCATGCTCGAACAACAACAAGGATGGTCTTCGAGCGACTACGGCGCATATTTGTTCGGCTACGGCATATTCAACATCTTCCTGTTCATGCTCATTTTCGGAGGCATGATGCTCGACAAACTCGGACCGAGAATAACGGGCGTTATCGCCACCGTGCTGATGCTGGCCGGTACAGCCATGCAGTATTGGGCCGTTTCAGCCGACTTCGGCGGCGCCGTGACCTCACTCAGAATTTTCGGTTGGGAAGCATTTTCGCTCAAAAGCCAGGTGTTTTATGCCATGTTAGGTTTCGGCGTATTCGGCACTGGTATCGAGATGATCGGCATCACAGCCACCAAAATCGTCGTAAAATGGTTCACAGGACACTCTCTGGCTCTTGCGATGGGGCTTAACGTGGCCGCAGGGCGCATAGGGACCATGATTGCCGGATTCGCCCCTATTCCCATAGCCAAGCATTTCGGAACCATCTCGGCGCCGTTGGCAGCTTGCCTGCTCATGCTGGTGATCGGCCTTCTGGTGTTCCTCGTCTACATCATGATAGACAAACGGGCCGACAGGGAACGGGCCGAAGCGGCGGCCGGAAGCAAAACGGCAGCGGAAGACGAATTTAAGGTTTCGGACATCGTGTCAATCATTAAAATACGCGGATTCTGGTACATCACACTGCTGTGTCTGTTGTTTTATTCGGCAGTATTCCCGTTCCTTAAGTTCGTAACGGACCTGATGATCCAGAAATTCAACGTTTCCACCGACTGGGCCGGTTCGATAATGGCGCTGCTGCCTCTCGGCAACATGCTGATGACGCCGCTGTTCGGTACGGTCTACGATCATAAGGGACGCGGTGCCTCCATAATGGTGATCGGCGCAGTGCTTCTGGTAGTGGTCCACACGCTGTTCGCAGTACCGATGCTCGACCAGACCTGGGTCGCGGTACTGCTGATGATAGTTCTCGGGGCAGCGTTCTCGCTGGTTCCTTCGGCCATGTGGCCTTCGGTACCCAAAATCATACCGTTCCAAAAGCTGGGAACGGCTTATTCGGTGATTTTTTGGATACAGAACATCGGGCTTTCGTGCGTACCCCTGCTGATCGGCTGGGTGCTGGACAAGTTCTGCATCGTGGGCACGATACTCATCGACGGCATCGAAACCACAAAATACGACTACTCCATCCCTATGACTATTTTCGCAGGATTCGGCATCCTGTCGGTGATTTTTGCGCTGCTGCTGAAACGCGAAGACCGGCGCAAGGGCTACGGACTCGAACAGCCCAACATAAAGAAGTAAAAAGACTCTGTATTGCACCCCGAGCCTGTTTGTGGACTACGCCCCAAAAGTTGGACACTTTTGGGGCATTTTCTTTCATGCCTATACCATTGGCACAAGGTTAGGAAATAATTGCATATCTTTACACGTTTTACTTTTTTTCATAATCCCCCTGTATCCCTTTGATAAGGGGGGACTCGCAAAACCGTATGTTTTTGCGAAAGTGGAAGAAGAATTTTTATTTGATGCTGAACAATCCTTTGGAAGAGAAAATATCGATATACGGCGCGAGGGTGCACAACCTCAAGAACGTCGACCTGGAAATACCCCGAGACAAACTCGTAGTGATAACAGGGCTGTCGGGTTCGGGCAAGTCGTCGCTGGCTTTCGACACCATCTACGCCGAAGGGCAGCGTCGTTACATGGAGACGCTGTCGATCTACGCGCGCCAGTTTGTGGGAAGCATGGAGCGTCCCGACGTGGACAAGATCACGGGCCTCAGTCCAGTGGTGGCCATCGAACAGAAGACTACCGGCAAGAACCCGCGCTCGACCGTGGGCACCATCACCGAGATAAACGACTTCCTGCGCCTGCTGTTCGCACGCGCGTCGAGGGCTTACTCGCCGGTGACGGGCGAGGAGATGGTCCACTACACCGACGACCAGATAGCCGGCCTCATAACGGAGGGTTACGCGGGCCGGAAAATAGCCTTGCTGGCTCCCATCGTCAGGGGTCGCAAAGGACACTACCGCGAACTTTTCGAAGGTCTGACGCGCAAGGGTTTCACCTATGCCCGCATCGATGGCGAGATGTGCGAATTCACCCACGGGATGAAACTGGACCGTTATAAGATACACACCATAGAACTTGTCATCGACCGACTCGTCGTGAAAGATGACGCCCGTGAAAGATTGATGAAAAGCCTGCGCGAGGCTATGCGGCAGGGCAAGGGCACGATGATGCTCTACGACTACGAGGCCGAAGCGGCGCGATATTACAGCCGCCACCTGATGTGCCCGTCGACCGGCGTTTCGTTCAACGATCCGGCACCGCACTCGTTCTCATTCAATTCGCCGCAGGGAGCGTGCCCCAGGTGCGGGGGCCTCGGCGAGGAGGCTCGTTTCGACCAAAGCAAGATAATCCCAAACCCCAGGAAAAGCATCCGAGCAGGGGCGATAGAACCCTTGGGCAAACACAAGAACAACATGCTTTTCTCCATAATGGAGAAACTGGGGGCGCGATACGATTTTACTATAGACGACCCGGTAAACACCATTTCCGAGGATAGTCTCAATACTGTACTTTACGGCGACCCCGAACCCCTGCGCATCGATACGACAGCGTTCAGCCATTCGGGCGGCAACCAGATGGTGTCGTGGGAGGGTATCGCCGAATGGTTAGAACGGCTCGATGACGACAAGCACACCGAAAACTGGAAAGAGCAGTTCCTCGTGCGCGAGGCATGTTCGGAGTGCGGGGGCAGCCGCCTGCGGAGCGAGGCGCTGCAGTTCCGCATCGGCGACCGCAATCTCGCCGAGTTGTCGGCCATGAGCGTCGAAGAGTTCTGGAAGTGGATGGAGGGGATCGAAAAACTGTTCAACCAAAAGGAACAAAAGATAGCGAAAGAGATAGTCAAGGAGATACGCGACCGGTTGGGGTTCCTCGTGAAAGTGGGACTTGGGTACCTGTCGTTGGGGCGCAGTTCGCGTTCGCTATCGGGGGGCGAGAGCCAGCGCATCCGCCTCGCCACGCAGATAGGCTCCCAACTCGTGAACGTGCTCTACATCCTTGACGAACCCAGCATCGGGTTACACCAGCGCGACAACCGCAAACTGATCGGCAGCCTGGAAGAGCTTCGCGACGCAGGAAACTCGATCATAGTCGTCGAACACGACGAAGAAATGATCCGAAGCGCCGATTTCATCGTAGACGTGGGGCCGCGGGCCGGACGCAAAGGGGGCCATATCGTCGCTGCCGGAACGATCGACGACATTTTAGCTGCGCCCGACTCCATAACCGCCGATTACCTTTCCGGGCGGAAGGCCATAGAAGTCCCTAAAACACGGCGTAAAGGCAACGGCCACAAGATCACGGTGAAGGGCGCTCGGGGCAACAATCTGAAAAACCTGACGGCGGAATTTCCATTAGGCAAGATGATATGCGTGACAGGAGTGAGCGGCAGCGGAAAATCGACGCTCGTGAACGACACGCTGCGTCCAGCGCTGAGCCGCGCGCTGTACAATTCATACGCCCAACCGCTGGCCCACGACAGTATCGATGGGCTTGAAAACATAGACAAGCTCGTCGTAGTGGACCAGTCGCCCATCGGGCGAACACCCCGCAGCAATCCGGCCACCTACTCCAACGTTTTCGCCGACATCAGGAAACTGTTCGAGCAGACGCCCGACGCCCAGATACGGGGCTTCAAAGCCGGACGTTTTTCGTTCAACGTCAAGGGCGGACGGTGCGAGGAGTGCCGAGGCGCAGGGGTGCAGACCATAGAGATGAACTTCCTCCCGGACGTTTACGTGCGCTGCAAAGCGTGCGGCGGCAAGCGCTACAACCGCGAAACACTGGAAGTAAAATACAAGGGCAGGAGCATCAACGACGTGCTTGAGATGACTGTCAACATGGCCGTGGAGTTCTTCGAGCACATCCCTAAAATATACCAGAAACTGCGTGCCATACAGAGCGTCGGACTCGGCTACCTTAAACTCGGCCAACCCTGCACTACGCTTTCCGGAGGCGAGAGCCAGCGCATCAAGCTTTCGGCCGAACTCGCGCGGCAGGAGACCGGACGTACCCTTTACATACTTGACGAACCCACCACCGGACTCCATTTCGAGGACGTGCGGCAGCTGTTGGAGGTGATAAACCTGCTGGTAGACCGGGGCAACACGATGATCGTCATAGAACATAATCTCGACGTCATCAAAACCGCCGACCATATAATGGACATAGGTCCCGAGGGCGGAGCAGCGGGCGGCCGGGTGGTCGCTGTAGGAACGCCGGAACAGGTCGCCGCCAATCCCGGAAGCTACACCGGGCATTTTCTGAAAAATATGGGTATTGAATAAGAAACACGGCTTTAGGGCCGTATTTGTCGGAACGCCGGCAGCGGTTTATTTTACCGATACTTCTATTCTATCTACGATGCGCACAGCCGCGTCGTGCTTCGATTCGAGGGGGAAATCGGTACGGCCCATGCGGTCCAATATCGAGATACGGTTGGTGTCGACGCCGAAACCCGCACCCGCGTCCCTCAGCGAATTCAGCACTATAAAATCGAGGTTCTTGAATTCGAGTTTACGCAGGGCGTTCTCCTCTTCGTGGTCGGTTTCGAGAGCAAAACCTACGAGCAGTTGACCGTCCCGTTTGGTTGTTCCCATCTCGGCCGCTATGTCTTTGGTGGGTTTCAGTTCGATGGAGAGATTGCCCCCCTGCTTTTTCATCTTTACCCCGCTCACTTCTACAGGAGTGTAGTCGGCCACGGCTGCGCACATCACGGCTCCGTCTACCGATGGCCACAGGGCGACACTTTCGCGGTACATGTCTTCAGCCGAAACCACATCGACACGCCTCACTCCCGCCGGAACGGGCAGTGCGGTACGGCCGCTTATCAACGTTACATCGGCCCCGCGCACAGCCAGTTCGGCCGCTATCGCGTAACCCATTTTACCTGTGGAATGGTTGGAGATGAAACGAACCGGATCGATCGCCTCGATTGTAGGCCCGGCAGTTACAAGAAATTTACGATCTTTCAATGACATAACAGACTGTTTTCATCAAAAATGCCCGGATGCAAGGCTTGCGAAAAATTTGAAACCGCAGCATACATGCGTATGTGAGGATCCCAAATTTGAGCTTAACGCAGCAGGCGGGCGTTTTTCACGAAAACCGCTCAGCGAGATACGCCATTATATCTTCGGGTTCGGCCATGCGTCCCTTGCCCGAAAGTCCGCTCGCGAGTTCGCCCTCGGCCGGTTCGATGATGCCGACACCTAGCATATGCAATCGTTCGATATTGGCCTGAGTTGCCGCATGGACGTACATGTCGAGGTCCATCGCCGGAGCGACAAAGACCGGACAGCGTGCCGAAAGGTATGTCGTAAGCAGAAGATTATCGGCCACTCCGGCAGCCATTTTAGCCATAGTATTGGCCGTGGCCGGGGCTATGACAAGCGCGTCGGCCCATTCTCCCAGCGAAACATGGCTGTTCCACTCGCCGTTCTCGGGATTGAAAAACTCGACCAGAATAGGGTGTTTGGAAAGGGTGGCCATCGTCAGCGGAGTTATGAATTCTTTGGCCAACGGCGTCATCAGCACGCGGACGTCCGCACCGGCCTTGACCAGCGATCTGACAAGTATAGCAGCCTTATAGGCTGCTATGCTGCCCGTCACACCGACGATTATATTCTTTCCTTTGAGCATCCTGCACAAATCATATCGACCGGTCGGAACGCCGACGGCGGTTCCATACAAACCTGCCGCCGCCCTTCCGGCTTACGCCTCTCCAGCTTCGGCGCTACCGCCTTCACGGTAGTATACTTCACCATTGAGGAATTCTTCGGTAGCTATGAGCGTGGCTTTGGGCATGCGTTCATAGTATTTCGATATCTCGATCTGTTCGCGGTTCTCGAAAGTTTCCTCAAGCGAATCGGTCGTTGTGGAGAACTCGTCGAGCTTGCGCATCAACTCCTGCTTTAGATTCGTCGATATCTGGTTGGCCCTTTTCGAAATGATGGCCACCGATTCGTAGATGTTGCCCGTGGGAGTATCGATATCGATCATCTTGCGGGTAACCGTGTTGTTGGGTACGGTTTTTTTAGTTTCCATTTTGCTCCTCTATGGTTGTTGTTGCTTCGTTTTTCGTGTGTTTAGCTATATGTTCCGCCGCTTCGGCGTGCATTTTCTCGACCTCTTTCAGGTGCGCGGTTCCGGGGTATTCCGATATGAGGTTATAGTAACTGTCCATCATGGACATATAACGGTCTGTCGTCTGGCTCGCGACCGAATTTCTGGCGAACAGATATCCCGATTTGGTCGCGAGATACATCAGTTCCTCGCGGTATGGAGATTCCGGGAATTCGTCTATCGCGTTATTGAGAGCACGCACCGCAGCCTTGTACTGTCCGATAGTGTAATATAACTTGGCGTTCTCATACGATTTCACATAGAGTTTCTGCTGCAGTTCGGCCATCCGTTCCTCGCATTCGGTCTTTTTGACGGTGTTGGGAAAGCGCCCCTGGTATTCCGTGATAGAGATCATCGCGCGCAGAGTCGTGGACTGGTCATATTGCGGGGCAGGCGATGAAAAATAAAAGCCCATTGCATACATGTACTCCACATCCTCGATGAAGATACTGGAAGGAAAACTGTGGCGGAAGTTATCGAAGATCTGTTCGCTGACCTCGAACGACCCGGCCTTGTAAAACGAACATCCCAGATAGTACGATAACGAGTCCTCCCTGTCCGTACCCCTGAAAGTCTGCGACTGGTACACCCGGTCGAACAGGTTCTGCGCCTTCTGGTAATTTGCGCCGCTGTTCGCATCCCGCCCTTTCCTTTTCATGTTGTAATAGCGCAGGCCCTCTGTGTACATAAGGTCGTAACTGTTGCTTTTGAGCAGTTTGCTATAGCCGGGCGTTCTACCCTCTTTCACCTGTAGTTCGGTGGTTTTGGTGGCTTTTTCAGCGATCTTACGCTCTTTTTCGAGCCGTTTTTCATCTTTGGTGACATACTGCGACGAAGATCTGGCATCCGCAAAATCCACACTTCCCACCGCAATAACCGCAGTAAGCGCCAGTGTCACTATTACAAGGCCTTTTTTCATATTCTTTCAGAGAAGGGTTCCTATCCCCAAAAACAACAGGTCCAAAGCCCCCGGATTAATGGGCTTGGCCGCCGGGGACAAAAACCGCGGAGCAAAGTTAGTGCAAGTTGAGCGAAAACGCAAGTTTACCGGCAGTTTTAACTGTGCGGTAAATTAAAGTTATGAGTTTTTAACGGGACAGCGCGATTTATATTGTATCTGAAAACAATCTATCGCCTTATTTAAGCCTTATTTAACATGTATTTCGCTTAAAAGAAATTGGAAACCGTCCCGGTTATGTTTATTTACTGCAAAGTAAAATCTTTTAACCACTTTTTAACAGGCAAAAGGGAGTAAAGAAAAAATTATCCGTAAATTTGCGGGATTTCAAGAGAGAATAAACGACTAAAAAACAAATACAATCATGGTAAACATCTTAGACAGGCTGCAGAAATTTGCAGGAGGCCCTATCGGCCAGCACCAGAAACAATCGCACGGTTATTTCACCTTCCCGAAACTGGAAGGCGATATAGGCCCCCGCATGAAATTCCGCGGCAAAGAGGTGCTCAACTGGAGCCTCAACAACTACCTGGGACTTGCAAGCCACCCCGAAGTTCGTGAAGCCGACGCCAAAGGCGCCGCCGATTTCGGAATGGCCGCCCCGATGGGCGCGCGCATGATGAGCGGACAGACCAAATGGCATGAACAGTTGGAACGCGAACTCGCCGCCTTCGTCGGCAAGGAAGACGCTTTCCTGCTGAACTTCGGCTACCAGGGAATGATCTCGATCATCGACGTTCTGCTGTCGCCGCGCGACGTGGTGGTCTACGACGCCGAGGCACACGCCTGCATCATCGACGGCCTGCGCATGCACAAAGGCAAACGCTTCGTTTTCCAACATAACGACATAGACTCGCTGCGCAAGCAATTGACCCATGCCCGGACGGTCGCCGAAGAGAACGGCGGCGGCATCCTGGTGATCACCGAAGGCGTCTTCGGAATGAAGGGCGACCTCGGCCCGCTCGACAAGATCGTAGCTTTGAAAAAGGAGTTCGACTTCTGCCTGCTGGTCGACGACGCGCACGGCTTCGGAACGATGGGTCCCAAAGGTCAGGGCACCCCTTCGCATTTCGGCGTCACGGACGGGGTGGATGTGCTGTTCAACACGTTTGCAAAATCTATGGCCGGGATAGGCGCTTTCGTCGCTTCGCACAAATGGCTCATCGACATCATGCGTTACAATATGCGTTCGCAGCTCTACGCCAAGAGCCTCCCTATGCCAATGGTGATCGGCTCGTTGAAACGCATCGACCTGATCCGAAAACACCCCGAATATAAGGACAAACTCTGGACGATCGTGAATGCCCTGCAGAAAGGTTTCCGCGATCGTGGATTCAACATCGGCGACACGGCTTCGCCTGTAACGCCGGTTTATATGAAAGGCGGCGTCGAAGAAGCGACCAACCTTGTGGTTGACCTGCGCGAGAACCACAACCTGTTCTGCTCGGTGGTGGTTTACCCTGTTATCCCGAAAGGCGAGATTATCCTGCGCATCATTCCTACGGCGGCCCACACGCTCGAAGACGTCGAGTACACGCTCAATTGCTTTGACAAGGTGCGCGGCAAGCTCGAGGCCGGCGAATACATCAAGCCTATTCCCGACATGTCCGACATGACCTGGGAAAGCCGCGAAAACGCCTGCGAACAGTAAAGGCTGAATAATTCGCAACACAATATATCAGTATATCCACTCGAAAAAGGCCGTCACGTGCAGAAGTGGTCGGAAGATTTTCAACACGCACATAATCAACACAAAACCCCCGCTTATTGCGAGGGTTTTGTGTTATCATTTCGAGCGAGAAACATCGCTTCGACGAGAAATCTACCGCTTACCAAACAAAATATAAGGTAGATCCCTCGTCCTGCTTCCTTCCTCGCAGTTCCCTCGGGATGACAACACAGAATGCAATGCCACCACCACACTCATGATATGTTTTTCATTGAGTTACGATCTTCAGACCATGACTGCTCGAAAAGGCGGCCTTTTTCGTTTTCATGACCCCATCGACACCGCACTCCTCGGCAACCAGGAAAAGATTCGGAATGGACAGCCGAACATCAATAGGTAAACCTGAGTCCAAATTCCAGATTGAAATTCACGCTTTTCGTATTGCGCACCGTTTCCAGTTCTGTATCTCTGAAATAGTGCGAAAGTTTCGGCTCTGCATATATACCGATGTGTTTGCCGAGATTCAACTGCGCTCCGGCAAGAAGGTTCACCGACCATTGCATCAGCGAAACATCGGCATTATGATTGTCGAATTTCGCATCGACGCAAAATTCGGGCTGCACTCCCGCGCCTGCGTACAATACCACAACCCTCCTATTCAGAAAAGCCCATTTCAGCGCCACTGGAATACCGACATACTGAAGCTTCTGGTCGAATTCACGCCCAGAATACTTCCCCGTTACAGTTGAAGACAGTTTAGTATAACTCACTCCCGCACCGGCATACAGGTTATGCCCTATATAACAGTCAAACGACAGGGCGAAGGTCAGGGGCTGCCTGTGCCGGTATGAATACTGTTCGGGAGCGGCAGTCGCCATCACCATACGCCCGTACGCATCGGGAGTCAGCATCAAGGTCGGCACTGTTATCGGTTCGCCAGCCTTGGCCACCGGCTCAGGTACTCTCACCTGAATGCCGTCCGAAGCGGAACCTATTCCTCCGCCCGACAAAGCCAGTGCGCCTTTCAGCCCCGGTGTCCGTCCGGACCTCGTTCCGATATCAAGCGATCGGACAGGGGAAGCTGGATCGAGGTCCGCGACACTGCCGCCCGCCGCCTTTCCGGAAGCATCCGGACCTGTGGAAGGTTCGTTGTCCTTTCGAGCAGGGACATCCCCGGATTCCGGACCTGGAACATGTTGAGGCTCTATGCCGGCAACAAGAGCTTCCTCACTTGCAGCAGAGGTTCCCACAACCTTGGAAATACGTGTTCCTGCAAACATGCTTTTCCCGGAGGCATTATCTACCGGCAACACAGGCTCTTCGACCGGTATATCTGTAATTTCTGCCGGAACAGATATACCGGCAGGTGAAATTTCGGCATCCGCCGCCATATCCAACTGCCAGTTTCCAGCAGGCGCCCTCAAGAGGAATACCCCCAGAATGGTCGCGGCGGCAACTGCTGCAACGGAAGCGGCCCAGGCATACAAGCGTCTCCGCCTGCCCGCCGCTCCGCTTTCCGGAACATCGAGCCGGGCGGAAATGCGATGCCACAACCCGTCAGGCGGGTTTTGGCCATCTCCTGCCGCCGCGTCCCTCAGCGCTTCTATCCAATCCTCATGCTTCCGCTCCATCGAACCTATCTTGTTTTCAGATAATCCTTAATTTTACCTGCCAGCAACGCTTTCGCCCTCGACAGTTGGGAGGACGAACTTTTTTCGTTGATCCCAAGCATTCCGGCTATCTCCCTGTGGGAATAATCCTCGATGCAGTAGAGATTGAATACCGTCCTGTATCCCGCGGGCAACTCGCCGATAAAACGCATCAGCACTTCGTGCGGAACCGCCCTCACACTCTCCGCTTCGACCTCTGCATCCTCATGCTGCTTTAAAAGCAGTTCCGGAACAGACGAAAACGTCATTTTCGAATTTTTCCGGAGATGCTCAAGCGCCATATTCACAGTTATCCTCTCCATCCACGCCTTCAGAGACCCTTCACCTCTCCAGTCGAATTTATCGAAAGACGTCAGTATCCTGACAAAAGAGTTCTGAAGGATATCCTCTGCCTCGGCCGTATTTGCGGCATACCGTCTGCAGATATTGTAAAGACGCCCGGCAAAACGTTCATAAAGCTCACGTCTCGCCGCATCTTCACCATTACGGCAACCGCTTACAATGTATTGCTCCGGCATCTCCATCTATCATCCATTAAATGAAACGCTCCGCAGATCGAAATACTGCACGAAAAAATAGTAATTTTTTAGGGACCGATGCAGTATTTTCATTATCTTCCCGTTTTTATACGAAACGAATTTAACAAAAACCACGATTACTATGAACCGATTTTTGAAATTTATTATCGCAGGCATGGCCATCGCGCCTATCCTTGCAGGGTGTTCGAAGGACGACGGCGACTATCCCGGATACTATGCCTACGTAACGGTCAACACGGACGGCCCTTCTTATTATTTCACAGGCGATGACGGGAAGACATACTATCCTGGCGATGTGAGCAGGATAATTCCGCCATATAAAGCCCTTGACAAGGATGGCGTCAGTACGAACGGCAAACGAGCCTACATCCGTTTCAATTATCTGAGTACAAAGAAAGATGGTTTCGACTACAACATCGCCCTTTATTACATCGAGGACATACAGAGCCAGGTTGTTAAGGTTGCCGAGAGCGAGGATGATGTCAATGCAGCCGGCGACGGCGAGATGGAACTGTCGGACTCGGGAATTTCAGGCGGTTGGCTCGATATTCTTTTCCGCATCGAAACCTCCCGCGATGCGACGCACAAAATAACGCTTCTCGACAATAAGACCGTAGAGGCTCCGTCGACTATGCCCGAAGGCTACCAGTACCTGGAGTTCCGCCAGAGTACGACAAATATGGGCAGCGGAACCCTTGGTTACGGGATAGTGTCGTTCAAACTCGATGATACTTATAACCCTGCCGTAACTGGAAAGAAAGGATTTTATATCCGCGTGAGGGACCTCGACGGGAATGTAAAATATGCGACGATCGAATATAAAGCACCGTCACAAAAATCGACAATGGAACTCCACAGAATCCCAACCCCTCATATGGACAGGTTCAGGTAAGTCATATTTATCTGTCCGGCAAGACTGCGTTCCCGGTTCGGCGGACGCAGTCTTTGTTTCTGTCCCTAGCCCATGCGGCGATTTCCATGCGGCCCGTATGGCATAATCCAAAGCCACCGCATTGGCATAGCCCTAGGGAACGTTCAAAGCGAAAGGAAATCCCAGCCGTCATGGTTAGAAGCGGGATTTATGGCAGGTATCCTGTTTTTGCACCAGGCGATAGGTGTCGCGGGCGATGACGAGTTCCTCGTCGGTGGTGACCACGGCCACAACCACGCGCGAACCGGGCTTCGAAATGATCTTGTCCTGTCCGCACAGGCCGTCGTTGGCTGCCGTGTCGAATTCCACGCCCATATATTCCAAACCGGAGCAGATACGCGCGCGCGACTGGTACTGGTTCTCGCCCACGCCTCCCGTGAAGATTATCATATCCACGCCTCCCATCAGCGCGGCGTAGGCCCCGATGAAGTGTTTGACGCGGTTATCGTACATTGCCAGGGCAAGTGACGCACGTTCGTTGCCCTCCTGCGACGCGGCGACGATGTCGCGCATGTCCGACGAGATGCCCGTAACGCCCCATACGCCCGAATCCTTGTTCATCATATTGCCGAGAGCGTCGTAATCCATACCCTCCTGTTCGCCGATGAAAAGCAATGCGCCGGGATCGATGCTGCCGGTGCGGGTGCCCATCATGAGGCCGTCCGTCGGAGTGAAGCCCATCGAGGTGTCGAACGAACGGCCGTTCACGATGGCCGTCACCGACCCGCCGTTACCGATGTGGCAGGTGATGATCTTCGAGTCGTTGATATCCAGTCCTGCCATCTTCGCGCCCTTGTGTGCAACGAATTTGTGGCTCGTACCGTGGAAGCCGAACTTGCGGACGCGGTATTTCTCCCAGTATTTCCAAGGCAGGGCGTACATGTAGTTCTCGGCCGGAATGGTCTGATGGAATGAGGTGTCGAAAACCGCCACCTGGGGTACGCTCGGCAGCAGTTCGGCGATGGAGGTAATACCCTGCATGTTCGCCGGATTGTGCAGTGGAGCCAGTTCGAAACAGGCACGGATCTTCCCTGTAACGTCGTCGTTCACCAACGCGCTGTCCGAGAAGAACTCCCCCCCGTGGGCAACGCGGTGGCCGACCGCTTTTATTTCGTCGAGCGACGTAACCACCCCATGCTGCGGATGCGTTATGGCGTCTATAATGAGCCGGATACCCTCCTTATGGTTGTGCACCGGAAGTTCCGCCTTATAATTCTCACGACCTGCGGCTTTAAGCACTATTTCGCCATCCGGCAGTCCGACTCGGTCTGCGATGCCTTTTGCAAGCAGGGTGTGATTTTCCGCGTGCATGTCGATCACCTGATATTTGATCGACGACGAGCCGCAGTTCAATACTAATATTATCATCGCATCCTTGATTATTCAGCCGTTTGACAAGCCGTGATGGCAACGACGTTGATTATATCATCCACGGAGCACCCCCTCGAAAGGTCGTTTACCGGAGCGGCAAGTCCCTGAAGCACCGGACCTATAGCCTCGGCATGAGCCAGCCTCTGTACCAATTTGTATGCTATGTTGCCCACCTCGAGCGATGGAAAAATAAGTATGTTCGCGCGCCCGGCGATGCGGCTTCCCGGAGCCTTGCGTTCGGCTATCTCGGGGACGATCGCCGTGTCGGCCTGGATTTCACCGTCGATGATGAGGTTCGGGTCCATTTTTTGTGCGATACGTGTGGCTTCGGCGACTTTATCGACCGAAGGATGCTTGGCCGAGCCTTTCGTCGAGAAACTCAACATAGCAACACGCGGCTCCATTCCTGCGATACGGCGTGCGGTAGTCGCGGTAGCGATAGCCGTTTCTGCGAGTTGCTGCGCGGTAGGATCGGGGGAAACGGCACAGTCGGCAAAAAGCATCGTCCCGTCGTCGCCGAAAGTCTTATCGGGAATACGCATAATGAATGCACCGGAAACTATGCTGATGCCGGGGGTGGTCTTGATGTACTGTAGCGCGGGACGCAGGACGTCGGCCGTGTAGTTTACCGCCCCGGCCACTTCGCCGTCGGCATCGCCGGCTTTCACCATCACCGCTCCCAGGTACAACGGGTCTTGCAGTTGTTTTGCAGCGATTTCTTCGGTCACACCCTTGTGTCCGCGCAGTCTAACCATCAGTTCCACATATTTTTTCTCTCCGGGAATGCGGTACGGATCGACAATCGTTGCACGCCGGATATTCTCCAGTCCGTAACGGGCGGCCTGCGCCTTTACACGTTCCTCCGCTCCCAAAAGAATAATATCGGCTATGCCTTCCCCTATCAGGAAGTCGGCCGCCTGGATCGTGCGGTCTTCAGCACCCTCGGGAAGGACTATCTTCCTTTTGAGTTTCGCCGCTTTTTTGCGTATGCTGTAAATAATTTCCATAATTCTTATTCTTAAAGTCGTCAAAAAAGAACAAATTTAACCTCGTTTTCCTCCTCGCGGCTCGGCACAGTCTGCAAACAGTCTCTGCCATCGCCCGCAGCGTCGGTTTAGGCGAGCCATAAATCGGAAACGGAGTTTACCAAGCGTAAATGAGTATCTCGATTTTGAAGTTCGATGCCAAAGTTGACTTTTAGGGCGCCTTTAGTCTTCGTATTTATATCCTACTCCTTTGATGGTAACGATGTGGTCTTCGCCTATCTTCTTGCGCAGGTTGCGGATATGTACGTCGATGGTGCGTTCCCCGACCACAACATCCGCACCCCACACCGTGTCGTAAATCTCTTCGCGGGTGAAAAGCCTTCCGGGCTGCGAATGAAGCATGGCCAGCAGGTTGAATTCCTTTCGGGGAAGCATTATCTCCGCTCCGCCTTTCGTGACAACATGGCGCTCGTGGTCGACCATGATGGTATCGCCGGCCGGTTCGGAGTAGTCCTTGCGCTTCAGCACCGCCTTTATCCGGCTCACAAGCGCCTTCATCTGGATAGGTTTGACGATATAATCGTCGGCCCCGATGTCAAAACCTTTCACCTGGAAGTTCTCTTCTCCACGGGCTGTCAGGAAAATGACGAGCGTATCGTCCACTCCCTTTGTCGTGCGTATTTGCCGGCACGCCTCGAATCCGTCCATGACGGGCATCATGGCATCGAGCAGAATCAGGTGGGGGTGCCATGCCAGTGTTTTTTCCACCCCTTCACGGCCGTTGGCAGCCGTTTCTACTTCATATCCCTCCTTTTTGAGGTTGTATCCGACAAACTCCAGGATATCCGGTTCATCGTCCACTATAAGCACCCTATAATTCATAACATTAAAAGCCGGTTTTTCTCGACACTTGCAAAAGTAGCCTTTTTTTGCTAAAACGGGGCGATATTTCGGTTTTTTAGCATAACTTTGTACGATATCGTTGCTTAAGCGAACCTAAACAAGAAGAATGCTTATGACCACCAAGAAGATCGAATCTGTTCCGGAGGAACAAATCGGCGTCGCCGCCGATGATGCACAGAACACGCAACTGACAGATGCAGCGGAGATTGCCAGCGCTGGCGCAGGAGGCACCGAGGAAAGTAACACAGCCTGCGAAAAAGAGGGGCTGAAAAAAGAGCCGGAAGCACCTGAAACAGAAGACAAAGAACAGGAAGCACCTGCCGAAAGCGTGGAGTTCCCGGACGGACCAGACACCTCGGGTACGAGTTCACAGAACGGAGCAGGTGAGTCAGCGCAAATCGTTGGTGCCGTTAAAGCCGGGGGAAGCAACATAGAAAAAACAGAACAAGACGATCTTCCGGAAACTGTAGACTTCTCTGACGAGGAAGCGGCATTGGCCGCACAATCTTCCGACCTCGACCTCGGTCATGAGGATGACGAAAATGAAGAGGAAAAAGACGGTAAAACGGCAAGTGATCTCGACCTCGCATCCAGAAATAAGGCCGAGCTTGTCAACCTGTTCGCTCAACTGCTAGAAGAAAAACCGATACAAAGCCTGCGGCGCGACGCAGAAGCGATAAAGGTGGCTTTCTATAAGCTGCACCGCGCCGACGTCGAGGCCTCACGCAAAACATATACCGACGCCGGAGGCGATGCAGAAGCCTTCGAAGTTCCGGTCGACGGACAGGAAATGCGCCTGAAAGAGCTGGTGCGCGAATACCGACGCCGCAGGGACGAGTTTATCGCAACACTCGAACAGGGCAAGGAGGAAAACCTCAAGGCCAAGCTCCAGATCATCGAAGAACTGAAGAATCTGGTCAACGGCAACGAAACACTGGGACAAACGTTCAATACTTTCCGTGAGCTGCAGCAGCGTTGGCGCGACACCGGCCCGGTTCCACAGGCCAATGTCAAGGACCTGTGGGAAACCTACAACCACCACATCGAGAATTTTTACAGCTATATCAAGATAAACAAGGAACTGCGCGACCTCGACCTCAAAAAGAACTACGAGGCCAAACTGGCGCTGTGCGAAGAGGCAGAAGCACTGCTGCTGGAACCTTCTATCGTCGTGGCGTTCCACAGACTGCAGAAGCTCCATGACGAGTGGCGCGAAACGGGTCCCGTAGCCAACGAATTCAAGGAGACGGTATGGGAGCGTTTCCGCGAAGCCAGCGGACGCATCAACAAACAGCACCAGGGATATTTCGACGATATAAAGGACGAGCAGAAAAAGAACCTCGACCTGAAGACGGAGCTGTGCGAACAGACCGAGGCCCTTGCCGCCGAACCCTACACCACCCGCAAAGAGTGGAACAAGGCTTCGGACAAACTCCTTGAGATACAGAAGGTCTGGAAGACCATCGGATTTGCGCCCAAGAAAAACAACACACGCGTCTACGAGCGTTTCCGCACCGCCTGCGACACCTTCTTCGAAGCGAAGCGCAACTACTACAACCAGCTCAAAACCGAAATGGAGCACAACCTGCAGCTCAAGGTCGAGATCTGCGAGATGGCCGAATCGATGCAGGAGAGCGATGACTGGAAGAAAACGAGCGACGACCTGATCGCACTACAGAAACGCTGGAAGGATATAGGCCCCGTTCCGCGCCGCCATTCGGATGCCGTATGGAAACGTTTCCGCGCCGCCTGCGACAAATTCTTCGAAAAAAAGAACACCCACTTTTCGGGAATGGAGGGCAATTACAAGGAGAATCTCGATAAGAAGCGCGCACTGTTGGCCTCTGCAGAGGAGCGCGGCTTCGACGGTATCACATTCGAAGACATCAAAGAGTTCCAACGCAAGTGGAGCGAGATCGGTTTCGTACCCATCAAGCAGAAGGACGCTATCCAGAAACAGTATAAGGAAACGGTCGACAAGATGTTCGCCACTTTGCGGGGAGGGGAGCAGCAGCGTTCGATGGATAAGTTCAAAAGCCGGGTGACCACCCTGAAATCCACAGGAGACAAGCGGCTGCGTTTCGAGCGCGAAAGGCTTTACAATAAGGTCAAACAATTGGAAAGCGACATCGCGACGCTCGAAAACAACATCGGTTTCTTCGGCAATTCGAAGAACGCCGAGGCGATGATCGCCGACGTCCGTGAGAAGATCGGACGCGCCAAGACCGAAATGGCCCAAACTATAGAAAAAATACAGTTGATCGATACTCAGGAAGAGTAGGCCGAACCCGCTAACTAAGAATTACAGTATACAAATGGCAACAAAGAAGAATCCCACCAAATATATTTTCGTCACGGGAGGCGTAGCCTCTTCGCTTGGTAAGGGTATAATAGCCGCCTCGCTGGCACAACTCCTGCAGGCCAGGGGATACCGCGTAACAAACCAGAAACTCGATCCGTATATCAACGTGGACCCTGGAACGCTCAATCCTTACGAGCACGGAGAATGCTACGTTACGGATGACGGCGCCGAAACCGACCTCGACCTGGGTCACTACGAGCGCTTCACGGCCATCCCGACTTCACAGGCGAACAGCGTCACCACCGGCCGTATCTACCAGGCGGTGATCGACAAGGAGCGCCGCGGCGACTATCTGGGCAAGACGGTGCAGGTAATTCCACACATCACTGATGAGATCAAACGCCGTATCCAGTTACTCGGAAGCAAGGGAGAGTACGATATAATCATCACCGAAATAGGCGGTACCGTGGGCGACATCGAGGGGCTTCCGTACATCGAGGCTGTGCGCCAACTGCGCTACAACCTTGGCGGACAAAACACGATCGTCGTTCATCTGACGCTGATACCGTACCTTGCGGCTTCGGGCGAATTGAAGACCAAGCCTACGCAGCACTCGGTAAAAATGCTCCTGGAGAACGGACTGCAGCCAGACATCCTGGTTCTGCGCACCGAGCAGCATATAAGCGAAGATATACGCCGCAAGGTGGCACTGTTCTGCAACGTCGACGCGGAAGCCGTAATGGAATCCATCGACGTTCCGACAATCTACGAAGTACCGCTAAAGATGCACGCCCAAAACCTCGACGGCGTAACCCTGCGTAAACTCGGACTGCCTGCCGACGGTAAACCAGATCTGGCAAAATGGAATGATTTCGTCGGCCGAGTGAAGAACCCCGAAAAGACAGTCAATATCGGCCTCGTTGGGAAATACACAGAACTGCCGGACGCCTACAAATCCATTTCGGAATCGTTCGTCCATGCCGGTGCGTCCAACAATGTAAAGGTGAAACTCCATTATATCAACGCCGAAAAACTTAACGAAGGCAACATAGACGCACAATTGAAGCCCATGAGCGGCATCCTGGTAGCCCCGGGTTTCGGACACCGCGGGCTTGAAGGTAAAATTCTGGCTGTAAAATACGCCCGCGAGAATCGCGTGCCTTTCCTCGGCATTTGTTTGGGCATGCAGTGCTCGGTCATAGAATTCGCACGCAACGTGTTGGGGCTGGCTGACGCCGACACAACCGAGAACAACGACACGACGAAAAATCCGGTCATCGACCTTATGGAAGAGCAGAAAAGCGTGCGCGACAAGGGCGGTACGATGCGCCTAGGTGCCTATCCCTGCCGTTTGGTCAAAGGCTCTAAAATCTGGGACGCTTACGGCGGGCAGGAGTTGATCTCGGAACGACACCGTCACCGTTACGAATTCAACAACGCTTACCTCGACCGTTTCGAGGCAGCCGGAATGAAAGCTACTGGCATCAATCCCGAATCGGAACTGGTGGAAGCTGTCGAAATACCTGCGCATCCCTGGTTCGTGAGCGTGCAGTTCCATCCCGAATACAAAAGCAACGTCAAAAACCCCCATCCGCTTTTCGTGTCTTTCGTGAAAGCGGCCGTGGTACAAAATAATGATTAACCTTACCACCTTTTAAAATAAGGATGAACAAACAGACAATCATCGGCCTTGTGCTGATCGGTGCGATCCTTTTCGGGTTTTCGTTTTACCAGAACAGGCAGCAGAAAAAATTCCAGGAGGAGAAACGCATACAGGACTCTATAGCGCTGGCAAATGCCCCAAAACCCGCCGAAGTACAGTCAGACTCGTTGTCGATGGCGGCTCAGGGTATGCAGGAGGCTCTTCAGCCTAGGCAGGCCGATCCTCTCGGTGAAGTAATGGCAGCTGCGCGAACTGCCGGCCAACAGAATTTTACTCTCTCGAACGACGTGATGGATATAGAGTTTTCGTCATTGGGCGGCATCGTTTCAGACGTAGTTATGAAAGAGTACAGAAAGTATGGTGGCGACCCGCTGCACATGTGGAAACCTGATTCGGAACTTTTCGACGTGGTTTTCTTTATCAAAAAAGGCTACCACGACGCGCAGATAAACACCCGCGAATTCAACTTCACATGCGAGATGCCCTCTGCGGAGTGGCGCGACGGCGAAGAGTCGAAAACCGTTTCGATGCGCCTGCCGGTGGACTCGCTGGCTTATGTCGAGTTCCTCTACACTATCCCGCGCAACGATTACATGCTTGGCTACACGATCAATTTCGTGGGTATGGACAAAATGATGTCCAACCAGCCCAGCTTCGGGATCGACTGGATGAACACGAGTTTGCAGAACGAGAAAGGTTTCGACAACGAGAACAACTACACGAACATATCATACCGCTACCCGGGTGAGAATAGCATTGAGAATATAGGTATGGCCCGTGCGGGACAAACCAAGCACGAAAATGTCGCCAGCAAGGTGCATTGGGTGGCTTTCAAGCAGCAGTTCTTCTCGTCGGTGCTGATAGCGGACGACAGTTTCATGGGCGCCGACATGCAGTATTACACCTACGAGCCGGGCGACGGGATGATGAAAAAATTCCAGGCTAAACTGACCGTTCCGATGGAGCGCGACAAAACGTCATACGGCTTCAACATGTACTTCGGGCCCAACAAGTTCTCGCAGCTCAAAGATTACGATGCAGCCATGGAGCGCCTGGTGCCGCTCGGAGGGTCGATCATCGGATGGATAAGCCGTCTTGCTGTGATACCCCTGTTCGACTGGCTGGGAGCCAAAGGGCTGAACTTCGGATGGATCATTTTCCTGATGACCCTGTTCATAAAGATTCTCATTTTCCCGCTGACCTTCACCTCTTATAAATCTTCGGCAAAGATGCGCGTCATTAAACCCGAGATGGATGAGATCAATGCAAAGTTCCCGAACAAGGAGGATGCGATGAAGAAACAGCAGGCTCTGATGGAACTCAACAGACGAGCGGGTATTAATCCGCTGGCCGGATGTATCCCGATGCTGATCCAGTTCCCGATCCTGATCGCAATGTTCCGCTTCTTCCCGGCATCGATCGAACTGCGCCAGGAGAGACTGTGGTGGGCCGAAGACCTTTCGAGCTATGACAGCATCGCGAACCTGCCGTTCAAGATACCATTCTATGGCGACCACATAAGCCTTTTCGCACTGCTTATGGCCGTTTCAATGTTCTTCTATTCATGGCTCAACTTCAAGCAGCAGGCTTCGCAGCCGCAAATGGCCGGCATGAAGTTCATGATGCTGTACATGATGCCCATCATGTTGCTCTTTTGGTTTAACAACTACGCGGCGGGTCTTTGTTTCTACTACCTGCTGTCGAACCTGTTCACTATAGCGCAGATGTATGGGGTGAGGTTTGCCATCGACGAGCAGAAACTGCGCAAGAAGATGCTCGAAACACCCAGGAAGCCGAAGAAAAAGAGCGGTTTCATGGCACGTCTGGAGCAGGCTCAGAAAGCCCAAATGCAGGCACAGGCTCAAACCCAGCGCCAACAGTCGCAACTGCCGCAGACCAAAAACAGGGCAAAAAATAAGGGCCGGTAACAACCCTTCGGACACATAAAACAGATCGCCAGGATTTTATAAAATCCTGGCGATCTGTTTTATACCTACCCTCTCTCCTGGTGAGAATACTCCTCTACAGGAGGAGAAAGTTATTTTTTATCCGGAGGAGTGGCGCAAAGCGACGGGCTGTTTGTTTACAACTCCCTTACCTTGATGTTGCGGAACGATACATTGTCGCCATGATCCTGCAGCAGAATATGGCCCTCGGAAGCGTTACCAAAATCTGGCCAGTCGCGATACTTGCTGTAGTCCACCAGTGCATTCCACATCTGGCTGCCCCGTTCGTATTCGACAATCTTCACCCCGTTAAGCCAGTGTTCGACGTGGTTGCCATGCACCACGATCATCGCCGTATTGAAAGTCGACGGGCGGAAATAAGCACCTTCCTTATCGGCCGGGATCAGATCATATAGCGATCCCAATGTCCGGTTACCGTTAACGCCAAGTTTTGCGTCGGGATGGCGCAGGTCGTCGAGTATCTGGAACTCGCAACCGATGGATGAACCGGCTCCCTTATTGAGTTCCGTATCGACGAAATACTTGATCCCGCTGTTGGCTCCCTCGGTTATCATAAAATCGACCTTCAGGATAAAATCCCTGTACTTGTCGACTGTAACTATGTCGCCGCCATTGGTCGATTCGCCTCCCCCTGCTTTCTCGACCGAAAGCACGCCGTTCACGATAGTCCAACCCTTTTCAGGAAAACCGGTGAGTTTCGCGCCGCGCCACCCTTTGTCCGTTTCCCCGTCCCACAACAGCCTCCAACCTTCAGCGGCCTCGCGTTCCGAGATGGTGTTGGGGATAAGATTTACCTGCGGCACGCGGTCATCCGCACAGGATGCATAACGAGCGACATTTTTTGTACATATACGGATATTCCGCCAACGAACCGTCTTGCCTTCGAGCGGTTTGTTGCCGCCTATGTCGTGTATCTGCAGAGCTATAAACCCTTCCGGAGAAACGTCGTCGATAAGGTTGGCACACTCGACGCCGTTTAGCCACGTCCGGATGGAGGTTCCGACCGCCTCGATCCGGCCGATGTTCCATTCGCCCGGCTTGTATGCAGTATATGCCGGTTGATTGTAAGTCAGCGGATAGAGCCACAAGCGGGGGCCAGCTTCGTCATAAACGCCTCCCGACCATGCGCGCGGAGCGGTGTCGATCTCATACTGGTAGCCGTACACGCGTCCGTTCATGTAATCTTTCCTGCTGTGGCTGCGGAACTGCACGCCGGAATTCAGTCCGTCGTCGGCCATGAATTCGAACTCGAGGATAAAGTCGCCGTAACTTTTCTCGGTTGCAAGAAACGTATTAGGCTCGCCCGTTTTGGATATGCCTACGATCGAACCATCATCAACACGGAATTCTACCTTCCCGTTGAGCGTTTTCCACCCTTTCAGGTTTTTGCCGTTGAAGAGCGGCTCCCACTCCTGGGCGGACGCTCCGGCTGCCATGCCGATCATAATTATTGATAAAAATATCTTTTTCATTGTTTTGTCATTTTTGGAATTCATGATTAAAGTTTGTAGAACTCTTCCCATTCGAGGCGCGGCGGCGCTCCTGCCAGAAGCGCGTTGGCTATAGGATCGCCCACAATCTCATGAGTATGGACATCGAAAATCAGTTTACGGCCCAACCTCTGGGCTATCACCCCCAGAGAGAACATCTGGCTCAGCGGCCCATGGATTTCGAAGGGCGAACGCGTTTTCTCTTCACCGCGGCATGCGCGCAGGAAGTTGACATAGTGGTTCGACGTGCTTTCCGGAACTTCCGGCAGTTCGTCAGCCATTTCGCGCGCCTTCTCCCCGGGGATTATCGACAGCGTACTGCCGTGCGACGCTCCCTTGAATATCAATTCTTTGGAATATATTATCTTGCCTGGATTGAGGCTCACCGGCTGCATAACGTTGGCGCCCGAAGGCGGAATGTTCGGATCGACCTCCGACACTCCGTAGCCGGCCGGGATCGGCGGAAGATTATCCACCCCATCGTACCACGTCACGTCCACGGCAGGCATGTTCCTGCGACGGGGAAAACGGAATTTAATCGTCGAGGAGAGCGGAAAGAAAAAGTCGTTGTGCCCCGTCAGTTTGAGCGGCTCAACTTCGTAGGGAAGGCCGAGTTCGAGGAATTCGTGCACCGTGTCAAGGATGTGCGCCCCCCAATCGCCCAAGGCTCCCATACCGAAATCGTACCAGCTGCGCCAGTCGCCCGGATGGAATTTTTTATTGAAATCGTGCCACATGGCTGTGCCCAGCCACGTGTCCCAATCCATTCCCGGGGGCAGCGGCTGCGCATCGGGAAACTTGTAGATATTCTGGTCCCACCCATGCCAGCGGCGGGCTGAATTCATGTGTGCGGTCACCTCTGTAACATCCTTTATGATACCCGCATCCATCCACGCCTTGAACTGGAAATAATTGGCTTCCGAGTGCCCCTGGTTACCCACCTGGGTTGCAAGCTGAGTATTACGCTGCGCCATTTCCATCATCAGCTGCGCCTCATAGAAAGTGCGTGCCATCGGTTTCTCGACGTAGACATGCTTACCCAACGACATTGCCAGCATGCAGGCCGGGAAATGCGAATGGTCTGGAATGGCGATCGCCACGGCATCTATTTGAGGGGCCATTTCGTCGAACATCCTGCGGAAATCGCGATAGCGTTTCGCATTGGGGTGTGCGTTCAGCGCCGATCTGCAGAAATCGGCGTCGAGATCGACGTCGCAAAGCGCCACTATATCTGCAAGTCCGCTCGCACCGAACTCCTTCACCAGATCCCAGCCCCGGTTGCCGATGCCTATACAGGCAAGCCGCACGCGATCGGTGGCGGCAGTTTTCTTTTTGGATTCGGCGGCTCCGAATGCATCCAGCGGCGAAAGTCCGCCCAACATAAGCCCTGCGGTCGCAAGTCCGGTCGTTTTCAGGAAATCGCGGCGCGACAACCCTGTTGTTTTCTTTTCCATAATCTGCATATAAAGTTTCGGTTTCTCTACATTGAACCCGTTGTGCATTTAAGCGACGGAGATTTTTAAGTTGTTAATATTTCGGTTGTTTAGTTTGTTGATTAGCTGTACTGTAGTGAGCGCCATTATTTTAGCGAGCACTCTGGTTCTGAATCCATCGAACGATTTGGCGT
>JAVBRB010000045.1:0-56128 GCA_031548515.1 Rikenellaceae bacterium | reverse complement strand
TGGGTATATCGGGTTTCCCTTCAGTACAACCATTTAAATAACTATGAAAAGATTCTTTGATTATTGCTATTACCGCGTTTCTAAAGCCTACAGGGTTTTAGATGATAAAGACTAC
This sequence comes from Rikenellaceae bacterium, assembly GCA_031548515.1. Lineage (GTDB taxonomy): Bacteria > Bacteroidota > Bacteroidia > Bacteroidales > Rikenellaceae > UBA940. The sequence continues at coordinate 56,013 of JAVBRB010000045.1, read as the reverse complement.
TGTATATATGGTAGTATGGTAGTATTTGGTGCTTTAGGATTATATGCATTATCATTAGTATCCTTAATATTTTATGTGCTAAATAAAGAATTGACAAATTTGTTAATAGGTGTTACACTCATATCCTTTGGCATAATTAGTTTATTTTTTATAAATAAAAAGAAATACGAAGAATTAGAGGAACGGTATCGGAATGAAAAAAGTAGTAAGCTAAAAGGATGGTTGGTGTTTTTATTTATTATCAGCTCATTGATATTGTACATCGTTTCAATAGCTATTTTAAATATGTAGAGACTTAATCCGTAATTTTTTAAAACAACAGCAAAAGGATGGTTTTGCGCTGTTGTTTTTTATCTTTGCTCATATCAATGTTTAAATGGCGAACAGTGATGAACTTAAAAGTTCATCACTGTTGCTTTTTATATGGCCGCCATCACCGAAACCCTGTCCTACAACATCCAGGGCTGGCTCACGGAAAAGACCAGCGACGTGTTCGACATGCGGCTACGCTACTACGATCCCTCTCCCGGCCGCGGCTCCGCACCAAGCTTCGCCGGAAACATCTCCGAGTGGGAGTGGACCCACAAAGGCGCCGGCATCGCCTCCCCGCAAGCAAACACATACGCCTTCTCATACGACAAACTCAGCCGACTTACCGACATTGGTGGGTGTGAAAATATGGCGAGCAGGCAAATTCATTTACGGAACGGAATATGTGATTATGCTTTCAATTGGTTTGCTTCGCAAAATAATCATCGGCCGAGCGCCGACCGTCGGCCGCAGGCCGCAGGCCGCAGGCCGGTGGAGGTATCTTGCGAGGGAGATAACTAAAAGGGTAGATTCCCCTCCGCTTGCGGCGATATTATAAATTCCTGTTTTGGATACCCCGTTGCTTGAGGCGGGGTAGTTCATTTGCTGATCGTTTTGTCTATCATCTCCACATGCTTGTTGATGTGCTTCGTAAAGTTGGTGGTGTTGATGTCGTTGCGCAAATACGTGAAAAATCATATATCCCGATAATGCTCGGTGTCCTGCCCGTCTTTGTGTTGGATTATCTATGCGATCCGATTGTTAATCAGGAGATATTAGATTCAAACTCTGGCTGGATGACGACTGAAAGAATCAAGAAATTGCGATGGGAGTCACAACCTTTTTTTCTTTTTGTGCTTCCCGTGTGGCGCCAGGATTCGGATATTTGCGGGAAAAATCTTAATTTTGCCATCGATTTGGTTTCCGAGCCGTCGCAACGATGCGACGGTGGAATTAAAAGGGAATGCCGTGAGAGTCGGCTGCAATACCCGTTGCTGTAAGTTCCTAAAACCACATCGAATATCCAGATACTGCGTTATACCCGCTGCTAAACCAAAGTTTACTGATGGTAAATGAGGATCTTCGCAGCTTCGCAAGCCTTGTATTTGGATTTTTATGTGGTTTTACATGAGGTTTTTGACAATCTGAGCCACTGTCCCTGACGGACGGGAAGGCGTTGAAACCGGAGCGAGCCAGAAGACCTGCCTGATCCAAACACATAGATTTATTTCAACTGCGGGATTCAGGTGAGAAATCGGACTATTATTATTTCCGTATATATTTGTTTTTGTGCGCTCGTTTCGTTGACGGGATGCATGAAGCCTGTTCAATTCGGCGGCGAAGAGTTCGACACCGGGCTGGACGGCATGTCTGTGACAGGGCGCGGGCTGTTTGTCGTCAACGAAGGTAATTTCATGTACGGGAATGCCTCGCTTTCCTGGTATGACCCTGCCTCGCTGCATGTGGAGAACGAAATCTTCGCCCGTGTCAACGGTATGAACCTCGGCGACGTGGCACAGTCCATGGCCCTGCGAAACGGGACCGCATGGATAGTCGTGAACAATTCCGGCGTAATATATGCCGTCGATGCCGCCTCTCTGAAGGAAAAAGGCCGCATCACAGGATTCACTTCCCCGCGATACATCCATTTTCTGAGCGACGAAAAAGCCTACGTCACGCAGTTGTGGGATTCCCGCATATTCATGGTAAATCCCCGCACGCGCTCAATAACCGGCTTCATCGAAACCGGTATGGAGCCAGGGAGCGGCTCTACGGAGCAAATGGTTCAGTACGGCAAATATGTATTTGTAAGTTGTTGGTCGGACCAGGACAGCATACTCGTGATAGATACCGGGACCGACGAGGTCTGCGACCGGATAGAGGTGGGATATCAGCCTTCGTCCATGGTCATCGACAGATACGGCAAGATATGGGTTATGACCGATGGCGGAGACTCCGGTGATGATGATTCCGCACTCTGCCGCATAGACGCCGGGACCCGGAACATCGAACAGCGTTTCGTGTTCGCCGAAGACGGCTGGGCGTCCGACCTGCAGATCGACGGCACCGGCGAAATCCTTTACTTCATCAATAAGTCGGTGTGGCGGATGCCGGTGACCTCCGAAAGCCTGCCGACTGAACCGTTTCTGACCAGCGAAGGGGCTATTTATTACGCGCTTACGGTTAACCCGGTCAACGGCGAGGTTTATGTCGCCGATGCCATAGATTATTCTCAGCCTGGGCGCGTCTACCGTTTTTCGCAGGATGGCGTGCTTATAGACTCATTCACTGCAGGGATAACCCCCGGCGCTTTCTGTTGGCTGTGATATGGCGAAGGGATGGATGAAAATACGGCTGCTGTTTGCAGCGGCGATGATATGGGGCGCAATCCCGGTTTTCGGGGGAGGGCCTGGGGAAAATATGCCTGCGGCGTATCCGGACAACGGTGACATTGTCGATACTGTCGGCGGCCGCCTGCTGATACGGCCCATAGAGATTACCGGCGCGAGGTCCATGAAAAAAATCGGGTTGCAGGAAACAGGTATACCGGAAAGGGTGCTGCATGACAACATCGCTTCGCAGATGTCCGATGCATTGAAATTCGGTACTTCGGTATATGTAAAAGAGTACGGTCGCGCCACGCTCTCGACCGTAGCTTTCCGCGGAACTTCCGCCTCGCATACGCAGGTAGCCTGGAACGGCATGAAGATCAGTTCTCCGATGCTCGGGATGGTCGATTTTTCGATGATACCCTCATATTTTATTGACGGCGCGTCGCTGTTGCACGGTACGTCGTCTGTGAACCTGACGGGCGGCGGCCTTGGCGGTGCGGTCGTGCTGTCGACCAAACCGGCCGATACGCGCGGTTTCGGCCTGCAATATATACAGGGCATGGGAATGTACAAGACTTTCGACGAGTTCCTGCGGCTGAACTACGGCAGCGACCGCTGGCAGGTGTCTACGCGCGCCTTTTATTCCTCATCGCGCAACGACTTCAAATACCGCAATAATAAGACGAAACTGAACGTCTACGACGACGATTACAATATTATAGATTCGTACCATCCCATCGAGAGGAACGAGTCGGGATATTTCAACGACTTCCACATTATGCAGGAGGCATATCACAACACGCGGAAAGGTAACAGGGTAGGGCTGTCGGCGTGGTATCTCGATTCGCGGCGCGGAGTACCAATGCTCAAGGTCGACCAAAGGGAGGATTCGGAATATGTGAACGAACAGCGCGAGCGTACTTTCCGCGGTGTTGTATCTTGGGATATGGCCCGCACCGGATACAGAATAGGGGCGAGGGCGGGTTATATCAACACGGCCATGAAGTACGATTACTCGCGCGACCTTGGCAACGGGTCATGGGTAGATATGATCCGTTCGCGGAGTTATGTCAACACGGTGTACGGTGCGGCTGACGGCGAATATTATGTCGGCCGGAATTGGCTTTTCACGGCCAATGTATCGATGCTCCAACACTTTGTAAGGAGCACGGACAGGAGCGTTGCAAAAGATGGCGATACCGAAACGGTCGGTTACGACCAGGCCAGGGTAGAATTGTCGGGGGTAGTGTCGGCAAAATGGATGCCTGTGCAGCGTCTCGGGCTTTCGCTGGTACTGCGCGAGGAGATGTTCGGCGGAGAATGGTCGCCCGTGATTCCCGCATTTTTTGCCGAATACGTTCTTTCCAGGCGCGGGAATGTAAGGGTCAAAGGCTCTGTTTCCAGGAATTTTCGCTTCCCGACACTCAACGATCTGTATTTCAAGCCCGGAGGGAACCCCGGCCTGAAGAAGGAGCGGGGTTTTTCTTACGACTGCGGCGCAGAGTTCACGATGGACGGCGGGGAACGGTACATGATTCACGGAGAGGCCATGTGGTTCGATTCCCGCATCAGGGACTGGATCGCATGGCTACCCTCGTTCAACGGCCTTTCCACGCCGGTGAACATCAGGGAGGTCCATGCTTATGGAGTGGAGTTGAAAGGGGCATTGGATGTATGCCTGGCAAAGGATTGGAGTCTGAGCCTGAACGGCAGTTTTTCATGGACGCCGTCGATCAACCATGGCGACCCGGTGAGCTGGGCCGACGAGGCGATAGGAAAACAAATGGTCTACATTCCGGAATTCTCGTCGGCGCTCGTCGGCAGGCTGGCTTTCCGGACGTGGAGTTTCGATTACAAGTGGTGTTATTACAGCGAACGTTTTACGACCACCAGCAATACCATGGCCACCACGATAGGACTTGTGACGCCTTACTATATGAGCGACATTTCGCTCGCAAAACAGTTTTGTTTCCGGTGGGCCGACCTGTCTGTGAGATGCGCGGTCAAGAACCTGTTCGATGAGGAATACGAGAGCGTCCTGTCCCATCCGATGCCGGGCATAAACTTTGAGATTTTCCTGGGCATTACGCCCAAATGGGGCAAAAAGAAGTAGTCCGCATTGTGATTGACGCCGAAAGAACCGCAGCCTTTGCTGAGGCTCTTTTCTTTTTTAGCATGGGAATTGCATGAGCCGACCGCTGAAGGCATCAATTGTTTTGCGAAGCAAAATAATCATCGACCAAGTGCCGACCGTCGGCCGCAGGCCGGTGGAGGCATCTTGCGAGGGAGATAACTAAAAGTGTCGATACCCCGCCGCTTGCGGTGGAGTAGTTCATTCAAACAAAAAAATTGTTATGGGCAGTATGATTAAATCAGGCGTAGCCATGCTCCGGGTACTCGAAAGCTGGGGCGTGGACCATGTATACGGCATACCCGGCGGGTCGTTCAACTCGGTAATGAACGCATTCTATGACGAACGGGATTCCATTAAATTCATTCAGGTTAGGCACGAGGAAACCGGGGCAATCGCAGCTTCCGTCGATGCAAAACTTACGGGTAAGATAGGAGTGTGTTTCGGTACGGCCGGACCCGGGGCCACGCATTTATTCAACGGATTGTACGACGCGCAGATGGATCATGTACCTGTTCTGGCTCTCATTGGCCAGACTTCGTCCAAATTGATGAATTACGATTGGTTCCAGGAGATGAACGAGAACCCGATGTTCGCCGACGTGAGCGTCTACAACCGCACGGTGATGAACCCAGAAAGCCTTCCGTATGTGGTCGACGATGCGATCCGCAAGGCAATAGAACACAAGGGCGTGGCTGTGGTCACGATTCCCGTCGATTACGGTTACGCCGATATTCCGGACATTGATGTTTCCTCGGCTGCAAACCATCGGTCGGGTTTTCCGGTTCCGGATAAAAAGGATATCGCAGCGGCTGCCCGGTTTATCGCAGCGGCCGAACGCCCGGTTATGTTCGTGGGACAAGGGGCGCGCAATGCGAAAGAAGAGGTGATAGCCTTGTCGGAACACTGCTCGATGCCGATAATCACCTCTGTTCTGGCAAAAGGCATGATTCCGGAAAGTGCTGAAAATTTGCTCGGTACATCGGGCAGACTCGGGGTGAAGCCTGCCAACGAAGCGCTTCAGATGACAGATCTCATATTGTTCGCAGGCAGCGACTTTCCGTTCGCTAAGGTCATGTTCCCACCGGAAGCCAGGTTTATCCAGATAGACATTGATTCTTCCAAACTCGGTAAACGCCATAAAACCGACGCCGCAATCCTCGGCGATGCCAAAGCCTCGCTTGCACTGTTGCTTGAGGCGATACCGGGAAAAACTGCCTCCAAGTGGCTGGAAGCAAACCGGAAGAATCGTCTCAATTGGCTGAATTGGTTAAAAGGATTCGAAGACAGCGATGAAGTTCCGCTCCGGGCCGAACCGGTGTTCAAAGAGATCAACCGCATTGCGAAAGACGACGCTGTTTTCGTGGCCGACGTGGGCAACGTAACCATGCACGCCGTCCGCCTGCTCGATATGGATGGAGGCAAACAAAGGTTCACCACCTCAGGGCTTTTCGCCACGATGGGCTACGGCGTTCCTGGAGGCATCGCTGCAGGATTGAGCTGTCCAGGCAGGCAAGTGTTCACCCTGAGCGGCGACGGCGGATTCGCCATGGTTATGCAGGACATCATTACGCAGGTTAAGTACGGCCTGCCCGTAATAAATATCGTATTCTCGAACAATTCGTTCGGGTTTATCGAAGGGGAACAGGAAGATACCCGCCAGCCTAAATACGGCATTGACCTGCTCGGTGCAGACTATGCAAAAATAGGTGAAGCTATGGGAGCGAAAGGCTACACCGTAACCCGCCGCGAACAAATGCGCAGTGTTTTCGATGAAGCCGCCGCAAGCAAAATCCCAGTTGTGATAGATGTTAAAATCTCCAATGACCGTCCTTTTCCGGCCGAGGCCATGGTCATTGACAATGAACGCTTCAGCCGGGACGAGATAGACGCCTTTGCCAAACGCTACAAAGTAAAGGGTATGCCGCTGCTAAAGGAGTTGCTGAAATAAAAAAGGCCCCATAGAGAATCTATGGGGCCTTCGCATAAGGTTATAAACCGTTTATTTGTCTTCGATCGCGTTCTTGATGGATTTCAACATCATGGCCATGTATATGCGGAATATACCGTACACGAGCATGGCTATGCAGAAGAATATGACGACAAACGTACCTCCGAACAGAGGGCTGCTGAATATGAATATTATGGAGAACAGCAAGGCCAGAATGGCTATCGTGAGCATCCAACCCCATCCTTTGACACCGTATTTCTGCAGTTCCGATGCCGCGCCTATTGCCCATATCGAACGGAACATGATCCAGAAACCGATGAAATAAATCAGTACTGCCGTTATGGCCGGTGCGGGTATGGCGAGAAGCATACAGCCGAGAAGCAACTCCAGAATTCCGCCCGTAAGTGCCCATCCCCAACCGTACATGATCTTACGATTTTGTACCGCGAACACTATCTCAGCGATGCCGCTGATAAAGAACGCCACGACAAACACGATCGTGAGCGCAGCAAGCGTCGCCACCGGAGTGAACATGCACCAGATGCCGAGAATGATGGCAATAATGCCGATTACGAGAGAGATCCACCAGTTATTCACAGTGCTCTTTACTCCTTCAATTACATTTTTCATAATCAATTTGATTTAGTTGGTTACTAGATTTGTTTCAAATGTAATCGACAGCAATATTCCTGCCAGAAAATTCCGCGGACAAACAGTCGCATCCCCCCGACAAGATGTCACGAGAACGGAAACAGCAACGGCAGCATCAACACCATCACCACGCCCATTATAAGTTGAAGCGGAAGGCCCACTTTGACATAATCCATGAATGAGTATCGGCCCGCACTCATTACCAATGCGTTTGGCGGGGTCGAGAACGGAGAGGCGAAACACATGCTTGCCGCAACGGCGACTGCAAACAGGAATGGATAAGGGCTTACTCCCGCCCCTGCGGCGGCCTGCATGGCTATCGGGGCGAAAAGGACGGCTGTCGCGGTGTTGCTCAAGATCAATGTCAGCAGCGACGTACATCCATATACAAGTATCAGCAGCCCGTGCGGGCCCATGTTCCCGAAACCGAGCATCCAATCGGAAATAACCGCGGTGACGCCCGTTTTTTCAAACGCCGTGGCCATGGGTATCATCGAGCCGATCAAAACGATACTGCTCCAGTTGATACTGTTGTAGGCCTCTTCCATGTTGCGCAGGCAGCCGGTGAGTACCATCAACAGCGCTGCCAGAAGGACCGCTGCGACCGCGGGTATGATTTCGAGCACCATCACGGCGATCATGGCAATCATTATCGCCGCCGCCATGGGAGCTTTGCGGTCGAGTGTTGCTTTTGCCGCCTCTTTTTCGGGTTGGCCGACCAGCACCATGTCGCTCTGGCGGTTGTCGAGTGCCGAAATGTCATCCCAGCGGCCCTGAATGAGCAGGGCGTCGCCGGCGTGAATCTTCAGATCCTTGATCGAGTCTGTATCGTATTCGCCCTGCCGTTGGATCCCCAGCACGTTGACATTGTATTTCTCACGGAAACGGCTTTCTGCGATGGTCTTGTTGATGAGCGTGGAGTTTGGCATTATGAAAATCTCGGCTACCCCGTATTCGTCGAACTGCAGAGATTCGTCATTCGGCGGTTTCTGTTCGAATTTCAGGGCATTTTCCTCGACGAAGCGGCCGATCTTCTCGGTGCTGCCGTTACACAGGAGCATGTCGCCTTCGCGTATGACGGTAGCCGGGCCTGCAATTTCTTCAACGGCGGTTTTGCGGAAACGCCCTCCTGCAGGTTTGCCCACAACCTTGCCTATGTTTACTCCGAAATTCGACCGGATATTCAACTCGTCGAGACGGCCTCCGATAAGCGGCGAACCTGCCGGGACCGAGATCTGGTATGTTTGCTGTGAAAGGTTGTACTGTTCGACCAGTTCGGCGAGCGATTTGCCTTTTTTCTCACCGCCTTCAGTTTGGTCTTTCTTTTGGCCCAGCAGCCACTTGCTCAGGAAAAAAAGGATTCCCACACCGACCAGTACGGCGATTGCGCCTACGGGTGCGAACGAAAAAAAAGACAGAGCCTTGTGCCCGGCGCCTGTCAGCGCATCCTGGATGACGAGGTTTGGCGGGGTGCTGATGAGCGTGAACATCCCCATGCTGCTCGCAAACGCCATCGGCATCAGGTAGCGCCTTGAACTCAGGTTGCCCTTGGCGGTCATGCTCATCACGATGGGCATCATCAGCGCCACGGTCCCGGTATTGCTGACAAACGCCCCAATGAACGCCGTCACGAGCATCACCAGCACGAACAGCAGGTTCTCGTTCCTGCCTCCCAACTGCAGTATCTTGCTGCTTATCATCCGTGCCAGTCCGGTACGGAAAATCCCTGCGCCGACTATGAACAGCCCCACCATCATTATTACAACCGAATTCGAGAACCCAGCCAGGGCCTCGGACGGATTGAGAATGCCGAAAAGCATCAGCGCGATGAGAGAACACAGCGCCACGATATCCGAACGCACCTTGCCGCTCATGAAAAATATCGCCGAAAAAGCGAGAATCGCCAGGGTTATATTGAACGGAGAAAAAATAGCAGACCAATCCATATCAAAGGGCATGTTAACGTGTAGAGAAATTGTTTGAAACTTTGCACATTCCGGACACTCCGGCAAAAATAGCAAAAATACACTCAAAAACCGATCCGCGAGAAGGAATAGTTTAAGGCACATTAATTGTTAGTCAACCTGTCCGTCAACTGATGAAAATCACATGAAAGAAAAAAAGACCTTTTCCGGTTGGAGGAAAGCGCTGATAATAACCTCTTCTGTGTTGTGCTTTCTGTTTTTGTGCCTGTTTGGTGCGGAATTATGGTTGAAACACCGGATACGCGCCGCTGTAGAGAAAGAGGCGACGGCACTGATGGGCAGCGGAACAAAAGTCGGAATGGGACGTATCTCGGTGAACATCCGGACGCGTTCGGTGACTGTGCACGACATACGGCTGAAAATGCAGAATAACGAACCCGTCCGAAGCGGATCCGCCCTGGTTTCGCTCGACGCAGGTGTCGAAAAAGTTTCCATACACGGCATAGGTTACAAAAAAAAGGCAGGCAGACCGGCTGTAAATGCTGCTGCTGTCGAGATAATTTCACCTTATGCCACTGTGATAACACAGGGCGGGAAGCCCGAGAACGGGAAAGCAAAGAAGTCTGTTAGACAAATTGTCACCGAAAAGTTCAATTCCATAGCGATAGGTGAAATCAGGGTAGAGGGGACAAGACTGGATTATGTCGCGTGGGAGGAGGACGGATCGGACGGCATCCGCGTCGGGATCGAAAACGGCGATCTGAAAGTCGACGGGTTCTTAGTGGATTCACTGCCGGCCATCGCCGGAGAAATACTTTTCAGCGACGATATCACCTTCACTGCCGACCGCATCAGTTATGCTTACGATTCCGGTGATTTCGTACTTAAGGCCGATACGGTGTCGTTAAATGTCGCAGATGGGAGTTTTTACCTGAAAACCGCCAGTCTCATACCTCAATATCCCAAGGACGAATTTGCCCGGGAATCAGCCAAACACAGCGACTGGACTGAGTTCAGCCTGCATGAACTGACTTGCGTCGGAGTCGATTATGCCGGCCTTGCAGATAATATGGTATTGGCCGTCGACAGTCTCTCCTTTGCGTCGGGACACGTTGCCAGCTACAAGAACCGTCAGGTGTGGCAGAAGCCGCGAGTGAAACCGATGCTCTATCAGACCATTCAGGATCTGCCTTTCGGCGTAGACATAAAGAGAATGTCTTTCACCGGTTTGGATATCGAATACGATGAACTTGCAGCGGACGGCGACTCTCCGGGTACAGTGGTTTTCACCGACGGTTCCGGAACTGCGTTTAATCTCACTAATATTGCCGAAAACCACGACCGCTTCATGACCATCGACATTACGGCGGATCTGATGGAGAGCGGGTCGCTGCATGCCGGATTTCTTTTCCCGGTGAGTCCGCAGGACGATCATTGGGAAATGAAAGGAACACTCGGGAAGATGGATCCGGCGGCACTTAACGGCGCCATAGAACCGTTAGCCAGCATCAGGGTTAAAACGGGTGTGATTCAGGGTGTGGATTTCCATGTCACTGGGACCTTGATGCGGTCCCGCGTCGATCTGACAATGCTTTATGACAACCTGTCGCTTGCGTTTATGAAGAAACACGGGGCGGAGGAACGGAAATTCGTGACATTCATGGCCGACGAAATCATATTGAAGAAAAATAATCCGGGACACAACGGCAAAGTCCGTACCGGCAAGGGTGATTTCACGCGCGACCCCCATAAATCCATGTACAATTTCATGTGGAAGTCGCTTTTCCAGGGGATTAAAGATACTGTGCTTTAGCAGCCAGTCACTATTCTTTTTCGGCATCCGGTCCCTCTTTCCCCTTTTCTGCAACTGGCGGAAAGCCGGTCGGAGAGGTCTCCGGCTCCAGCAGCCTGTATTCTTTGTAGTATATCTTTATCAGCAGCAGGAACACGGATATCATCAGCGGTCCGAATATAATGCCCCAGAATCCGAACAGGGGAATGCCGAGTATCACACCGAAGATGACGATGAGAGGGTGGGTATTGGTTAATTTGTGGTTCAAAATGATGCGCGCCACATTATCCACGTTGGCGATTATCAACACTCCGCATAGTATCAGCAGTATACCTTTCAGCACGAATCCGTCCGCCATGAAATATATTCCCAGCGGGACGCTGACGATGATCGTCCCGACCATGGGGATAAGTCCGCAAAGCGCCGTCATGAATGCCCAGAATACGATGTTGGTCATTCCGAAAACCCAGTAAACGAGTGCGGCTACAAGTCCCTGGCAGAGCATCATCAACGGTATGCCGACGGCGTTGCTGTATATGATCGACGTCGTTTCATCTGTCAGCAGCCTGCGGCTGTCTCCTCGGAAAGGCAGATATTTGTCCGCTTTGTTTTCGAGCTTACGCGCGTGCGCCAGCATGAAGTAGAGGATCAGGATGGTCATGAAAATATTGGCCGCAAAACTGTAAGTCGTATTCAGTATGGTGTTTGCCAATTTGCCGAACATGGACGACGATTCGCTGATAAGATCCGGCGAAATAAGTTCGAACCCGACGAAATCATTGACTTTAGGCACCAGATTTTCCACAGAACCAAGCATGGCCGAAGCGTCGAGGTTCTCGATCTCCTTGGCCAGAATCTCGAAAATCAGGAATCCCAGTCCAAGCAGTACGGCGCATATTCCGAGTACTATAACAAGAGATGCCAGCCATGGTTTCCAGCGGTGTTTTTCCACCATGCGGAACAGTAATCCGCGGAACACGACGTAGAACGTGATCGCGCCTAGGAAAGAGCCGATGAAGAACGCCAGTTGTTTGAACATAACGGCTCCCATCAGTATTAGGAATCCCAGGAACAGCAGCTGCCTGAAGAATATGTTGTTTTTGCGTATGGTGTCCGGCATGCAACAGGCTTTTACAATGGTTGGTTCTCGAAATCGAACAATTCGGTCGAAAGGTATCTTTCGCCCGTGTCGGGAAGCAGCACTACTATGTTTTTCTCTTTGTTTTCAGGTTTCATGGCGGTCAGCAGGGCGGCGTATGCAGCGGCTCCCGATGAAACTCCGACCAGAAGCCCCTCGCTCCGGGCAAGTTCGCGGCTGATGCGTACGGCGTCTTCGTATGTCACGCCCACGACAGCATCTACCACGGAAGCGTCGTAGTTTGCCGGAATGAATCCCGCACCGATTCCCTGTATCTTGTGGGGTCCGGGTTTTCCGCCTGAAAGTACCGGCGACGCCGAAGGCTCTACCGCGATTATCCTGACTGCAGGGTTGCGTTCCTTGAGCTTCTTGCCTGCTCCGCTTATCGTTCCGCCGGTACCGACACCCGCAATAAAAATATCTACCTGGCAGTTCGTATCGCGCCATATTTCTTCGCCGGTAGTGGCGTAGTGCACGGCAGGATTAGCGGGGTTGTCGAACTGTCCGAGGGTTATCGCTCCGGGAATCGAAGAACGAAGTTCTTCTGCGCGCGCTATCGAACCTTTCATTCCTTCCGCTCCGGGTGTCAGAAAAACTTCCGCACCCAAGGCTTTGACCATATTGCGTCTTTCGATGCTCATCGTTTCGGGCATGGTGAGTATCAGTCTGAACCCGCGGGCCGCCGCCACCATTGCAAGCCCGATACCGGTATTTCCGCTGGTCGGCTCGACTATGGTGCCGCCCGGCGCCAGCAATCCGCGTTTTTTTGCGTCGGCTATCATAGCCAGTGCGATACGGTCCTTGACGCTGCCGCCCGGATTGAAGTATTCGAGTTTCGCCAGAATCCGTCCGTTTGCTTTGTGTTTATCCCTGAAGCGGGAGAGTTCGACCAAAGGTGTATTCCCTATCAGGTCGGTAAGTTTTTCAGATATATCGGTCATTATGCGGGATTTTTGTCAGTTTGAACGTGATTATACAACTCTGGTGCCGGGTTTTGCCGCCGTATTCCATATTTTGCAAATGTATTAAAATTCATCCGATTTAAGTGGGTGTCTGATTTACGGCAGGATGAAGCAAGCACATTACTGTATTGGCACGAAAATTGAAAATATTTTTTAAGTGATTTTGCCGATATTTGCGTTTATCGAAACTTTGTTTACATTTGTTGTATACACAGGCATCTCAGGAACCTACCTGCAGATTAACCGAAAACCTTATTATTTATGTTCTCGCAGGAATTCAACAACAACCTCATAGCTGCTTTGAGGGATAAACTTCCTCCCGACACTAATCTGGCAAATAAGCTGATGGAGGTGCTTTTCATAGGACGGGAGGCCGTTTACCGCAGGCTTCGCGGCGAGGTGCCTTTCACGCTTTCCGAAGCGGCCGCCATATGCCGTAAAATGAATGTTTCGCTCGATTCGATAATCGGCGGCTGGAACAAAGGCTATGCCGTGGTCAACGTTCACTTCGCCGATAATCAGGAAAGCCTCAGCGCATACTCGTATATGCTCAGCTATCTTGTCGACTACTATACCAAATTGGAAGGCGACGGTACCTCACAAATTCACGCTGCTTGCAACAGCCTGCCGTTCATGCTTTATCTAGGCTATGACAATCTTTCGAAATTCATGCTGTTCAAATGGCTTTACCAACGCGGCGAACTTTCGCCGGGCATGTGTTTCGCCGATTTTGAACTTCCGGCAGGAATATTGACACTTCACAGGCAATACATATCGGCGGTCAGGAAAATACACCATGGAAGTTGCATTCTCGACTACATGATATTCGAATACCTGATATGCGACCTCCAGTATTTTTCAAATATCGGACTTCTTTGTAAGGAAGACATAAACGCCGTAAAGGGAGACCTGTCGGCTATGTTGGAGGGTTTGGAGAGCATTGCGGTGAGAGGCGGCTTTCCCGAGGGAGGGGAATTCCAATTATATGTTTCGAGCGTCAACTTCGATGCGACATACGGTTTGGTCTCCGGCGAGAACTCACATCTCGCGTATCTTAAGATTTGCGGCGCCAATATGGTGTCGTCGACCGAAATGAAGCTTTACGAACAGCTGAGGGTTTGGATAGAATCGCTCCGCAAATTCTCGACGTTGATATCGCAGAGCGGGGAGATGCAGCGCATAATGTTTTTCAACCGGCAGCGCGAGGTCATAGCGAATTTTTGATTTTGCATTTTTTGCGACATTCGGCTCGTTTATTTACGTTTTAGTTAAAAATACAGGCTTGCGACATTCGGATTCTCGAAAGTCCGCTTTAAACCCGTCGTGTATATTTGATATCAGGAAAGCCACATGTGGAATTTCTTCCCTAATTATCTGTATAAAAAGGCTTGTTTGCTCTATTTTTGATGGTGTTTAAAAGAGTGATACTAGGAATAAAGGTTTTATGAAAAAAAATATCCGAAAGGAATTTGTCGACGAGATCCGAAAGGCGCTTCCCAACGATATGAATACGGCCATGTATCTGGCCGAAGAGCTGGGACTCGGTAAAGAAACGGTTTACAGGCGTATCCGTGGCACGGTGCCGTTTTCGTTGGACGAAGCGGCGGCGGTAGCCCGCAGGCTCGACATTTCGCTCGACCGTTTGGTCGGAATTACCCGTCCGGGTAATTCAGGCTTCGAGTTCCGTATCAATTACCGGGGGGATTTCGACGAAAACTATTGCCAATCCGTGGCTGACGGATTGAACGTACTCAAAAAAATCTCAGACGATCCTTCGGGCTTATACATTTCTGCATCGAATTACCTTCCGTGGCCCTGTTACGCCGAATACCGCGCCCTTTCCGTTTTCCGCTACATGCGGTGGCTGTACGAAAGGGGCCATGTCCGTTCCTTCCGCACCGAAGAATTCGGTGCGATGCCGCATGACTTCATGGAAGCGCAGTCTGAACTGATGAGCGTTTTCCGTAAAATAGGGGGGGTATACATGATCTGGGACGAAAATGTCTTCCGTTCGATCATCAAGGAAATAAGATACTTCCGCACGCTGGCCATGATAACAGACGAAGATGTAAACAATATGCGCGACGAACTCCTCGACATACTCGATAAAGCCGAAGGACTTATGATTAAAGGGAAGACGGATGACGGCGGAAGAATATATTATTATCTTTCAAATATTATATTCGACACTTCATACTCATATATGGAATCCAAAAGTTTCCAAGCCTGTTTTTTCCATATTTATGCCGTCCATCAGATTGAATCGCAGTCACCGGAGATGTGTACGCTGCAGAAGGCATGGCTGCAAACCATACTCCGCCACTCGACTCTGATAACGCAAAGCGGTGAAATAGAGCGCGCGGTTTACCTGAAAGATCAGCGCGAACTTGTAAAATCCCTGTAGGGCAGTACCAGCGGCATTGCGCTTCGTTTATCCCGACTCACGTCATTTAAGTCTCTCTTAAGCGCAGCTTTCGTCATATATAAGCAATGATATCGGCCGGGTAGAACGCTATGTGGTCGGCGCCGCTGGCGGCGAGTTCTTTTTCGCCGCGGAAGCCCCATACTGCGCCGGCGGATTCCACACCTGCGTTGCGTGCGGTCATCATATCCACGTCGGAGTCTCCAACATAGAGCGTCTGCGAGTGCGGTATCCCGGTAATTGCAATGATTTCTTCCACGATGGCCGGATCAGGCTTCGGCGGGACGCCTTTCCTCTGTCCCAGAACCGCCTCAAACGGTATTCCCGGAAAGAAATGCCCGACGAGTGCAGCAGTCCCGTCCTGGAATTTATTCGAGGCGACGGCCATCCGTACCCCCATAAGGCCCAACTCTGCCAGAAGTTCCGGGATACCTTCATAGGGACGTGTCAGGCGGTATATATTTGCAGTATAATGTTCTATAAAGCGGTTTCGCAGTTCATCCAGATGCCGCGGTACACGTGCATTTTCCGGTACGGCCCTTTCGATCAGTTTTGAAATCCCGTTGCCCACAAAGCGGCGGTATGCCTCTTCCGGATGACAGGGATATCCCGCTTCCGACAAGACGTGGTTGCAGGCGGCCGCCAGGTCGCCAACGGTATCCAGAAGCGTGCCGTCGAGGTCGAATATTACGAGTTTTTTCATTTGTGCGGTAAAGTTAAAAAATAAACAAATCAGTTCGGTGTTTATTTTCCGGCTTACTCTATTTTTTTCGTAACTTGCGGCCTTGTGAGCGATATGGAATATGGAAAGGGTTTTGTCAGAAAATACAGCCGAGCGTTACAGCGATTTCCTGCACCGGTGTACCGATGCATACAGTGAGCACAGTGTTGCGATGATACGCGACGCACTGGCTCTTGCCGAAGAAAAACTCGGCGGAATGATGCGTTACAATGGCCGTCCACTGCTAGACCATTCTGTGAACACGGCATCGATAGTGATCTCCGAAATAGGCCTCGGGCGTAACTCCACTATTTCAACTCTGCTGCATGACGTGGTGCGCATGGGGCTGATGACTTCGGCCGGGGTCGGAGAACTGTACGGCGCGGCATGCACCGAGATCATAGACGGGATGACCAACATTTCGGGCATCAACACGAAAATCTCCGACTCGCAGGCGGAAAATATCAGGGAACTGATAATATCCTATTCGACCGACCCGCGCGTTATCCTCATAAAACTGGCGGACAGGCTCGAAGTCATGCGCACCCTCGATATTTTTCCGCACGAAAAGTGGGAGAAAAAAAGTTGGGAGAGCCTGAACCTCTACGCCAAGATCGCCCATAAACTGGGCCTTTACGCGATAAAGAGCGAGTTGGAGGACCTGTCTCTGAAGTACCTGCAGCCTGCCGATTACAGGCATATAGTCGAGAAACTATCCGCGGGCGAGGCAGAACGCATGAAGTTCATTGCGCAGTTCCTCGTGCCGATAGAGGAGAAACTCTCGAAATCGGGGATGAAATACCACATAAAAAGCCGTACCAAGTCTATCTATTCGATATGGAGCAAGATGCGCAAGCAGAACATACCGTTCGAAGACGTCTACGACATATTTGCCATCCGCGTTATCATAGACTGCCCGAGGGAGGAGGAGAAGACCGCCAGTTGGAACGTCTATTCCGTAGTCACGGACTTCTATACCCCGAATCCCGAGCGCCTGCGGGACTGGATATCCATACCGAAATCCAACGGCTACGAATCGCTGCATACGACAGTCGTCACTCCGGAGGGCAAATGGGTGGAGATACAGATACGCACCGAGCGTATGGACGAAGTGGCGGAGCGCGGTGTGGCTGCACACTGGCGTTACAAGGGTGTGCGGCAGGGAGGATTGAGCAGCGACGAGTGGCTTGCCCGTCTGCGCGAACTCATCGAGAATACCGAGACCACTGTATCCACCAAGGCGTTCAATGCGAATCTGAACTCCGGCGAGATATTCGTCTTCACGCCCAACGGCGACCTGCGCAAGCTGCCTGAGGGGGCTACGGTGCTCGATTTTGCTTTTCACATCCACACAAACGTCGGCGCAGGCTGCATCGGCGGCAAGGTAAACGGGCGTAACGTATCCATAAAACATGTACTCAAGAACGGAGACATAGTCCAGATACTGACCTCGAAGAACCAGAAACCGAAAGCTGACTGGCTCGGTATCGTTCACACGACGCGCGCGCGCAACAAGATCAGGGCCTATATGCGCGAAGAAGAGGCGAAAGCGGCGACCTTGGGGCGTGAGGAGCTGGAGCGCAAGATCAAGAACTGGAAGCTATCCATCGCCATAGACGATGCAGTGACCGCTCTGTGCAAGTTCTATAAACTCCGCACCGGTACTGAACTTTACGGCCAGATCGCCGGAGAAAAGATCGATATAGCCGAAATCAAAGAGGTGCTGACCCGCCATTTGAACGGCGAAATCGGGGAGGAAAGGCGTACGGCCGCGGCGGCAGTACATACCAAGGCTCAGTCCGCTTCCGCCAACGAGGATGCGCTGGTCATCGACGAATCTCTGAGCAACATAGAATATAAATTTGCGAAATGCTGCAACCCTATCTTCGGCGACGATATTTTCGGGTTCGTGACGGTTGCCTCCGGGATAACCATCCATCGCAATGACTGCCCTAATGCTGTAAGAATGAGGAATATGTATCCTTACCGTGTGCTTCCGGCCAAATGGCGCGACAACGTTGGGCAGGGTGCTTTCAGGGCTACGATAAAAGTGGCTGCCGAAGACCGTACGGGCATCGTAAACCGCATAACCGAAATAGTAAACCAGGAACTGAAACTCAACATACGCTCGGTAAACTTTTCGTCCCGTAACGGGGTGCTTTCCGGCCTCATAAACGTCGAGGTGCCGAATAAAGGGATAGTCGATACAATGATATATAAAATACTGGCTGTGAAAGGAGTACAGCGGGCGCACAGGGTGAATGCCAACTAAATTTTCCAATATAATGAAAAAAATCGTAGTAGTTACCCCAACGGAAAAAGAATCCACGTTTTTCTGCGAACGAGGCATTGCGGTCTACCATTGCGGGGTTGGTATGGCCGAATGCGCAGCCGCTACGGCCAAATTGATTGCCGAAGAAAAGCCCGGCCTTATGATCCTTGCCGGTATAGCGGGAACATATTCGGACGGAATAGAGATAGGTGAAACTGTCGTGGTGGAAAGCGAGGTAATCGCGGACCTCGGGCGTTACGACGGAACCTTCACGGAACTCTACCAGAAGACCTATCTTACACCGGTGACAGTTCCTGGATACCGTACTGTCAGAAGCAATACGACCAACTGTGCCGGTGCTGTCATAAGCCTTCCGGTGAAGGCGGATATAGAGAACATGGAAGGGGCGGCCTTTTTTGCCATGTGCGGCAGCTTCAATGTCCCGGCGATGGAAGTCCGCACAATTTCGAACAGGGTTGGCGAAAAAATAGGCGGAAAGAACATGATAATCTCTATCAACCGCCTTGCCCTCGAACTGGAAAAAATACTCGCTTTGTTGTCAGGGAGATGAGATTGACCCTTAATATCTCGCCTTGTCCCAACGATACGTTCATGTTCGATGCGCTCATCAACGGACATATCGACACGCGCGGCTTCAGCTTCGAGGTGCATTATGCCGACATCGAGGAATTGAACCGCAGGGCCGTTCAGGGCGGGACGGATATAAGCAAGGTCAGCTACGCCATACTACCGGATATTTACGGCCGTTATGCGCTCCTCGACAGCGGCAGCGCACTTGGGCATGGCAACGGCCCGCTTTTGGTGGCGCGCCCTGATGTCGATATCTATCGCCCGGGAACCCGGGTCGTTGTCCCCGGATTTCACACGACCGCTAACCTGCTGCTGAGGCGTCTATACCCAGGCCTGTCGGACCAGTACTCGTTACTGTTCTCGCAGATAGCGCGAAGCGTAGCCTCTGGTAATTTCGATGCGGGGGTGCTTATCCACGAAGGGAGATTCACATATAAGGACTACGGGCTTGTCCAGGTCGCCGACCTGGGAATGGAGTGGGGGGCTGCAACGGCGGCGGGTTGGCAGGAGCCGTTTTTCTCGTCTGAAAGTATGAGGGAGACTTCTTCTGTTATTCCCAAAGAGCCGGCTTCGCCACACGGACTTCCGTTGCCCCTTGGGGCGATCGTCGCTTCGCGCACGCTTCCCGAAGATGTCCGTACGCAGGTCGAAGAACTCCTGCGCGAAAGTATCCGCTATGCATTTGCAAATCCGGAAGCATCGCGGGATTATATCAAATCGCATGCGCAGGAAATGGTCGACGACGTGATAGAGAGCCATATCCGTTTATTCGTCAACGATTATTCGCTCTCTTTGGGTGAAACAGGCCGCCGGGCCGTCAAAGAGCTGACCGGGGTGGAGATAGAATAATGTATGTTGCGAATAACATTATTACAAGGGACGTGGCGACGAAGCAATCAGGGTTTCCCATAATGAAAAAAGTGCGGATTTCAATCCGCACTTTTTATAAAGCACTGCAGGGTCTGTAAGCCGGGTTCTGTTCCTATCTTGCGAAAGGTTCCTGCCATTTATCTACGACGGTCGTCACCGACCGCCTCCAGCGGCCTACCCCCCGGCATCGGGCGAGCAACCCTCATCTGCCGGTATACATGGCCTTGCAACCCGTCGGACGTACAGCCGGCACGTGTCACCACTGCCGCGGTGGGCTCTTACCCCGCCTTTTCACCCTTACCGCACCCGAAGGCATGGCGGTTGTTTTCTGTTACGCTTGCCAGACCCTCACGGATCTCTTCCCGTTAGGAAGGACGGCGCTCTGCGTTGCCCGGACTTTCCTCCCCCGTACCCTTGCGGGTGCGGCAGCGGCAGGACGTCCCTGCAGTGCGATGCAAAGGTAGCAAGAATTGACGATTGATAATCGACAGCCGGCAATTAAATAGCGGTACAAAAGAAAAAGGCTGCCCGGACAGGCAGCCTTATATCTTGAGGAATTCACCCGGTTAGAGTCCCTTGATGGTGGATTCGTCGGAAACTGTCAGTTTTTTGCGGCCTTTTGCGCGGCGCGCAGCCAACACTTTGCGGCCATTTGCAGTCGCCATCCTCTGACGGAATCCGTGTTTGTTGATCCTCTTTTTGCGCGAGGGTTGGAATGTCCTTTTCATGGTTCTTGTTATTTCGTATTGTTATTGTCTACTGATAAATGCACACATGGTGTGCTAACGGAGTGCAAAGGTATAACATTTTTAGTTTTTGCAAAAACTTTCAGGTCATTTTTCTATATGAATGACCTTTTTGGTATTGAAAAACTCCTCGCCAAACCACTCGGATATGTTCCATACGCTGCATTTTCTTCCTGTAGCTGCAAGTTCTTCCGCCAGATCGCCGCCTTTGAGCAGCAGCATTCCGTTGGGCAGAGCACCTTTTCGTCCGCGTTCCAATTTTGGCCACACCCATTTTACAAGCACCGGAGCATCCGTTACGGCCCTGCTGACGGCATAGTCGAATCTTCCGGGGGCTTCTTCCACACGCGCGTTGAGCGGGGCGATGTTTCCGATACCGGCGCCTTTCGCGACTTCTTCGACCACGCGGATTTTTTTGCCGATCGAATCGACCGCCGTGAAATGAGCATCCGGGAACATTACAGCGAGGGGGATGGCCGGGAAGCCGCCTCCCGTACCGATGTCTATGATGCGCGCCCCGTCGTCGAACGGGCAGGCCTTTGCGATGGCGAGCGAGTGGAGAATGTGCTTAAGGTATAGACCGTCGAAATCCTTGCGTGAGACCACGTTTATGCGGGCGTTCCATTCTGCATAAAGGCCATACAGCGCGGCGAATTGTTCGAGTTGCCGTCCTGTAAGTTGAGGAAAATATTTCAGCAGAAGCTCCATTAGAAACCGTGATTAAGATAACACGTGCTAAATGCCGCATTTTGCGATATAGTCGCACAGTTGCGCGCGGGCGCGGTGTATCTGTGTTTTTATCGTCCCGAGGGGCATGTCCAGCTGTGCAGCTATCTCTTCGTATGACAGGTCTTTGAAAAAACGTAATTCAATGAGTTTACGGTATTTCGGACTCATCTTATGGAGATACGCTTCAAGTTGCGCGCGCTGTTGGACATTAATAATGTCTTCCTCGGGAGTCGGCGCAGGCGAAACCGGCTGCTGCGTGTATTCGCCTCTCGTATTGTCGATCGAGAGGTCGTCGCGACGCTTACGGACATAGTCGATAAAAGTATTCTTCGCTATGGTATATATCCACTGCCCGAAAGTGTATTTTTTGTCGTAATTACTCAGGTGCAGAAACGCCTTTACGAAGATTTCCTGGATCAGATCCTCGGTGTCGTCGGGATTTCCACCCGTACGCTGCAGGTACAGCAGATACAATGAATCGCTGTAACGGTTGAACAGGTATTCGAACGCGTGTGAATCGCCGTCAAGTACCATTTCCGCAAGGGCCGAGTCTGTGGAGACGATATATTCCTCTATCTCCATATTTCCCGTATAGGCTTTATTTTGCGTGATATAACGACCGCTATCTCAAATATGGGTTCAAGCAGGTCATTGATAAAATAAAGAGGCATCAGTTTCGTTTCGCCCAACCGTTTTGCGACGCGGCGCATCTGAAGCATGACGGCGATGAAGCGCGCTGTCAGCACTCCTGCTACAGCGAGCCTTATTTCGTTCGGAAGAAAAACGAGGGCCGAAATCGCCGCAATAAAAAACAGCAGGCGGCTTCCTGCTTCCCATTCTATGAAGTTCTGTGTCCGGCGGGGATAAAAGGGATATGCGTGGCTGCGCAGGCGGCATTCCTGGAACCACCAGCCGAGGCCTCCCCATCGCGCCTGGCGTACCGTAGCCCTCGGATGCATGACAATCGTGTAGTTGTCGTCTGTGAAAAGCCTCTGCATGAACAGGTCGTCCTCACCCAAATTCAGGTTCAGGTGGCCGAAGCCCTTATGGTCGAAGTAGAGATGTTTGGCAAACCCCATGTTCTGTATGGTTCCGCGGTACGGTTTTTTGCGGATAGCGGCCGTTATATACAGCAGCGAGGAGAACATCCTCGACGAACGTATGGCTTTGTCGGCAAATCCCGGCTTTTGTTCGATCCCGCAATAACCTATCACTATCTCGCCTTTTTTGAAACCGGCGGCCATGAGCGACAGCCACCGCGATGAAACCGGCCGTGCGTCGGGCGTAGTGATGATGATGTTGTCGTACTGGGCGGCCTTGATGCCCACGTTGAGCGCCATTTTGTTGCTTATAGGGTGCAGCGGGGTTTGTTTTATGCGGCTCATCCCGAATTTAGGCTCCGTTTCGGCCAGTATTTCCAGCGTTTCGGCAAAATCGTTGTTGTCGCCCGTGTAGACTATGATCACCTCGAACAGTTCGTAATCCTGGGTTAGCAGCAGGGGCAGGGTATTCTCCATGTACAGGAAGTCGTCGCCCATGACCAGCACGACCGAGATCCCGTCCAACCTTCCTTCCGCATCCTTCTGCGACTTGATCTTGAAGGAGGGTAGTTTGCGGAAAAGCCCGAGGTAATAATACAGCTGTATGCTGAAAAGTATGAGTATCAATGCCATCAATGCCAAACCCCATGCTCCGTAGGCATTCGTGGCTGCATTGAAATATTCCTGAATGAGATTCACTTGCAAAAATGGATGGCGGTTATCCGGCAAAGGTAGCTATAAAATCCCAATCAAGCTACCCAAAAATAACTTTGCACGGGTAAAAATTGTGTCTGTAACAGAAATAATCCCTACATTTGCCAGATATGTTTTTCGAACTTCAGCATACGGCACGAGGATGTGCGGCAAGGGCGGGGCGGATTACCACAGGCCATGGAGTTATTGAAACTCCGATATTTATGCCTGTGGGCACGGCAGCGACGGTAAAGGGCGTTTTTCACCGCGATCTCATGGAGGATGCCGGCGCACAGATAATCCTGGCGAACACCTACCATCTGTATTTAAGGCCCGGGACACAGATACTCGAAGAGGCCGGAGGGGTCCACAGGTTTTCGTCGTGGACGGGGCCGATGCTGACCGACAGCGGCGGATTCCAGGTCTTTTCGTTGGCCGGATGCCGCAAGATCAGCGACGAAGGATGCCGGTTCAGTTCGCACATCGACGGCTCGAAACATATGTTCACACCTGAAAATGTGATAGACACGCAGCGTTCCATCGGGGCGGACATAATGATGGCTTTCGACGAGTGCCCTCCTGGGACGGCGGAAAGACCATATGCTGCAAAGTCGTTGGAACTTACAAATCGTTGGCTGGAACGCTGTTTCGGGCAGTATGTGCGTACCGAGCCTAAGTACGGCCACCGGCAGTCGCTGTTCCCGATAGTGCAGGGCGTGACTTATCCAGATCTGCGGGCAAAATCCGCCGAGTTCGTGCAGCAGTTCGACGCAGACGGCTATGCGATAGGTGGACTTGCGGTCGGGGAACCAGCCGAGGTGATGTACGCGATGACCGAAATCGTGAACGGCATACTGCCGCAGTCGAAACCGCGTTATCTTATGGGAGTCGGTACTCCTGTGAACATACTTGAATCGATAGAGCGCGGAGTCGATATGTTCGACTGTGTTATGCCGACGCGCAACGGCCGCAACGGGATGCTTTTCACTACCGAGGGCATCGTCAACATCCGTAACGAGAAGTGGCGTGCCGATTTTTCGCCCCTAGACCCTGCCGGCGTATCGTTCGTCGACACCAACTACACGAAAGCCTACCTGCGGCACCTGACGATCTCGGGCGAGATGCTGGCGGCCCAGATAGCATCGCTTCACAACATCGCGTTCTACCTGTGGCTGGTCCGCGAAGCGCGCAAACATATACTCGATGACACCTATGCGGAATGGAAACCGCATATAATTGAAAAAATCGGGAGAAGATTATAGGATGAACCGAGGCAGACCAAGTCTGCCAAGTTCATCGACTGAGCCTCGGCAGTGTTGCGCAGTAACGCGCAGGATAAGGCAAGGGAGGTAACAAAAATGTGAATAAAGTCAAGGCAGTGCACTACAAAAAAATATTCAAGACCTGATGAGATTCAAATTTCCGGGATTCAAGATCCTCGACTGGTATATAGTGCGTAAGTTCCTGGGGACTTACATGTTTGCCATTGCTCTTATCATAATTATCATCATAATCTTCGACTACGCCGAGAAGGTCGATGACTTTATCACCAACAAGGCTCCGTTTTCGTCGATAATTTTTGAATATTACCTTAATTTCATACCCGGCTTCATCAACCAGTTCAGCGGGCTGTTCACATTTGTCGCGGTCATTTTCTTCACTTCCAAAATGGCCTACAACACCGAGATCATCGCAATGTTGTCGGGAGGAATGAGTTTCCGCCGTCTGATGTGGCCCTATTTCCTCTCGGCTACGGCTATCACTGCGCTGGCGCTGACGCTGAACTTGTGGATAATCCCGCGGGCGAACGATCGCAAGTTGAATTTCGAAACGAAGTATTTCACGAGCAAAATGAACCAGAAATTCGATTCCGACATATACAGGCAGATCGAACCCGGGACTTTTGTTTACCTGCGCAGTTTTACGGGGGAGAGCCAGAAGGCAAGTTACTTCGCCATAGAAAAGTACGAAAACAACAAGCTTGTCGAATCGCTCGAGGCCGCCGACGCGACATACATCGAGGAAACAGGGCATTGGAGGGCACCAAAGTACGTCATCCGCCGCATGTACGGAGATAATGAGGAGGAGTTCCTGCAATTCCAACGCCTCGACACTATGATAAACCTCAATACAGCGGAACTGGGCAAGGTGGACCAGTTGATAAAAACAATGAATATCAGCGAGCTGAACGATTTCATCAGCCAGCAAAAAACCAAAGGTTCGGACATGATACCTGTGTTCGAAGTAGAGCGGCAGAGCCGTTTTTCGTATCCGATAGCCACCTTCATACTTACGCTTATCGGGGTTTCCCTATCGTCCCGCAAGGTCCGGGGCGGCACAGGGTTGCACATGGGCCTCGGCATAGGCCTTTGCTTTGCCTATATTTTATTCGGCCGTTTCGCGGAGGAATTCGCAAAGGGCGGGGTGTTGCCTGCGACACTGGCGGTGTGGACGCCTAACCTGATCTTCCTTGCGATAGCTGTCTGGTTGTACATGAAAGCGCCGAAATAAGATAAAATTCTTATCTTTGCGCATCTGAAAACAGAACCAAACACATATATCCACACATGAGTTTTAACGAGTTATCTGAACAGGAACAGTTGCGGCGTGAGTCGCTCGCCGAACTGCGCCGTCTGGGCATAGATCCATACCCGGCTGCTAAATATGAAGTTACGTCCACGGCCGCCGATATAGCGAAAGAGTATTCGCCTGAGAAAAATAATTTTCAGGATATCCGCATTGCCGGACGCATAATGAGCCGCCGCATTATGGGCAGCGTCTCTTTTTTCGAGATACAGGACCACACGGGACGCATTCAGGTCTACATCAGGCGTGACGATATCTGCCCGGACGAGGACAAGACGATGTACAACACTGTTTTTAAAAAACTGCTCGATATAGGCGATTTCGTCGGAGTGGAGGGTTTCACATTCATTACCCAGACCGGCGAATTGTCCGTGCACTGCAGGGAGTTGACACTGCTCTCCAAGTCTCTGAAGGTACTTCCGATAGTCAAGGAGAAGGACGGACAGGTTTACGATGCCTTCACCGACCCTGAACAGCGTTACCGCCACCGCTACGTTGACCTTGCCGTGAATCCGGCAGTGAGGGAGGTCTTCATGAAGCGTTCGAAGATCATTTCGACGATGCGCCGCTTCTTCGACGGCTTCGGATATCTGGAGGTCGAGACCCCCATACTGCAGCCGATACCCGGCGGCGCTGCGGCCCGTCCGTTCATCACACACCACAACGCACTTAACACGGAGCTTTATCTAAGGATAGCCAATGAGCTGTACCTCAAAAAATTGATCGTCGGCGGTTACGACGGTGTATACGAGTTTGCCAAGGACTTCCGCAACGAAGGTATGGACCGTACACACAATCCGGAGTTCACGGTCATGGAGATTTACGTAGCCTATAAGGACTACATGTGGATGATGGAGTTCACCGAAAAGATGATCGCGGAGGTTGCGATGGCTCTGCACGGGACGACAAAAGTGCAGGCGTGGGGCAACGAAATAGACTTCACCCCTCCGTTCCGCCGTCTCACGATGACCGACGCCATCCGCGAAAAGACCGGTTTCGACATCACCGGTAAAAGCGAGGAAGAACTGCGTGCCGAGTGCCGGAGACAGGGCGTAGAGATCGACGAAACGATGGGCAAGGGAAAGCTGATAGATGCGATTTTCGGCGAAAAGTGCGAAGCCGGCCTCATACAACCCACGTTCATAATGGATTATCCGATCGAAATGTCGCCGCTGTGTAAACGCCACCGTACCAATCCCGAACTGACCGAGCGTTTCGAGCTGTTCGTCAACGGTAAGGAGCTGTGCAACGCATATTCCGAGCTGAACGACCCGATCGATCAGTTGGACCGTTTCCAGGAACAGCTGCACCTGAGCGAAAAGGGCGACGACGAGGCTATGTTCATCGATATGGACTTCGTGCAGGCTCTGGAATACGGTATGCCTCCGACTTCCGGAATGGGTATCGGTATCGATCGCCTGACGATGTTGATGACCGATCAGTCCTCCATTCAAGAGGTGTTGTTCTTCCCGCAGATGAAGCCCCTGAAGGCTGCCGCTGTTGATCCGGAGGATAAATACATTGAGGCAGGGGTAACCGCAGAATGGGTTCCGGTGCTGCAGAAAATGGGCTATATTACGGTCGAGTCGGTCCGGAAACTTGCGTCAGCCAAACTTTTCAATGACCTGTGCGGGTTTAACAAGAAGAATAAGCTGGGTCTCAAAAATCCGACCATGGACGAAGTCAGGATGTGGACAGGGGATGAAGTTAAATAATTTAACCTGTTTAAAAATAAGTTAATAAATAATTTAACTTTAGTATATTTATTGATAAGGAAAATCGCTGCAGGAAACTGGAACCGAGCAACATTGCGTTTCGACGCAATGTTGCAAGCTCATCGACCGAGTGCCGACAGTCAGCCGCAGGCTGGTGGAGGCATCTTGCGAGGGAGATAACTATAACCTGAACAAATCCAATTATAAATAACATTATACATTATGAGAAGGAAAATCGTAACAGGAAACTGGAACCGAGCGCTGAAAGCGCGAGTTCACCGACGGAGCGCCGCCCGTCGGCCGTAGGCCGGTGAAGGCGTCTTGTGACGGAGGTAACTAAAAACAAAACATAAATCAATAAATAAGGGATTCAGAATTATGAGAAGGAAAATCGTAGCAGGAAACTGGAAAATGAACACCACACCGGAGCAGGGCGTGGAATTGGTAAAAGCGGTATTGAAAGGACTCGGAAACTCGTGCAGCCTTGTCGATTATATAGTCTGTCCGCCTTACACCCACCTTTCGGACGTAGCGAGGATTACCCGGGGAACTTCGGTCAAAGTAGGTGCGCAGAACTGTGCAGATGAGGCAAAGGGTGCCTATACAGGTGAAGTTTCCGCCGAAATGATCACGTCGCTCGGTGTTGAATACGTGATACTCGGCCACTCTGAACGCCGTCAGTATTATGGAGAAACCAGTACTACGCTCAATAAACGCATGAAGCAGGCCTATGCCAACAGCCTCGTGCCCATATACTGTGTCGGGGAAACCCTTGAAGAACGCGAAAGCGGCAAGTTGTGGGACGTTGTGAAAGCCCAGGTGGAAGAGGTCGTTTTCAACCTTACAGAAGAGGAATACAAAAAACTGATCATTGCATACGAACCTGTCTGGGCCATCGGAACTGGCAAAGTCGCCACTGCAGAGCAGGCTCAGGAGATGCATGCTTTCATACGCAAGACCCTGGCGGCGAAATTCGGAGCTTTTGCAGATAAAACGCCAATCCTATACGGGGGAAGCGTAAAGCCGGATAACGCGAAGGAAATATTTGCCAAGGCTGATGTCGACGGCGGGCTTATCGGTGGCGCATCGCTCAAAGCCGAAGATTTTCTCGGCATAGGCGGCGGTTTTTAATGGCGCCGGCCGCTGCGGATTCAATGATAAAGGTTGCGGTTGATCCGAATTGTTTTGCGCAGCAAAATAATCATCGCCCGAGCGCTAACCGTCGGCCTTAGGCCGGAGTAGGCATCATGCGAGGGCGGTAATTAAAATAGCGCGCAGCAAAATAATCATCGCCCGAGCGCTAACCGTCGGCCTTAGGCCGGAGTAGGCATCATGCGAGGGCGGTAATTAAAATAGCGCGCAGCAAAATAATCATCGCCCGAGCGCCGACCGTTGGCCTTAGGCTGGAGTAGGCATCATGCGAGGGCGGTAACTAAAAGGGTGCATTCCCCGAAGTTCTGCTGCGAGGAGGTTCATTCTGCCGGTACGGCGCCACCGTCATTAATCATTGCTGTTGCCACGTTAACATGATTTTATTGTCCGGCCTGCGTTCTTGGGAAAAGAGTGCGGCCGGACGATTCCTATAAAACAGCGTCGACAATCAAGAACTTAATAACTGACTTAGTATGAAAAAATTCTTATCCTTTCTGTTTGCCGGGGTGTTTGTGCTCGGTGCAATGGCTGCCTGCGAAGGAGGCGACCCGACCGACCCGATCGACGGTTCGGATGACGGCAATAAAGACCCTCAGGAAGAGGAAAATACAGCGCCGGATGTGAAGCTCGACAAAAAAGAGCTGACCCTTGTCATCGGCCGCCAGCACACCCTTGTCGCCCAAATCAGCGGCTCTGCGAATGCCGTCTGGTCGAGCGATGACGAATCCGTAGCCAAAGTTTCGGGCGGTGTGGTAACCGCGGTCGCGGAAGGCACGGCGAACGTTACCGCCACCATCGTTGTCGAGGATGTCAGCTACGCGGCGGTCTGCGCGGTTACCGTTGAAAAGACCAAGGTATATGCGGTCATGACGGCGGTCGATACTTATGTGGAATTCCGCGTTGGCGGCTCGGGAGTGCTAATGATCGAATGGGGCGACGGTGTCGTCGAAGATAAGG
The DNA here is from genome assembly GCA_031548515.1 of Rikenellaceae bacterium. Lineage (GTDB taxonomy): Bacteria > Bacteroidota > Bacteroidia > Bacteroidales > Rikenellaceae > UBA940. The sequence continues at coordinate 26,327 of JAVBRB010000045.1, read as the reverse complement.
TGATCAATGGCGAAGACAGTTTCCTGTCACACAGCCATGCTAATTCTAAAGCGTTGCAAACCATAACGCTAAGCGGCGGCAGCGACTTGAAGATCAAGTTGCTGGATTGTGCGAGTATGCGACTGGCCAGTCTCGATGTAAGCGGATGCACCGCATTGTCGGAGTTGAACTGCTCGAGTTGTTTTTTGGACAATCTGGATATCAAAGGATGCGCGGCGCTGGAATCTCTGGAATGCAGCTCCAACCTGTTCTATGAGCTCGATGCCAGCGGACATACATCTCTTAAATATATCGTTTGCAAACAGAATAAGCTTCGCGGCATAAATGTCGGCGGATGTACCGCGCTGGAGTATCTGGCGTGCGACAACAACGAACTTCAAAGCCTCGACGTCAGTGGGTGTACCGCACTTACAGGCGTGTCTTGTGCCAACAATAAACTTACAACCCTTAAAATGGACGGTTGTAAAGCGTTGAAAAATTTGGGCTGTGAATACAATCAATTGACCTCCCTGGACCTCGGCGCACACACGGCACTGGCCAGCCTGACGTGCTTTCAGAATCAGTTGAAAAGCCTTAACCTGGACGGCTGCACCAAACTGGAGAGTATTAATTGTGCGGCCAATACATTGATCGCCAGCCTTGATTTCGAGGGAAACACCAATCTTGAACACGTGACCTGTTCTTCGATCCAGTTGCAGAGCCTCAAAGTCAAGGGGTGCTCGTCGTTGGAATACCTGTATTGCATGAACAACTCACTGACGAGTCTGGATATTACCGGTTGCACGAAGCTGAATTCCCTTAACTGCTCGTGGAACCAAATTCCGGCATCGGGATTGAACGCGGTTTTCTCGGCGCTGCCGACTGCCATTTACGGCAATCTATGGATAAAAGGCAACGCCGGGTACAGCACTTGCAACAAAGACCTGATTCCTGCGCGCTGGTTGCTGGAAGATTAACCCAGGAGTGAATTTGCAATGAAGAAGGAGCTGAAATTCAGCTCCTTTTGTTATTTGCAGCAATGACGGGTGAGGATGCCAGCTACTTACATGCCTCCGGTCTCGGCTCGATCTTGTCGATGCGTTTCTGGTGGCGGCCGCCCTCGAATTCGGTTGTAAGGAATAGTTCGACGCATTTCTGAGCCGTGGCATTATCCATAAAGCGCCCGGGAAGGCTCATCACATTGGCATTGTTGTGCCTGCGGCTTAGCTCTGCGATTTCCGGCTCCCAACACAGCGCAGCACGTACTCCGCGGTGTTTGTTGACGACGATATTGATACCCACGCCCGATCCGCAGACCGAAATGCCGCGCTCCAGTTCGCCTTTCGAAATGCTTTCGCCTAATGGATGCCCCACGTCGGGATAGTCGCAAGGTTCTTCCGAGTAGCACCCGAAATCGAAAACCTCATAATCGAGCGAAGCCAGATATCCGACGAGATATTCTTTCAATTCAAAGCCGGCGTGATCGGCGGCGATTCCAATTTTTTTCATTTTACTAATTTATTGTCGTTCTCATAATTAATTTCTAAAAAATCAAGCAAAGCTTTAGCAGACCTGCCCGGCTCTTCCACGAACCCCATATGTCCCGAATTTTCGAGCCATACGACCTCGGCCTGCGGTTGATTTTTCGCTATCGTCTCGGCGGCTTCCCGCGCGATGTATTCGTCCCTGCACCCGAAAATGAACAATTGAGGCACTTTCAGGCTGTGCAGCATACTGTTCATGTCGGCCCGCTCTTCCATGCCGCGCAGTAGCGCCACAATACCCTCGTCCTCGGTCAGCATCACCTGTTCGGCAAGGTCTTCAATTTCATTTGCAAATTTCATGCGATTTTCAGCAGCGAATCCTTTCCCGGGTAAAGTTCTGGACAGCAGCTCCTTTTTTCCTCCAAGCACAACTTGTACTTCACGTTCGCGCATCTCCTGTTTTTCGGGAGGGTCGGGATTCGGGGTCGAAGAGAACAAAACAAGTCCGTCAAGCATTTCAGGATACTTCGCCGCGAACGCGAGCGCGACATATCCTCCCATCGAATGTCCTACTATAGTGCATTTTGCAATGTCCATCCCGACTAATGCCCCATGTACTACACCTGCAAGGAATTCCATAGTGTGAACCCCGTCCTTTACTTCGGAAATGCCGTGGCCGGGAAGATCGGGGGCGATGACACGTACATATGGCTGTATGAGTCCTGTAAAATCATCCCACACGTTCAGGGACTCCAGATAGCCATGTAACAACACTACCGTGCGGTTGCCTTTCAGTGTGTCCCCGATGCGTATGGCGCACCCATCGGCAATCATGAATTTTTCCATCGGTAAAAATAAAAATACAAACCCGTCTGCATATGGCATGACAGGTTTTCAAAATATTTATTAAGGCAGGGGCAGGCAGCCCGCCTGCCGTTTATAGATCGTCTTCTCCGTCGTCGAAGTAATCCAACACCGACTCGCGCTTGCCGCGGTAATCGAGTTCTCCCTCTTCTTCGTCGAGTTCGTCGTACAGCGAATGGCGTTCCTTTCCGCTTTTGCGGATCGGATCGAGCCTCGATGGTTTTCTGATCGCGTCGTCAGTATCAGCCACACTCTCTTTTGACTTAATGTCCGTGTGCGATTTCATGATTTAAAGGGAATGTCTTGAAGTTGTTCTGGGAAATGATTTTTGCATGGTCGCATATCAAAGCAGCCTGATGAAATTGTCGGTTTCCAGTTTGCCGTGGAATACTTTACGTGCCGCGCCGCTGAGCCATACATCCGTGAAAAGACCGTGCCCGTCAGTGTTGAAAGATACTATCAACGGTCCTCCCTGAGCCTGTATCGAGAAATGGTTGTATGACGGCTGTTTCGCAACATGGGCTGCTATGGCGGCGGCCGTTGCGCCGGTACCGCATGCCTGGGTCTCGCCCTCCACCCCGCGTTCATAGGTACGCAGGCGGAAGGAGCCGTTTCCGGTTATTTCCACGAAATTGACGTTGACGCCTTTGGGACCGTATGCAGGATTGTTGCGTATTTTACGCCCTTCGCCGACCACATCGACATCGTCGATGCCATTCACAAATTTCACATAATGCGGGGAGCCTGTATCGAGCAGGAAACCGTCGCCTTCCTGCTCCACGATTCCGGTATGATTGAGTTGCAGTTCCACAATGCCCCGCAGATCGTCGACACCCTTTATCTTTGCGCGATGCACGCCGTCGGCCCCGCTGAACACTTTTTCACTGCCTCCGATTCCCTGGTGGTGGGCGAACAGCGCTATGCAACGTCCGCCGTTGCCGCACATGGTCGTTTCGAAACCGTCGGAATTGAAATACCGCATGTCGAAGTCCGCTTTGCCGCTGCCGAGTTCGAGCAGCATCAGACCGTCGGCCCCGATACCGAAATGGCGGTCGCATAAAGCCGCGACGAATTCCGGCTGGAACTCGAAGTCGAGCGCAATACGGGCGTCGATGATTATGAAATCATTGCCCGTGCCTTCGTATTTCGCAAAACCGATAATCATGCGCCTGTTGCTTTCCTGAAGGCAAATATAATTAATTTCCTTAAAAATATCAGGATTCTTTGTATTTTTGTCTTTTGCAAATAAGCCCGAAATGATGATTAATGAGATAGCCGGACATCGTTCCCACCGGAAATTCCTTCCGGATCCTGTGCCTGCCGACGTGATGAACCAGATGCTCGAAGCTGCCGTGAGGGCGTCGAATACCGGCAACATGCAGGTTTACAGTATAATCGTGACGACTGACTCATGTCTGAAGGAACGGCTCTCGCCGTGTCATTTCAACCAGCCCGCGATGTCAGCCCCGGTCGTTTTTACTTTTTGCGCCGATGTGAGGCGCTTCAGCCGTTGGTGTGTATTGCGCGGCGCAAAACCCGAATACGACAATTTCGTGTGGTTCCTCAACGCGATGGCGGACGCCATGTTGGCATCGGAAAATCTTTCCCTGGAAGCCGAGGCGCACGGGTTGGGAATATGTTACCTGGGCACGACTTTCTATATGGCTCGCGAAATTTCGGAAATTCTGCAAATCCCCGACGGGGTTATTCCGGTCATGACGGTAGTTGCCGGTTATCCTGCCGCGGATGTTCCGCTTACGGACAGACTGCCGCTCGAAGCCGTAGTGCATGAAAACATTTACCACGATCCGTCAGATGCCGAAATAGAAGCATTTTGGGCGGAACGGGAGGCGTCCGGAGAAACGGCCGGACTGTTGGAGGTTAACAATCTTCCGAACCTCGCAAGGGTATTTACCGAACGGCGCTACAAAGGGGAAGACAACCGCGTTTTCTCGAAAGCCTATTTCGACGAACTTGTCCGCAAAGGATTCTTCAATTGTTTTACGAAGTAAAATAATCACTGACCGAGCGCCGGCCATCAGCTGCAGGCTGGTGCAGGCCTCTTGACAGGGAGATAACGAATAAATTTGACAGCCGCATTTAATGACCCGCAGGCGTTTCATACTTTTGTTGCTGGCCGCCTTGACAGGGGTGGCGCTGCTGTCGTCATGCAGTGTCACGCGCCGTATACCCGACGGAAGCTACCTGCTCAAACGCAATGTGATAAAAACCGACAAGGATACTCCGCGCGGCGAGCGTGTTACGGCCAGCGAACTCGACCGTTACGTGCAGCAATCCACAAACAAACGTTTTCTCGGCACAAATTTCTATGCATGGATGTATTCGCAGGCCAGGCCCGAAAAAGACAATGGCTGGCACCGTTTCCTGCGCCGGGTGGGAGAAGAACCAGTGATCTGGGATCCTGTGAAAACCGAACTCTCGGTCGGGTACCTGGAAACATACATGGCCTCGCGCGGTTTTTTCGAGGGCGAGGCGTGGTATTCGGTCGATACTATCCGGAATAAAAAGATCAAAGCCACTTACGGAGTCCGTCAGGGAGCCGCCTCACGCGTTGCTTCGATAAAATACGATTTCAGGGACAAATTTCTCGAAGACATAGTCATGCAGGACAGCACCCGGACACTGCTGCACACGGGCGACATATTCGATATCGGCGTGATGACCGCCGAGCGCGAGCGCATAACGTCGAAACTGCGCAACCTCGGATACTATGGTTTCGGCGTGAACAACATTACGTATGAATACTGGCCGAAGGGCGATTATCAGGTAGATATTACGATGATCGTACACCGACAGCTGGACAGCTACCGCGAGGATGGGACGCCCGTGTACGTCAACAACAAAATATACCGCCTGAAGGACATATACGTATATCCGGATTATAATCCTATGGCCGAAAACAAAGCTTCCTCATACTGCGACACGATCAGGTCGCGCGGACTGAACATCGTCTATCACGGTGAAAAGCTGCGTGTCAGGCCCAAAGTACTGCAGAAGTCGATAAAATTCGGTTCCAACTATCTGTATTCTGCGGACCGCGTCGCGGTCACTTCAGGAGAACTGATGAGGCTCGGGGCGTTCCGAAGCGTCAGTGTGCTGTTCGATCCCGTAGAAGTTGCGGCAGACGAGAGCCAGGTGACGTTCGTGGGCGGCGGAGATGCCGGACGCGCGGAAACCACTTCGGAAAACTATCTGCGCTGCGATATAAGGTGCGTTCCGGCGCTCCGGCAAAGTTTCCGCGTCGACGTCGAGGGAAGCACCACGTCCAGTTTTTACGGGCTGCGTGCGACGCTCGGCTACCAGAACCGCAATCTGTTCCGGGGAGCCGAACTGTTCGACGCATCGTTCACAGCCGGTTTCGAATTTCTGAAATCAAGTACGCGTAAGCTGTCATATGAACTTGGAGGTGCCGTTTCGTTCACGTTTCCGAGGTTCGTTTTCTTCTGGAACGTGGATAAATACAACAGGGCGAAGAGTCCGTCGTCGAAACTGGCATTGTCGGCGAACTGGCAGGACAGGGTCTACTACAGTCGCGCGCTTTTCGGCCTCAACTGGGGATATACATGGGGCATAAGCCGTTTTGGAAACATCTCGATACGCCCGTTGGACATAAATGTCGTGGACATGGGGTATATGGATCCGGATTTCGCGCAACAGCTCAATAATCCATACTTGGTGGCAAGCTACGCCGACCAACTCATTGCGGGGATATCCGCTTCGTACGTGTTCAACAACCAGCCGCGCGACCTGAACGCCGGCGCCATTGTATTCCGTGCAAATGCCGAAACCACAGGAAACTTGCTGAGCGGACTGGCGCACCTGTTCTCGAGTCCCACTTCCGAAGGATACTACAATGCTTTCGGGATCCAGTTCTCGCAGTATCTGAGGGGTGATATGAGCTTCAGCCAGAAGGTCGTGTTGGGTGAAAAAACGGTGTTCGCATATCGTTTGCAGGGCGGTGCGATTTATTCATACGGCAATTCCACCTCGCCTCCATTCGACAAACTCTTCTTTGCCGGGGGCATCAACAGTATGCGCGGATGGGCGGTGAGGACCCTGGGGCCTGGCACGCAATTGTATGAACAGCAGGATTATCCGGCACAAATGGGTGACGTGAAACTTGAGGCTAATCTCGAATTGCGCTTCCCGGTGTGGAATATCCTGCGCGGCGCCGTCTTCTTCGATGCGGGAAATATCTGGTTCATGCGCTCGAAACCCGACGAATATCCCGACGAAGCAGTTTTCCATTTCAATAAATTCTACAGGCAACTCGGCCTGAATACCGGCCTTGGGGTACGTGTCGACCTGCGTTTCGTGGTTCTGAGGCTCGACTGGGGGATACAGCTTCACAGCCCGAACAGACCTGCCGGAGAGAGATGGATAAACGATTTCAAATGGAAAAATACCGCGCTTAATTTCGGGGTGGGATATCCTTTCTGATGCTCGATGAAAGCTAAAGCAACGCTTGAAGTTTGTCTGTACCGAGATTTGTGAAATCTCTGATTATCATTGCTACTCCAGGTGTCGCATCAAGTACAGGTTCATCCAGCGTAGTAGACAGGGCTACGACTTTTATCCCTGCGGATCGCGCCGCTTCTATTCCCGCCAAAGCATCTTCGAAAACAAGGCATTCGCCTGGTTGCAGTCTAAGTTCGGCTGCCGCGACCTGATAGATTTCGGGGTCGGGTTTGCATCTGGCGACCATGTCGCCGTTAACTATCACATCGAAATACCGGCGGATGCCAAGACCGTCGAAAACGAAATCCATATTGGCTTTCGGAGCGGAAGTTCCCACAGCGATCCGGATACCGGCGGCTTTCAGCCTGTCGAGGAACCCGATCAGTCCGGGAACCGGTGCGAGTTTCGGGGCGTATATCTCGCGATAGACAGCCTCCTTTTCATCCCCGAGCGCCTGCACGCCGGCTTTGTGAACTATTCCGGCCGGGAAAAGAGCCTCGAATATCTCGCCGTTGCCCTTGCCTGCCATCCCGAGCGTTGCCTTTATGTCGAGACCGACACCGTAGCGACGCGCTATTTCAGTAAAAGCCTCCATATGCACCGCCATATTATCGACCAATACGCCGTCCATGTCGAATATCACTCCTTTAAGCATCTTCCGTTTATTTGTATGATATGCAAAGATAGTTATTTGGCCGGATATTGTTATATCGTGCCATGTATGTTCGTTATTTATTGTAAAAACCATATCTTTGTTAAATAAACTGAAAACAGGCAACCCATGAAAAAATTTTTATTCGGGATGTTGTTGATGCTACTCACCGTGTCATGTATCGGATCCTCTGCGATAAAGGGGAGCGGGAAAGCTGCTCGCGGAGAATTCGACATCAGTACGAACTACACTGAACTGTCTGTTTCGAGCGGGATTACCGTGCGGCTCGTTGCTTCGGATAAACCTATGGGTACCATCGTTGCCGACGAAATGGTAATCGATTATGTTTCTATAACCGAAAAAGAAGGGACGGTCATGATCAAATACGATCCCCAGGTATCGGTAAACTCCGGAGTGGAGACGGTCGTGACAATTCCCGTCAGCGGTTCGTTGGCCAGACTTGAGGCTACTTCTGCAGCCACACTAAAATCAGACGTACAGATAGCGGTGCAGTCATTGACGGTAGAAAGCTCGTCTGCAGCTAAAGTAGTACTTGATGTAAAAGCAGGTAAAATTACTGTGAATGTGGGTAGTGCGGCAGTTTGTAATATTACGGGGATTTGCGAAATATGCAAAATCTCGGGCGGCAGCGCCGCTAAATTTACAGGAAGTCTGATCGCACGCGAATATTATTCCGATTTCAACAGCGCTGCCAACTGCTGGATGGAAGGAGCGGCCGAGTACTGCAAGATCAATGTGGACAGCGCTGCCAATTTCAACGGATACGATTTCATATGCAGAAAAGCCGACATCGACGCCAATAGTGCAGGTTCCGTGAAAATAACCGCGGTGGAAGAACTTGTCGCGAAAGTATCGAGCGGAGCTTCGGTGAAATACAAGGGAGAGCCGCATCTGACGTCGCGAGATGTATCGAGTGCCGGTTCGCTCAAAAAAATCGATTAACATCCAGCATGAACAATATTCCGGAAAAAACCGTAGAACGCCTGAGCGAATATCGCCGCAGCCTTCTCGACTGCCTCGACCAGGGGATCACACACATATTTTCGCACGTCCTGGCCGGGATGCACGGCATTACGGCCGTGCAGGTACGCCGGGACCTTATGCTCATCGGTTTTTCGAGCGACACGAAGAAGGGCTACGATGTGAAGGTGCTGGCCGGATTCATTTCGTCGATCCTCGACAGCGAGGAGCCGATGAATATCGCCGTCATAGGCATGGGGCATCTGGGGCAGGCGATTACAAAATACTTCAACGGCAAGGGTCTTAAATTGAAGATAATCGCCGCTTTCGACATTGACGAGAAAAAGGCAGGAAAGGTTATCGACGGAATAATGTGCTACCATATGGACGATTTCGAGGAGATCGTCGAAGATAAGGATATCAATATGGTGGTGCTTTCTTCTCCCACTGAAGTCGCTTCCAATCTCGTCCTGCCTATTATAAACGCCGGCATCAAGGGAGTTCTGAACTTCACTTCGCGCCCGCTGAATTTTCCGCGCGGAATAGTGGTGGAGAATTACGATATCACTACACTGCTCGAAAAAGTCGCCTACTTTGTAAAAGAAGGCGAGGAAAGCGAAGAAAGCAATATAATCTGATGCCGGAAATGGTATGAGGGTATTTACGGATATGAATTCGCTGCCGGTTTTCCGGAATCCGGTCGTGACGGTAGGGTCGTTCGACGGAGTCCACCGTGGACATAAATCTCTGCTTGAGATAATGCGTGAAAAATCCTGCGTATCAAAAGGTGAGACGATAGTAGTTACATTTGCCGAACATCCGCGCAATGTACTTAAATCAGGCGAAGCGTTGCAATTGCTTACATCTCTTAATGAGAAAATATTGCTATTGGAAAAAGAAGGCATAGACAATCTTGTCGTTATGCCGTTCGACGATGCGGTAAGCCGCCTCTCACCCGAAGATTTTATCCGAGATTTCATCATAGGCAAGCTCGGCGCGAAAGAGTTGGTGGTTGGATACAACCACCATTTCGGCCATAATAAAAATGGAAGCGCCGCGACTCTGCAAGGCATGGAGGCAAAATACGGCTTCCATATATATGAAGCGCCTAAACTCAGCTATGGCGAGATGAAAATCAGCTCTACGACCATACGCAAGGCAATCTCCGAGGGAAATATGCGCCAGGCCGGCAAAATGATGGGGCATCCATATACTATTATGGCGACGGTCGGTGAAGAAGGCGAACTGATGACCGGAGAACCGCTGAAGCTGTTGCCGCCTCATGGTCGTTATTTCGTCGACGTGAATGGTGTCAACGGCATTTTTACGGTTGGCGGAAACGGCAGCGTCACTCTTGAAACAGCCGTTGCGCCCGTACCGGGGACGGAATTGTTGATAAGTTTTTAGGACGCGGTTTGTTCAGTTCTGCAAAGATTGCTTATCTTTGCAGAAATTTTCGATAAGCGGTGGCAAAGGCGATCTATCGGCCGTGCCGGGCGCAGAAAATTTGCGATTTATCGAAACTTCCTAAACAAAATATCTATGTCATTTTCCGGTGAAAAAATTGTCACTGAGGGGCTTACTTTCGACGATGTCCTTCTGGTGCCCGCCTATTCCGAAGTGATGCCCCGCCTGGTGGACATATCCTCGCGTTTTTCGCGTAACATACCGCTCAACACGCCGATCGTTTCGGCCGCCATGGATACTGTGACAGAGGCTCAGATGGCGATCGCCATCGCCAGGGAAGGCGGTATCGGCGTTATTCACAAAAACATGCCCATAGACGAGCAGGCCGCACAGGTGCGCAAGGTGAAACGTGCCGAGAACGGAATGATATACGATCCCATTACCATTTCTAAGGACCAGACGGTGGGCGACGCGCTGGGGTTGATGAAAGAACACCGCATAGGCGGGATTCCGGTCGTCGACGCCAATAACATACTCATAGGCATCGTGACAAATCGCGACCTGCGTTTCCAGAAGGACATGGACCGCCGCATAGAACAGGTCATGACGGCCGACAGGCTTATTACCACGCAGGATCCGGACCTGCAGAAAGCCGCCGAGATATTGCTGCAGAACAAGATAGAGAAACTTCCGGTGATCGACGGCAAGGGCAGGCTGGTTGGACTGCTGACATATCGCGATATTACTAAACTTAAAGACAACCCCAACGCTTCGAAAGATACGAAAGGCCGTCTGCGCGTCGCCGCAGGGGTGGGAGTGACCGCGGATACGATGGAGCGGGTCAACGCCCTGTATGAAGCGCACGCCGACGTCATCGTGATCGATACCGCGCATGGACATTCGATAAACGTGGTCGACACGCTGAAAACGGTAAAAAAGGCTTATCCCCAGTTGGATGTGATTGTCGGCAATATAGCGACCGCTGATGCTGCCAGATACCTCATAAAAGCAGGGGCAGACGGCCTCAAAGTAGGTATTGGGCCTGGTTCCATATGCACTACGCGGGTGATAGCCGGTATCGGGGTCCCGCAACTAACAGCGATCTACGACGTTGCGCACGCCGCGAAAGGCAGCGGAGCGGCTGTTATCGCCGACGGCGGACTGCGCTATTCGGGCGATGTTGTCAAGGCCATTGCCGCCGGTGCAGACTGTGTCATGGCGGGTTCGATGTTCGCAGGTACGGAAGAATCGCCCGGTGAAACCATTATATACAATGGCCGCAAATTCAAATCATACCGCGGTATGGGTTCGCTCGAAGCCATGCAGAAGGGGTCTAAAGACCGCTATTTCCAGAGCGGCGAAGAGGATGTCAAGAAACTGGTTCCGGAGGGGATCGCGGCGCGCGTTCCTTTCAAGGGCACCCTGGCTGAGGTTATCTACCAGCTCATAGGCGGACTGCGTGCCGGAATGGGATACGTCGGTGCAAAAAATATCGAAGCGCTCAAAGAGGCCAAATTCATACGCATTACCAATTCGGGTGTTGTGGAAAGCCATCCGCACGATGTCGCGATCACGCAGGAGGCTCCCAATTATTCGCGCGGCGATTAAGATTATGGCCATAATAACCAGAGACGTTCCGATAAGGGTGCGGTACAACGAAACCGACCAGATGGGCATTGTCCATCACTCGAATTATGTTTTTTATTTCGAGGTTGCCCGCACCGAACTGATGCGCAGTATCGGAACGAGCTACAAGGAGATGGAAGACAGGGGGGCGCTGTTGGTCGTAAGGGACGTACATATGCATTATGTCGCGCCGGCCTATTATGATGAGATACTGACTGTCAGAGTATCCATTCCCGAAACACCAACCGTCAAAGTGACTTTCGACATCGAGATATTCAATGCCAAAAGCGAATTAATACACACCGGATATGTGCTTCTGGCATGTGTTGACAAGGAAACGCGCCGTCCGAAACGCTGTCCGCAATGGTTTGTGGATAAGCTCGCGGAAGGCGGCAGGACCGGCGGAGAGATTACGATGCAGTAAAATCACGGTCCATATGCCTTAAAAACTCTTCCCTTACGGGCGGAGTTTTTTTTACCGTAACAACCATCCCGTCTTGACGATCACCCTTCCATAGAGGAATGCCAGCAGCGGCATTCCACGACCTTTTGTCATCCGGCAATGTCAGATTGACAGTCGGGATGACTTGGTACGGAGTTTGTTCATTTTTTTACCGGAAGAAAAACCTTAAAAAAACATACATACACATGAAAAGCGGAAAAATTGGAGTGACATCGGAGAATATCTTCCCGATCATTAAAAAATTCCTCTACTCGGACTATGAAATATTCCTGCGCGAACTCGTTTCAAACGCAGTGGACGCCACACAGAAACTGAAGACACTGGCATCTGCAGGCGAGTTCAAGGGAGATGTGGGCGACACGGCCATACGCATTTCGATCGACCCGGCGGCAAAGACACTGACCGTGTCGGATTCCGGGATCGGCATGACGGCCGAAGAAGTCGACAAATACCTGAACCAGATCGCATTTTCGAGTGCGGGCGAATTCCTTGAAAAATACCAGAACCAGTCTGTTATAGGCCACTTCGGGCTGGGTTTCTACTCGGCGTTCATAGTTGCCGACAAGGTGGAGGTGCGCACCCAGTCGTGGCGCGAGGACGCCCCGACCGTACTGTGGACCTGCGACGGTTCGCCGGAATTCACCCTGACCGAAGAATCGACGAAACGCACACGCGGAACAGACATAATCCTGTACCTTTCAGACGACCATGTCGAGTTTACGGAAGAGGGCAGGGTGGGCGACCTGCTCAAAAAATACTGCCGATTCCTGCCCGTGCCGATCGCTTTCGGCAAGGTCAAGGAGTGGAAGGACGGCAAATATGTCGATACTGACAAGGACAACATCATAAATGATACCGAGCCGCTGTGGACGCGAAAGCCGGCAGACCTGACGGCCGAGCAGTATAAGGATTTCTACCGTGTGCTTTATCCGCTGGCCGAAGACCCGCTGTTCTATATCCACCTGAATATCGACTATCCGTTCAGCCTGACAGGTATCCTCTATTTTCCGAAGATCCGCAATAATTTCGAGATTCAGAAGAACAAGATACAGCTCTACAGCAACCAGGTCTATGTGACGGATTCCGTAGAAGGCATCGTACCGGAGTTCCTGACGCTGTTGCACGGCGTGATAGATTCGCCGGACATTCCGCTGAACGTGTCGCGCAGCTACCTGCAGGGCGATCCCAACGTGCGCAAGATATCGGGCTACATCACACGCAAGGTAGCCGACCGCCTGCAGGAACTATTCAACACCATGCGGGAAGACTACGAAAACAAGTGGGACGACCTGAAGGTGTTCATCCAGTACGGTATCATCACCGACGAAAAATTCGCCGAAAAAGCCGGTGGATTCATGCTGTTCAAGGATACAGAAGGGAAATATTACACTCCTGAAGAATATGATGCAGTGGTGAAGGAACACCAGACGGACAGGAACGGCACGATTATCTATCTCTATACAGACGATCCAGACCGTACGCACAGCTTCGTGCAGACGGCACAGTCCAAAGGATATAATGTACTGATGATGAACGGGCCGCTTGATAACCATTACATAAACTGGTTCGAGAGCAAGAACCGCGACAGCCGTTTTGTACGAGTCGATTCGGATATCGTCGAGAAACTGATCCAGAAAGAAGATCCGGCGGAGATGAAACTGACGGCAGACGAGCAGGTCCTGCTTGCTCCCGTATTCGAAAGCCAACTGCCGCAGGATCCGAAGATACACTATATTATCGAATTTGAAGCCATGGGCGAATCGGAGCCGCCGGTGATGATCCTGCAAAACGAATACACGCGCCGTATGAAAGAAATGGCCTCGATGGGCGGGGGAGGAATGAGCCAGTTCTACGGCCAGATGCCCGATGCGTTCACTATCGCCGTGAACGGCAATCATCCGCTGGTCACAGGCATTCTGGAGCAGGTGCGCGAAGAGTATGGTTCGAAACTTACATCGACCAATAAAAAGATTGATGCAGCAGCAGCGGAACTCAGGAATTTCGAAGAGCTTGTCAAAGGTAAAAAAGACGAAGACCTGTCTCCCGAAGAAAGAAATATGCGGGAAGAACTGCCTTTGAAAGTGGAAAAACTGACAGCCGAACGTGCCGGGAGACTGAAAGAGATCGGATCGCACAACAATCTCGTGAGCCAGCTTATAGACCTCGCCCTATTGTCGAACGGGATGCTCAAAGGCGAAAATCTGACGCGATTTATCCGGCGCAGCGTCGATTTGATCGGCAAGTAAGGCGGTTCTTACGTAAAAAAGCCATTCAACAGGGCGGCGACAGGTATGAAACAGTGCCTGTTACCGCCCTCTCTTTTTATTTTTAAGCCGATTCCGTGGAAAAGACGATGTTTATACAATAATTTGCCTATTTTTGTAGGCTAACTTATTTTGAAACTGTTTAATATGAAAATCAAATTTTCTCTGCTATTGGCATGCCTTCTCGGAGCTGCGACAGTGTCCGCCCAACTTAGTCCCGAAACCATGACTAAACGCGAGCGCCGGAAAAATCTTGTCGTTAAGGAGTGGAACACAGACCCTGCAACAAAAACACGCAGACTCGACCGCATGACCATATATGACGACCAGGGACGCAAAATCGAAGAGGTCGAGTATGCTACATATGGCCAGAAATCGCGCAGTACCTATGAGTATTATCCAGGCGGAAAAATCAAACAGGAAGTCGAATACGACGACAAGAACAAACCCAAACGTATCCGCAAGTATGAATACAACGACGACGGCACGAAGAAGATACAATATAACTACCTGCCGAACGGAAAACTGCACGTAATCAAAAATTTCGAATACATCTTCGAAGATGCCCCCGAAGGCGCTAACGAATAAAAATGACTTGCCGCCGACGATTATCCAGAGGCGGGCTTCGATACTGATATCCCGACAAATGAAACCGACAAGGGAAAATATCCTTGCCCTTATTGACGCAATGCCGCCTATCAACCTTTCAGAAATGAAAGGCATAAAACTGATGAACCGTATCGACACGAAGTATCTCGCTACGGAATCGGATCTTGTGCATATCCTGGAAATGGCAAAGGAAGACTACCGTGTTCAGGAGGTCGAAGGCAAGCGTATCGGCAGCTACGATACGATATACTACGACACCGACGACCTTGATATGTATGTACTGCATCATAATAAAAAATTGCAGCGGCAGAAAATACGCACCCGTACATATGTGGACTCCGGTATCGCATTCCTCGAGATAAAGAATAAAAACAACCGGGGCCGAACCAAGAAAGTGAGGACATCCATCGGACTCGTGGATTTCCGCGACTTCAAAGGCAATCCCGCGGCTGTGGATTTTATCTACAACGAAAGCAAATTTCCCCTGACGAAACTGGCGCCCCACGTACGCACCAGCTTCAACCGCATAACGCTCGTGAACAAAGGTAAAACCGAGCGCCTGACTATAGACATGGACCTTGCTTTCGAGAACCTGCGGACGGGCGAGAAATCAGCCCTGCCGGGGGTCGCCATTATAGAACTCAAGCAGGACGGGCTTTGCCATTCGGAAATGAAAGACATCCTGCTGCAACTGCGCGTACCCCGCCAGAAAGTAAGTAAATACTGTGTTGGAACTGTACTTACGAATCACGGGGTCAAGAGCAATCGCTTCAAGGAAAAGATCAGCTACATCAAAAAATTAATGATACAATAAACTTATTACACTTATGGACCCTCTGATGGACCCTTCACTCGAATACGATCCGACGATCGAAACGGCCATGCCTGACTTCGATCCCTCCATTGCGGAGCAGTTCGGCAACCCGGCCGGCTCCGTATCGCTCGACTTCCTGGGAGTCGAGCTGTTCAACGCCGAAAGCCTGCTGCATCTTCTTATCCGTTTCGGGCTCAATATGTTGATCGCCTGGATCATCGTGCAGTTCTTCTATTACAAAAAGAGCCAGCGCAGGGATTACTATGTTACCTTCATGATCTTCAGCGCCACGATGTTTCTGCTCATATTCCTGATGGAGAACGTCAAACTTCAGATTGGCTTCACCCTTGGTCTTTTCGCCATTTTCGGGATGATACGCTACCGCACCGAAACGGTACCGATCCGCGAAATGACCTATCTGTTCGTTATAATCGGTCTTTCCGTCATCAACGGCTTGTCACTTAACATCAGCTATACGAACCTGATCGTAACCAACGCTCTGCTTATACTCCTTATCTGGATCCTTGAAAGCCGGAAGATACTCAAGCACCGCTCCACCAAATTGATCGTCTACGAGAAAATAGACCTGATCGCTCCCGAAAAGCGTACCGAACTGATCGCCGACCTTGAAAAACGCATCGGGCTGAAAGTGGACAAGGTGGAAGTAGGAGATATCAATTTCCTGCGCGACACGGCTAATCTCAAGGTGTATTACACTCTCGCCAAGGGGGAAGAAAATACCGTCGACTCAATCTCGAAAATGAAGTGATCCATGCGCAGATTATCATTACTGATACTGGTTTGTGCGTTTTTCCTGCCTTTCGCTCTGTCGGCGCAGGAGGTCACGCACGAACCGGCTACAAAGGAAAGCGATTTGCAGGCGCGCATAGGGTTCGATATCTCGAAAGATATAGTAAGAGGGCTTTCAATCGGTTGGGAAGAAGAACTGAGGCTGAAAAACACACTTACTTCCATTGACAGGATACATTCGGGTTTGGGTGTGAAATACCGCATAACCGACTGGTTTCGTGTAGGTGCGGCATATACTTTCATTGCAACGGACCACGAGGGCAAGAAAAGCACCAACTACGAAAAATATTGGGACTTTCGCCACAGGGCCACCGCCGACCTGCTTTTTACCGTCAAAAGCGGAAATGAAAAATGGAGTTTCACGTTCCGTGAACGGCCCCAGTTCACTTTCAGGACAGATTCGGTGAACACTCGTGAAAAAGCGAAATGCGAAATGGTCCTGCGGCACCGCATCAAGGCGGAGTATAAAATACACCATCTTCCTTTGCGGCCGTATGTGTCGATGGAATTGTCCAACACACTCAACGCTCCCGAATTGGCAGGCGGTAACTATATCGACAAAGTGCGTTCGATGCTTGGGGTCGAGTGGAAACTGAACAGGCAAAGTTCGTTTGAATTCTACTACCGCTTCGACTACGTCTACAACAGGGATATACACATCGGGAAAAATTCCGGCGATGTGACAATTACCCCGGAAAAGGGATATTACCACATCCTGGGAGTGTTTTATTCATACAGTTTCTGACCCCGACGCCTGCACGGGCGAAAATATCCTTAGGAGAATATCAAACAAAAGCAGCCGGACTCATCCGGCTGCTTTGTTATGTGTGATTATGAAATCTATTCCTGAACGCACCTCAGAGGGAATCCGCCTGCGCGGGCGCCTTCCGGAGACCACGCTTTTTTGTCATTCCCGACATCGAGCACCGTATAAGTGTCTGCGCCCGGATTGACATAATCTTCGCGGAAAGCTAGCAGCGAACTCTCGCTGGCAGTTGCAGCCGTTGACGACCAATAAAAGCCGACAGGCTGTGCGCTCTGCCCCGGCTCGTAGAACTCACCGTTTATGATATTGGTGAAATTCTGCCTCGAAGATGCCAGCAGGCTGCTGAAACTGCGCCTTCCCGCTGCCGGCCAGTATACCGGAGTGAGGTCGTCGTCGTAAAATGTCCAACCGTATGAGTACGCGCCGTCGACATTGAATTCAGCCGGATTTTCCGAAGAATCACCTGTCGTGGTGAACAAAGTCCAGATAGACGCGGGAGCTACTTTCCAACCGACGGGGCAGGGGTCGTAAGCCGTCTTGGCGTTACCCCACAGGCTGTTGTCCCTTGCTTTGAAAAGCCAGTCGTATTTCGTGGCTTCAGTTCCCGCAATGAACGTGGTCGGGTTGGCTGCGGCATAAGCCCCGGTCCCGATAACGGATGTTGCAGTTTCATACTTCAATGCAACCGGCTTGGATTTGGCATTGTATATATTGAATTGCGCGGTCGAATTCCATGCCCTGGGTCCTGGGAACGGGTCTTTGCGCCCCCACTGGTAATACAGGCCATAGGATTTCAGCGCGTCGTCTGCCGTAGCGTTGGACGATGCGAACGCCCCGAGGTTACGCGACATCACTTTCATGCCACCCAACATGTCATAGTCATCCTCAGGAACGTAGTCTGTGGCCCAGATATGCCAACTCCATATGATATTGCCGCTTTTGTCTGATGCCGCCAAAAGAGCATTGGCCTCCGCGGGCGACGAGACGTCTTTCGTATAGAAATACATGTAGCCGTCGTTCTCAACCGACACATGGCTGATGGCGCCGTCCGTGGTGCACCACACAAGCTGGCCGGCGACAGGAGCCATCGTGGCTGACGATTCGTTGCCCTTCACGCGTGCGTCGAACTTGTATCTCTGCGCGGCCTTGCTTACAATGAAGCTGTTGGCATGGCCGGTAATCTCTTCCGCGATTTTTATGGCGACATCCAGCGAGACGGTAACTTCCGACGAAGACGTGGATTTTGCAGTTATTTTGATGGTTCCTGAGTCGGCACCGCCTGAGCCTTGAGCAGGAGAAGTCACGGTTATGATCCCTTTGGAGGCACTGCAGGTCCAACCTGCGGGAGTGGAATAAGTGAATGAGACGATGTTTTTTGCCGAATATGCTGTCTGTTTCGTTTGGTCGTACACGAAATGCATTGAGGCCGGGCCGGTAATGACAAAACTGGACGACTCTTTATCTTTCTTACATCCCGCGAGAAGGAACAGAACCGAACAAACGGCAAGCAGCCCGCGTTTGATATATGTGTTGGTCATAAGCATCGTTGTGTTTTCGAAACTACAAAATTATTAAAAAGATCGGGATTACAATCCGCGGCAGGCACATTTATTGCAATATGAACGCGCAAACAAACCAATTATTACGTGATGACTATGGCGAAACCCAAAAAAGGCTCAAAACAGGCCGATGAAAAATTTCATATCACCATACTTGACGACGGTCCGTATCTCGTGTTTGGAAAGCCTGCGCTTGTCCAGCAATTTATCGTTCCGAACGACAAAGGCGAAATGTGGTGGATGCAGGAGGGAAAAAGTTTTTCCATGGCACATGAGCCTGTCGCATTATGCCGTTGCGGGGAATCGAAGAACCATCCATACTGCGACGGCAGCCATGCACATGCCGATTGGGACCCGCAGTTGACTGCGTCCGAAGACGATCTTCTGAAAGGAGCCGACGTTTTCGAAGGACCCGGGCTGTCGCTGACCGACAACGAAAAATTCTGCGCTTTCGCCCGATTCTGCGACGCCGGACTGCGTATCTGGAATGAGGTGACAGAGTCCGGCGATCCGGAACACAGGGATATGACCGTCCGCGAAGCGAATCATTGTATCAGCGGCAGGCTGTCGGCGTGGAACAAAGAAACAGGAAAACCGTACGAACCCGAACTGGGGCCGGCCCTGGGTCTGGTCGAAGATCCTAAAATACATGCATCGGCGGGACTTTGGGTGACCGGCGGCATACCTTTTTCGCGCCAGGACGGTTTCACATACGAAATCCGCAACAGGGTGACCCTGTGCCGCTGCGGACAATCTTCGAACAAACCTTACTGCGACGGCACTCATGCGTCGTTCCACTGGCAAGACGGACTCGGAGGAAAGCCATCCGGAAAGAAGTTCTAAAGACAAATTCGTATAAGTAATACCGGCAAAGCCCCGAAATCATCTGATTTCGGGGCTTTGCGTTTGAATCCCTGTATACGGTGACAGCGACGCATTTAAGCATTATGGCATTATGCTTATTTCTGGAATATGTGCGAGCATGATTTGTTTGTCTTAAGGATTATTATATTTTTGTGAAACATAGGATGCTGTTTGGCAATTTCTGCGAGCAACCGATGTCGAACCGAGGACCATCGAGTATGTGCCGAAGAGGAAGATGACAAAGTCGACAATGTGCCAGCACAATACTCTTTCTTTTTTATATTTTAAAGCATATATGCAAACACAAATGGGAAATATCGTGAAATATTATTTGGGAATAGATGTTGGAGGGTCGCACATATCGGCGGCGTTCGTGAACAGTATTGATGGAAGTATACTCGGCGACCGGGTCTATGATACGCGGATAGATTCCAAAGCCTCCGCCGCAGAAATCCTGTCGGTATGGGCCGGTTTCGTCCATACGCTGGCCGGGATAATACCGGAAGAGGCGTTCGCGGGAACAGGCGTGGCGATGCCCGGGCCTTTCGACTACGAAAGAGGAATCTCGAAAATAGCGGGAGTGGATAAATTCGAATCGATATTCGGTGCGGATGTGCGCCGGATCCTGGCGGCAGCGCTTCCTGGAGGCGATAAGCCGATTGCGTTTACAAACGATGCGTCTGCATTTGCGATGGGAGAATACCATGCCGGCGCAGCAATGAACAGTCCGCGCACTATCGCCGTAACACTCGGCACCGGATTCGGCTCAACGTTCCTCGTCGACGGCATACCGCAGACGGAGGGCGAAGGAATCCCGCCCGAAGGTTTCCTGTTCCACTGCCCGATGGGCGAAAGTATCGCCGACGACTATTTCTCGACGCGGTGGTTCATCAAAACATGGATGGAAAGAACCGGAGAGCGGCTCGACGGAGCCGAACAGATCGCGCGGCTTGCGGAAACGGGAGACGGCAGGGCTATGGAGGTATTCGATACGTTTGCGGACAATCTCGCCTCTTTCATGGCCCCCTGGTTCTCGGCCTTTCGTCCTGATATTTTCGTAATGGGAGGCAATATCTCCTGTGCCGGAGGCTTGTTCATGGATCGCCTCAAGGCTAATCTCGAAAAACTCGGTGTGGGCGATGTGGTTGTGGAGTGCGCCCGGTTGCAAGGCCGTGCTCCGATAACAGGCGCCGCAATGTACGCCTGCAACACAGATAAGAATAATGCCGGGAAACAACTGCTTAGGAAGACTACGCAGTCTCTCATGCCGGAACAAAGCGTTCCGGCCGAAGCCGGCGAATATGACATATACCCCGGATTTCCCATAGGAAGCGGTCAGATACACAGCGGGAGCGAAGCTGTTGCCAAATGGATGATGCGCTGCAAACGCGTAGTGATAGACGGATACGCGGGCGTATTATGGGACGAAATGGTGGAAAGCATCGATGCAGAACTGAGAAAAGCCGGAAAAAAGCCCGTCTGGTTCCATACGGACGCAGCCATGCGCAGCCCGGCTGAGATAGATGCAATGGTCGCCCCGTACATGGGAGAAGACGACTCCATATTCGGGCGCATCACAGACAAACGGCTTGCGGACTGGTTCGATCCGGATAAACTGGCGCTCATAAAACCCGATGAGGGTTTCGACATCTGCATATTGGCAGGTCCGGGAGCCGCACTGGCCGGATGGGACGCACCCGTGATCTACGCCGATGTGCCGAAGAACGAGATACAGTTCCGAATGAGGGCCGGGGCTGTGACTAACCTTGGCAGCAGTACCATGCAGGATCAGAGACAGATGTACAAACGGTTCTATTTCGTGGACTGGAGGGTGTTGGACAGGCACAAGGCCGAGATACTGCCACGGATAGATCTCTTCATCGACACGCAGCGGCCGGGACATTATCTTTCGATGGAAGGCGGCGACATGAGGCGGGGACTGGATGCTATGGCCAGGAACTATTTCCGCGTCCGGCCGTGGTTCGAACCGGGCATCTGGGGCGGACAATGGATGAAAGAACGCTTCAAAGGGCTGAGCCGCGAGGGAGACAATCTCGCATGGTCTTTCGAGCTGATGGTATTCGAGAACGGTATCCTGTTCGAGAGCGACGGATATAAACTGGAAGTGTCGTTCGATTTTCTGATGTATAATAACTACAGGGAGATACTGGGCGATGCGGCGGCAAGGTTCGGGTATGAATTCCCGATACGTTTCGACTTCCTCGACACGTTCGACGGCGCCAACCTGTCGGTGCAATGCCATCCAAGCGACAGCTATATAAGGGAACAGTTCGGGATGCCGTTCACGCAGGACGAGACATATTATATCATGGACTGTAAGCCGGACGCTACAGTGTATCTGGGTTTTCAGGACGATATCGATCCGGCCCGGTTCCGCACAGCGTTGGAGCAAAGCCAGAAGGATGCCCGTGAAATAGATATTACACGGTTCGTACAAATGTGGCCTGCGAAGAAACACGAACTATACCTTATTCCCAACGGTACTGTGCATGCCGCCGGGAAGAACAACCTGGTGCTCGAGATCAGCAGCGCGCCGTATATATTCACATTCAAGATGTACGACTGGATGAGGCTCGATATGGACGGACGGCCGCGGCCGATTAATATCGAACACGGGATGAACAACCTGCGCTTCGACCGTAAAGGCGAGAAAGTCGGACGGGAACTTATATCCAAGCCGGTTGTTATCAGCGACAAGGACGGGGTATTGGCCGAACACCTGCCTACCCACTCCGAACAATTTTACGATGTACACCGCTACACTTTCAACGGAGGCATGGAGATGTCGACCTCGGGGAAAGTCCATGTATGGATGCTTGTGGAAGGCTCTTCCGTAACGCTGCGTACATCCGGCGGAATGGAACGCACGTTCAGCTACGCCGAAACTTTCGTGATACCGGCTGCGGCAGGTAAATACACTTTAACCAACAACGGACCCGGAAAGGCCGTCATGGTAAAGGCATTTGTAAAATAACAGATAAAAAACACAGGCTCGAATGAAACCGAAGATCATAACATTACTGGCATTTGCCAGCCTGACCGTCGCGGAAGGCTTTGCGCAGAACAAGATCTGGCAGATCGGCACTAAAGACGGAAGCGGCAGGGAATTCTCCCTGTATACCGACTATCGATCGTTCGGTGAAAAATATCCGGGAGGAAGCGTACTATATAGCGTTGGCAGCAGTTCTTCGAAAGATATGCCCTGGTTCCTTCCGGGACCGTCGGATTCATGGGCGGAAGCGGAAGGCCGGTTTCTGATAAAATTCGGGATTAGCTCCGTCGAAGAGGGGAGTCCGGTAAAACTGCGCATCGATCTTGTGGAGTCGCATCCCGGCCTTCCTCCGGTAATAGAAATCCGTCTCAACGATTATCAGGTAAAAGTCGACGTTCCCGCAGGACGTGATCAAGGCCTTCTGGAAAATCCGCGCGATACGGACGGCAGCCTGTACATCGAAGCCGAATTCCCAACCGGGACGATACGCAAAGGCAACAATATTCTCTCACTGAGAAGCGTGTCCGGAAGCTGGATAGCTATCGATGCAATCTCACTCGAGGCGTCCGGTAATATCGTACCAGGGAGGATTTCGGGTCCGGATATAGTCGCGGCAAACGCTGTGGCCGCTCCAGCGCTCATATACGGGCCGGGCGGCAAATTGCTGCAGCCACTGAAGATAGATGTCGAAAACTGGGGAAAGTCGCGTAAAGCGGACCTCCGTGTCGACGGCAAACCCGCCGGCAGTTATCATATTGCGCCTGGAATGAACCGGCTCGAGGCAAGTGTCGCACAAACGGATTCGAAGCGCAGCGTACAGATAGAACTCGTATCCGGCAAAAACAGCCTGGGCACAGTTACAACCGAAATATACCCAGTTAAAGAGTGGACCGTATATCTCGTTCAGCACACGCACACCGACATAGGCTACACGAAACCGCAGACCGAAATACTGATGGAGCACCTTCGTTATATAGACTATGCCATCGAATACTGCGAACTGACGGAGGATTATCCCGACGACGCCAAATTCCGCTGGACATGCGAAGCTTCGTGGGCGGTGAACGAATACCTGAAGAACCGTCCGGCAGGACAAATCGAAAAACTCAAAAAATACATAGCGAACGGACAGATAGAGGCAACGGCCATGTTCTTCAATATGTCGGAAGTAGTGGATGAAAATTCGCTCAAAACATTCCTGAAACCGCTTGCACGCTACCATGAGAACGGCATCCCCGCCTATACCGCGATGCAGAACGACGTGAACGGAATCGCATGGGCGTTGGCCGATTACCTGCCCGACGCAGGGGTGAAATACGTATGGATGGGTGAACACGGCCACAGGGCTTTGATACCGTTCGAAGTGCCTACAGCCTTCAAATGGCAGTCGCCGTCGGGCAAAGAGATACTGGCCTATCGTGCAGACCACTACAATACCGGCAACTTCTGGGGTATAGAGAAACACGACATGGCGCTGCTCGAACCAAAGGTTTTCGATTACCTTTCGAACCTCGACGATAAAGGATATACGTTCGATGTGGTGGGAGTACAATATTCAGGTTATTTTACCGACAACTCGCCTCCCTCTTACGGCGCATGTAAGCTGATAGAGGAATGGAACCGGAAGTATGCTTCACCAAGGCTGCGAAACGCACTTCCCCATGAATTTATGGACTACATAGCCGAAAACCATGCAGGCGGATTGCAGACATTGCGGGTTGCCTATCCGGACTGGTGGACCGATGGATTCGGTTCTGCCGCAAGGGAGACGGGCGCGTCGCGCAGTACTCACGCCGACATGGTGACCGTCGAAGGAATGCTGTCGATGGCAGTCGCAAAGGGACAGTCCTTGCCGGAACACACCCGCGATGAAATTATCCATATCCACGAGAATCTGCTGTTTTACGACGAGCATACGTTCGGTGCGGCCGAAAGCCTGCGCGACCCGATGAACGAGAACAGCCAGGTGCAGTGGGCCGAAAAAGGCTCGTTCGTTTGGGAAGCGCTGAAAAGTGCCCAGTTGATGTATGAAACCTCGGCCGGCCTGCTTCAGGACGGCATTAAAAGAGGTAAGAACCCTACCATAACATTCTTCAACAGCATGGCATGGACCCGTTCGGAACTTGCCGAGGTCTATATCGACTACGAGGTTATTCCCCGGAACAGATCGTTTTCAATCGTTGACGAGCAGGGAAATGTCCTTGAAGTACAGGCTCTCAGGTCGCGCAGCGAAGGAAGATACTATGCCGTATATGCCGAAGATATACCCGCCATGGGATACAAGACATACGACATTGTGGTCGGCAAGGAGTACCTTGCGCCAGTGCCGCAAACTCAGATCAGGAGCAATGTTGTCGAGAACCGCTATTACCGCATAACGTTCAATCCCGCAACGGGTGCGATAAGCAGCCTGTACGACAAGGAACTCGGACTTGAGATAGTGGATGGCGGCGCGGAATGGGAGATGGGTGCGTTCATATATGAAAAACTGGAAGACAGGCATCAGATGGAGCGCTATGTTACCGAAAAATATGAACGCACCGGGCTGCACGGGGTGAATATTGCGTCAGGCGCCGACGGTCCGATATACACAAGCGTCAATATCAGCGGCCAGGCTCCGGGCATCGATGCAGCAGGCATGCAGGTCGAAATAAAGCTGTTCAACAATGTCAAACGCATAGAATTCGCCTATTCGGTGAGGCGCCTTCCGGAAACTGCCCCGACGGGAATATACGTCGCTTTCCCATTTACGCTCGATAATTCGCGCCTGGCGTTCGAAGTACAGGGCGGGGTAGTGTACCCCGGAGAGAACCAGCTCGAAGGGACGGCCAGCGACTGGAATACCGTACAGAATTTCGTAGCGGCGCGAAGCGGCCAAGCCCAGATCGTGATGGGCAGCGATGTGGTCCCGCTCATGCAGCTCGGAGATATGCTCGACGGAAGGTTCCAGTACCGCAAGACCTACGAAAAGCCACACGTATATTCGTGGGTGATGAACAACTACTGGGTAACCAATTTCCGGGCTTCGCAGGAGGGTGAATTCCGTTGGAATTACCATCTGACTACGACCGCCGATACGTCCAATACGGCGGCTTCGAAGTTCGGCTGGAGTTCGCGGATACCGTTGTATGCTCGGGTAATGCCGCAGGGCAAGGAGAACGGATTTCCGATGAGTTGGTCTGCATTCGGCATCGATGCGCCTAACCTGCTGATGACATCCTGTACCGTATCTAAAGATGACGGCTGGCTGATGCTCAACGTGAGGGAACTGGACGGCATCGAAACGAAACTCACGCTGACCGGACGGAATGGCCGGCAGATTCCTTTTCTGGTTGTGAATGCCATAGAAGAACCGCTCGGGGAAAGCACGACTTCGGACAGGTTCGCTCCATTTGAGAATAAATTCATAAAATTCAAACCTTAGACGGTCCAAACGGCATGCAGGTAAATGTTATCGGCTTAGGGCATTGTGAGTTTTGAGATAATGAACTACCACGCCTCAAGCGTCGGGGAATCCACCCTTTTAGTTATCTCCCTCGCAAGATGCCTCCTCCGGTCTGCGGCCGACGGTCGGCGCTCGGCCGATGATTGTTTTGCGAAGCAAAACAATTGAAATAATCTGAAAATCTTTTGGAAATCTATCTTCAGACGAAAAGGATGAAGAAAAGACATAATACAGACAAATAATAAAGA
>JAVBRB010000026.1:0-30431 GCA_031548515.1 Rikenellaceae bacterium | reverse complement strand
TCTTTATTATTTGTCTGTATTATGTCTTTTCTTCATCCTTTTCGTCTGAAGATAGATTTCCAAAAGATTTTCAGATTATTTCAATTGTTTTGCTTCGCAAAACAATCATCGGCCGAGCGCCGACCGTCGGCCGCAGACCGGTGGAGGCATCTTGCGAGGGAGATAACTAAAAGGGTGGATTCCCCGACGCTTGAGGCGATATTATAAATTCCTGTTTTAGGATATCCCGCCGCTTGAGGCGGGGTAGTTCATTATCTCAAAACTCACAATGCCCTAATCCGATAACATTACCGGTTATTCTTTGCCTGTTTTGATCCAGGTTGCCTTCTTCCACAGCCATTCCAACGGACCCTGGCGATGTGACCGAAGCCACCAACGGCAAAAAAAGAACTGAACGAGAAACATTCCTATACCCATTAAGAAACATACCGTAATGCCCGTATGCCGGTAAAGCCCCAATCCCCAGTTGTAAAACAGGAAAGCTCCGATCAAAGACTGTGAAAGGTAGTTCGTCAGACTCATGCGTCCATAAGGTGCCAGTTGATGAAGAACGCGTCCGAATTTTGTCAGGTAATAAACAAGTATCACCCCGGCAAACAGTATTCCTGTAAATGCAATATTCGAAAGGGACTTAAGGATGAGCGTCGAAGGTACGAGCAGCGCCTCCCTGCCTATAAAGTCGGGAAGTACGGCAGCCAAGCCGTAAAGCGGGAAAAAGGATACGGTGGCCATGATGAATACTTTGATCCAGATTTTAATATTCCGCTCCGAATATGGAAACAAATTGCTGCGCCCTATCAGCATGCCAACCATAAACAATCCTGCTGTCTGAGTAACCCTTCCATGCAATATCATCCATCCCATATTGGCAATATTGCCGGTCCATATCGCAGTTTTGCACATTTCGATGAAAGACCCCTCTCTCTGAGCCACATTGACCATCTCCCAGTATGGAGCATCGAACTGGGCATTGATAATGTATCCGGGATTGATGAGCGCGTAGACTATTTGTCCCCATTCAAAAGGCTGCAGCAAAAGTATAACAGCGATGATCGCGACCGTGCGGGTGGAAAGTCGGCAAACAGCTATCAGCACATAACCCAGCAATGCATAGAGCACCAATATTTCACCGGGAAACAAAGTAGAATTGATGCAGGCTATAAAAAAAAGCAATACCAAGCGCCAGGCAAAACGTCCGCGGAAATCTCTCCCTTTTTCTTTTTGCGAATTATCCTGAATAAAAAAACTGAATCCGAAAAGCAGCGCGAAAATACAATAGGCCTTACCGGAGAATGTAAAAAATATACTGTCCCAGATCACCTTGTCCGTAAATATCAGAAAGCCGTTGGTTTCTTCAGGAAAACTGTAGAGGCTGAACCGTTCGATAAAATGGATGAGGGTAATTCCCATTACGGCAAAACCGCGTAATACGTCTGCTATTTCTATGCGATTATTATTGGTCCATGTAGCAGATGAGTGCATGCTTTTTAGGGGTTAAAGTGTGAGCAGGTTCTTTTATTCGAGGTGCAAATTTATTATAAACCCCTCGTATTTCCTAAAAAATGCCATTCAAAAAAGGTTGTGATCCTGGTATTGCGCTTCGCTTATCCCGAACTCATATTAAATAATATCAATTATTCCCTTTCGTTGGATGAACCTGTCCCAATCATTTTAGGGACATCGCCCGGAGTCCTCTCCATTACTATGAAATAAGCGGAGTTCGGCTTTATCTTAATTTCCATATTCTCATAACCGGCATTGGAAATTTCCAACATCGAGCCGGCATCGCCGGCATCGGTGTCGAATTCGAAGTATCCGTCGTCGGAACTAAACGTCCTTTTATCCATAGCCGGCGTGCGGCGGACATTAACCCAGGAAAGTACCTGTTCTTTGTAAGGCTCGAATATGTAACCCGAAACTTTTTCCGGAGAAGTCTGCGCGTACCATCTGGTGAGAGTCCTTTCTCCGACAACGTCGGTGAATTTCCTCATAAGAAGCCACTTCCGTGAATTTTTGTCTGCCGGCCGGACAGCCTGTCCGGCCATGTCGACAACCATTTTCACGCCCTCTTCCAAGACAATATTATCATATGCGGCGTATTTGCCATTGTTGTACAGCAGTATGGCATCGTAACTTCCGGACTCGAAACGGTTGTAGCAGCGGCGGTTATCCCTGATGGTATCGAGCAGGCGGATATCTCCCGATTTTTTGTCACGGAACAGCAGATTCGCCACCCCCGACCGCTCTTTCTCATAAGGCAACCTGAACTCTATTTCCGCGTGCGGCCATACAATATGAATATCTTCCGGATGCCATACATATGCAGTGTCGGCAGTGAACTCTCGTTTATACGCCCGCACCTTTACAAGGGGACCCGTAGTCATGTTAAGCATCCACTCCGGGACAGGCTTTTCCTCCATCACAACAAAAAGACCTATATTCGGCTTGACATTCACGCCCCGGGTTACCCAACCGGCCACCATCTCGATTTTCAGTACCGAGCCTATATCGGCGTCATCTACGTCGAATTCGAAATATCCGTCAGAAGTAGAAGACAGTCCGCCTTTGCTCACTATGCCGGGATAATTTCCTTCGGCGAGAAGGCCGATAAAGACTTGTGTTGCGTAAAATCCCCATGGCTGGAATACATATCCCAGTATCTTGTCGTCGGATGCCGTCGCATAGTTTTTGCAGAGTGTTCTGTTCCCGCCGATAGGGTCGGTGAATTTTCTCATGGACAGCCACTTTTGCGAATCCTGGTCGGCCGGATGAACAGGCCTGGCGGCCATATCGACGACCATTTTCACATCTTTTTCTATGGTGAGGTTGTCGTATGTAATGTATTTACCGTTGTTGTACAGCAATATGGCGTCGTAACCTCCCGGTTCGAAACGACGGGCATACCGGGCGTCAGGAATACGCCTTACCCGCCGTGAAACCAGTGCTGTATCGTTATACGCACCCCTTATGGAATCGAGCAGGCGCATCTCGCCCGATCTCCTATCCCTGAACAGCAGGTTAGCCACTCCCGATCGGTCCTGTTCGTGCGGCAGTCGGAACTCCAGTTCCGTATCCGGCCAGACGACATAAATCGCCTCGGGATGCCACACAAAGGCGGTATCGGGAGTGGATTCATACCAACCGTGCTCGTTCCGCTCCTGCGCTGTAACGGTCTGCGCACACTCAGCGACGGCCAATATCATCACGACGGACAAAACAGGTGTAATCTTACGTCTCATTTTTTTCTTATTTTGAATGTCCATTATCTTATCCAGCTTATAACGCCGGTTCGATTTCTTCTGCGTTTTTCAGCCGGTTATCGTGCAGCCAGATATAATAAACTTCTCACAGTGTCAATTGATTCGTCTACTGCCGCTTGTTGCGATAGCCGTCCAGGCCCTGCTGCAGGAAACGCAGGTATTTGCCCACGTCCGGATCGAATGCATAAGACGGCGCGACAGGCATGCCGTTCCCGTCGAGCAGCACATAGTAAGGTTGCGAATTGACCCCGAATTTATGCCTCTGCAGGTAGCTCCACTTGTCGCCGACGGTCTTCAGGCGTACGGTACGCCCCCCCTCCTCGACCTCTACAGGTGCGGGCAGGCGCGTCTTGTCGTCGACCATCAAGGTTATCAGCACGTAATCCTTTTCGAGTATCTGCTTCACACGCGGATCGGTCCACACCGAAGCCTCCATCTTTCGGCAGTTCACGCAGCCGTAGCCCGAAAAGTCGATGGCCACGGGTTTGCCGGTGCGGCGCGCATATTCCATCCCCGAGTCATAGTCGTCGAAAGCGGCGTGTACCTCGCCCTTGTAGAGGCTGAAGTCCTGGGTATAGAGCGGCGGCGAGAATGCACTTATCGCTTTCAGCGGCGCGCCCCACAATCCGGGAACCATGTAAACGCTGAACGCGAATGAAACTATAGCGAGCATCAGCCTTACGACCGAAACATGTTTCAAGTCACTGTCGTGCGGCAGCTTGATCTTTCCCAGCAGGTAAAAGCCAAGCATGGCGAAGATCACGATCCACAGTACGAGGAACACCTCGCGGTCGAGTATACCCCAACCGTAGGCCAGGTCGGCCACCGAAAGGAACTTGAGCGCCAGGGCCAGTTCCAGGAAGCCCAGCACCACCTTCACCGAGTTGAGCCATCCGCCCGATTTGGGCATGCTGTTGAGCCACGAGGGAAACATGGCGAACAGGCCGAAAGGAATGGCCAGCGCGATTGCGAAGCCCAACATGCCGATAGCCGGAGCGATGACCGCTCCCGAACTCGCCGCCTCTACCAACAACCATCCGATAACCGGGCCGGTACAGGAAAATGAAACGAGCACGAGGGTGAACGCCATGAAGAATATGCTCAGCAGGCCAGATGTAGTCCCGGCCTTACTGTCCATTTTGTTAGTCCACTTCGCAGGCAGCGTCAGTTCGAAAGCCCCGAAGAACGACGCGGCGAACAGTACCAGCAAAGCGAAGAATATGAGGTTGAATATTGCGCTGGTGGACATCTCGTTCAGGGCGCTTGCCCCGAAAATGCCGGTCACGATAAGTCCCAGTCCTACGTATATCACGATTATAGCAGCTCCGTAGACGAGGGCGTCGCGGACGGCCCTTTTACGGTTTGAGGCTCGTTTGATGAAGAAACTCACGGTCATGGGGATCATCGGCCACACGCACGGCGTGAGCAGGGCCAGGAATCCCCCGGCAAACCCGAAAAGGAATATCCATAACAAGGTCATGTCGGCCGTGCTGCCGGCCGCCCCGAGATCCCGGAGTTCATCGATCACCGGAACCCAAAGATCCTGCCCCGCATCCGGGGCTGCATTGACGGAAGCCGGTTCCGCAAGCGCGGCATCCGTACCATCCGTTTCTGGTGCAGTTCCGGCTACGGAAGCGGTGGCGGGAGCACTGCCGGTGCTGTTGTCTGCGGCCGCCTTGAATCCGGCAGGAAGGTCGGCCCGGGTGAATTTAAACTCGACAGGCAGCGGAGGCGTACAACTGCTTTCGTCGCAGGCCTGGGCGCGTACTTCTCCGGAAACAAGGAAGGCCGACTTGTCCGTAACGAGGAATAGCTGCACGAAAGAAACCGTGCCCTCATAGTAACCCAGTTCCATTTGGAATGCAGGATCGAAAGCCTTATGGAGCGTTGCTCCCCGGGCTTTCAGGCCGCCCGTTTTGACAGCGCCCCTGATCTCTCCGACCGTCATTTCGGTTGCGTTGGGGCCTCCATCCGGAAGCTCGGTCCCGTAGATGTGCCAGCCGTCCTGTATGGCGGCCATCGCCGAGAGTTCCACCGTCCCATTGCCTTTATCCTGGAGCGCAAAGCGCCATGTTACGGGATCGGCGGCACGTAACAAGCTTGCAATCAAAACAAAACATGCGATCAGGATTGTTTTCCGCAGAGTATTCATTGTTTCAGAATCATGTTAGAATCCCGCAATTCATTGCGGCTGTTTCAGTCCGGACAAATACCATATCCTCTGGACGGCAAAAATACACATTCCTGTCGATTTACCATATTTTTCCAATGTATGTTTCGCAGAGCCATAGCTGAATGAACTACCCCGCCATAAGCATCGGGGTATCCAAACAGAAATTTATAATATCGCCGCAAGCGTCGGGGAATCTACCCTTTCAGTTATCTCCCTCGCAAGATGCCTACTCCGGCCGACGATCGGCGCTCGGTCGATGATTATTTTGCAAAGCAAAACAATTGACAGTCATCCTGCAATCGCCGGGCGGCAACACGCCGCCGGATTTGTTTCAGGCACCACAGGTCGGACATCTACGGTTTCCGTATTCCCGCTTCTACGAAAGAATCCGTATTAAACATTCCGTCATAATCACAATTTCTAGGTATTCCATTTCCGCAGGCGGGTCAATAATTTTGCAACGGAATTTAACCCGACAATGCAGCGGAGATACATGAAGCGCCTTTCCGCCGACAAAATCCGTCTGCTTCCACAGCGTTGTCTAACTTAAATGAAGGATTGTGAAAAATAATATACTGTTGGCTTCCGCCCTATTGCTCGTTTCGACCATACCTGCCGCGGGGCAGGTAAAAACCGACACTATCACGGACAACCGCGAAAATAATTCCGCCTATATCAATAAGAAGAAATTGGACGCATCGGATAAAACGCCCCGCCTTACCCTTGGAGGATACGGAGAAGCGGTGATGAGCCGGATGTTCTACAGCGATAATTATAAACGGTACACCGATGCGAGCCTGTACAAGGATGCTCCGTCTCACGGGCGTTTCGACCTGCCGCACGTAGTATTTTGGCTGGGTTACGACTTCGGCCGCGGTTGGTCGCTGGGAAGTGAGGTCGAGTTCGAACACGGCGGAGTCGAAGCGGCTGTGGAGATCGAGGAGGAGGAAACAGGAGAATACGAAAGCGAGATCGAACGCGGAGGCGAAGTCGCCATCGAGCAATTCTGGATACAAAAGAGTTTTTCCGCCGCGCTGAACCTGCGCATGGGACACGTCATCGTACCCGTAGGCCTGACCAACCAGTACCATATGCCCACGGAATTCTTCACCGCGTTCCGTCCTGAGGGAGAAAGCACCATACTGCCGTGTACGTGGCACGAAACGGGTATCAGCCTCTGGGGACGCATCAAGGCCTGGCGCTACGAGGCTATGTTCATTACGGGACTGGATGCCGACCGCTTCGGTTCTCAGAAATGGATCGCGAGCAGCTCGGGAAGTCCCTACGAGTTCAAGATCGCCAATTCCTATGCAGGGGCTTTCCGCGTGGACAACTACTCCGTACCGGGCCTCCGCATGGCCGTCAGCGGATACGTTGGAAACAGCGCCAGGAACAGCCTCAAATCGGATGCCTACAATGGTCTCAGGGGCACGGTGCTGATCGGCGCTTTTGACTTCGCCTACGACAATTACGGGCTGGTAATCCGCGGCAGCATGGACTATGGCCACCTGGATGATTCCGAGAGGATAACCAAGGCGAACAAAGGGAGCCGCAAAGGTTCGCCGTCGCCTAAAACGTCGGTAGCCTCGGACGCCATGTCCGCCGGCATGGAAGCCGGGTACGACATCTTTTCGCCCGTCAAAAAACTCAACGCCCGGGGCAGCAGATTCTATGTATTCGGCCGCTACGACTATTACGATTCGATGTTTAAAACCCAGGGCACCGTCCAGGACAACGCATGTTGGGAACGCCAACGCGTTGCGGCCGGAATCAACTATGTACCCATAAAAGGCATCGTCATAAAGGCCGAATATTCGCACCGCATGTTCAAGAGCCAGTACAACGACGAAGATACTTTCAGTGTGGGCATCGCATATTCAGGTTTGTTTAAAATGTAAATCATTTATAACTTAAAGTAAAATGAAAACAATCTTAAAAATTTCCCTCATGGCCATGGCATCTGTTGCGCTTATGGCAAACGCTTCCTCGTGCGACAACAATGGAGGTGATACGCCCGATGATCTTGATCCCAGGAAAAAGGCGACCATTGCCAATTATGTGGATGACATAGTCGTATCCACCTATCGTTCGCTCGCCGACGAAGCCGTCAAACTCAGTACGGCGTGTGAAGCTTTCAAGGAAGATCTTACACAGGAGAAGGTGCAGGCCGCCTGCGACCAGTGGAAAACGGCCCGCGTGTATTGGGAACTCAGCGAAGCGTTCCTGTTCGGCGCTGCCTCGGATGACGCGATAGACCCTCATATCGACTCATGGCCCCTGCAGAAGTCGCAGCTCGACCAGATCCTTGCCAATACTTCATATATAAACGGCCTGAAGAACAACGGTTACGCCTTCGATCCGGATTCTCCTTCCCTCGACGACGGCCTGTTGGGATTCCACACAATCGAATATATGATATTCCGCAACGGCTCCGCCCGCCTTATAAACGGTAACACCGATCCAAGCGACAGCTACAACACCTACGGCGCGTTTTCGGATGCCGAAATCACCTATTGCATAGCCGTCGCCAAGGATATCCGCAACCAGTGCATTCTGCTGGAGGCAAGCTGGGCCGGCCTTTCGAACATAACATCCGACAAACGTCAGATGCTGGCGGCCGCCAAACTCGCTCCCGACAAAAATTACGGGCAGGAGTTGATAACTGCCGGAGAGGAGGGGAACAAAACATACAAAACACAGATAAAGGCGTATGTGCAGATGCTTGACGGCGCGGCTACCATAACAGACGAAGTAGGCAGCACTAAAATTACCGACCCCGTGACCACCAAGAACGTGCTGGACGTGGAATCATGGTACAGTTGGAACTCGATAAAAGACTATGCGGACAATATTCGCGGCGTGAGGAACGCATATTACGGTACGCTGGACGGAACTATACATGCAAACTCGCTCTGCACCTATATAGCATCGCTAGACCAGAAGCTCGACGCCGACATTAAGGCCGGCATAAAAAAAGCCGTAGACGAGATAGAGGCTATACCGTATCCTTTCCGCAACCACCTGACCGAAGAAGACACCGACGCTGCTGTAGCCGCGTGCAGCGCGCTGTTCTCGCTGTTGGAAAGTGCCATGGAATTGATAGACTGACAAAATAACCCAGGCTTATGGATATTAAACGGTTTTCCGCTTGCATGCTTGCAGCCGCCGCAACCGCGCTGGCCGCCTGCAACAACGACACGCCTCCTGTGAAAGAGCCGCAGGAACTCTCCGAGGAATATTATTCGGGAGGAGAACTTGGCACGGTTTTCAGCGAAACGACTTTCGCCTACGAGCAGCCGACTCCGGCGGTTGTCGACGGAGGTTTCCTGTCCTCTTTCAAGAGGGGTGAAACGCTGTTCGAGAAACCGTTTGTGGCAACAGACGAAGAGAATAGCCCACGCCATGGCCTCGGTCCGCTCTACCTGCGCACATCGTGTCTCCATTGCCATCCCGGCTATGGACATGGAAAACGCCAGACCGAGTATAATTCAGCCACGGTTGGCAACGGCTACCTGCTTGTAATAACCGATAAGAACGACGCGTATCTCAGTTCCCTGACAGGGATGCCGCAGACTTGCGCCGTTGCGCCGTTTAAGGCCCCGGTAGACGAAACCAAGATAGTGATCGACTGGAAAGCCCACATGGACGAATGGAATAATACGTTCCCTGACGGCGAAACATACGGCCTGATATATCCCGAGGTGATTATACCGCAGGATGCATACTACGTTCCGCTGCAATCCGGAGGACGGGACATCGCTTATGAAGATGTGGTCGTCAGGCTCGAATCCACGATAGGTATCTATGGTACGGGGCTTCTGGACGCCATTACCGACGCCGATATCAAAGCGGAATATGCCAAACAGGAGCAACACGGCGTGAGCCTCAATCCTGCGATATGGGCCGGTGGCGACTGGGTCAAACAATATGCCAACGCGCTACAGGGCGACGGAACCAAATATGCCCTGCGCTATACATATGCGCTGAGCCGCGGCCCGCTTCAGGATGGTCCCGGCGCAAATGCCATCTGGAACATAACCAATGTAACGCGCCGCGACCGCAACTATCACTACATGACGGCGGCGTATGCGACTAAGGCTTCGCAGGACCCGGAAGTGCAGGCGCGGTTCTATGAACTCTTCCCGCAATATGATGTCACAGGCAATGTCGAAACCGACATCTACAACTACCTGATGCTGAATACGGCGGAAGCCAAAGCCGTCGAAAAGCCGGAAATGGCGGACTCGGAATACGCCGACCTTATGGTGTGGCACAGGGGATTGGCTGTCCCGGCAGCGCGCAACCTCGATGATCCTGAAGTAAAACGGGGTAAAGAATTGTTCTCCCAGATAGGCTGCGCCACCTGCCACAAACCTACGTGGACGACTGGCGACGACAACATCGCGGATCCGGCAAGGTTCTTTACGGACAACAGACAACTGCCGCGTTACCCGCACCAGAAGATCTGGCCTTATACGGATATGGTTCAGCACCGACTCTTCATGAAGAACGATATCCGCACCGGTTGGTGCCGCACCACCCCGCTGTGGGGCCGCGGCCTGAGCCGGAAATGCACCGGAGCCGACGACCGCCTGCACGATGCCCGGGCCCGTACAGTCATAGAAGCCATCATGTGGCACGGGAGCGAGAACAGCGATGCCCGCAAAACCGTGGAAAAGTTCCGCGGGCTGAGCAAGGCCGACCGCGACGCGATAGTGGAGTTCATAGAGGCTATATAAAATCGGGTTACGGAAATTATAGAAGGAACCGGTCGGCTGTGTGGTTGGCCGATTCCTTTTTTAGGCATATCAAAGCATGAAAACACTCAAACGACTTACCTTTTCCATACTCGGATGCATCATCGCGGTCCTCGTCACCGCCACCATCGTTGAAAAACTGCACGGAACCGCGTTCGTCGCTCAGAATATCTACGGCAGTCGGTGGTTCACGGCACTGTGGGCCGTGTTTGCCGCGATGTCGCTCGCATATATCCTGCGGCAGAAACTATACCGCCGGAGAGCGGTATTTATGATACACATTTCATTTATACTGATCCTCGCGGGGGCGTTCGTAACCCATGTCGGCGGCAGGCAGGGAATGCTTCATCTGCGCGAGGGGGAACCGGTTTCTTCGTTCGTTTCCGGCGGCGGCGACATTTCGCTTCCTTTCACGGTCGATCTCGACAGCTTCGAGGTCGTCTATTACGCGGGCACTCCTTCTCCGATGGATTATGTCAGCGCTCTAACCATCACCGATGCAGGCGAAACAGTCCGCGGAGAAGTTTCGATGAACCGGATACTTTCATACAGGGGATACCGCTTCTACCAGTCGGGGTATGACGACGACGGGCAGGGGACAACGCTGGCCGTTTCATGGGACCCGTTCGGCATCGCCGTCACATACACCGGATATGCGCTTCTGTTGGTATCGCTCGTGATGTTCTTCTTCGTGCGGAATACGCGATTCAGGGCGCTCGTCAGAAATTCGCGTCTGCAGAAGGCGGCAGTCGCAGCCATTTTCCTGCTTTCGGGACCGGCTGTTTTTGCCGCATCGGATACCGGCCTGCCGCGGACGCTGCCGCGCGAAACGGCGGCTGAATTCGGCGACATGTATGTGCTTTACAACAACCGCATATGTCCGCTCCAGACTCTCGCAAAGGATTTCACGACCAAGCTCTACGGCGAGCCACGATACCGCGGCATGACCTCCGAACAGGTGCTGGCGGGATGGATGTTCTTCTACTCCGACTGGAAATCCGAGCCTATGATAAAGACGAAAGGCGGTGAGGCGAGCCGGCTTTTAGGGGTGGACGGCAAATACGTCTCGCTCGACGATTTCATCGGGGAGTTCAACGAGTACCGGCTCGACGGCGCGCTCTATGACATACGGCGCGGCGCGGACGTCCCGGGCCGGAAAGGCATTGTGGAAGCCGACGAAAAATACAATATAGTCAGGTTCCTCTATTCGGGCCGGATGCTGAAGATATTCCCGTACAGCAACGGAGGCGATGTCGCCTGGTACGCCCAGGGGGATGACCTGCCCGTCGATATGGATGACGGGAAATGGCTGTTCACCCGCAAAACGCAGGATTACATCCACGAAATGGTGGTGAAAAATGATTACGCCGTAGTTTCCGCCACACTGAAAAAGATAAGGGAATATCAGCGCAAAGAGGCTGCGGGCGTACTCCCTCCTGATGCCCGTTTCCGGGCTGAAAAAATTTACAACGGCTTTACTTATACGAAAGTACTGGCAATGGCATGCAGTACGGTGGGGATAATTTCGTTCCTGTTCTGTTCCGTCTGCATGGCTTTGGGGCGGCGTATCCGCAGGATGGTTCCGGTCGCTCTTACTGTGTTGGCGGTTGCAGTATGGACCTATCTGACGGCCAATATCGTGCTCCGGTGGATAGTAGGCGGACACGTGCCGCTGTCCAACGGATACGAAACGATGCAGTTCATGGCGTGGTGTTCGATTTCGATCGCTTTCGCACTGCGCCGCAGGCCGATATTCCTGCCTCTGGGCTTCCTGCTGTGCGGCCTGACGCTGATGGTTTCAATGATGGGCGAATCGAATCCGCAGGTCACGCAACTCGTACCCGTGCTTTCGTCTCCGCTCCTGAGTATCCATGTTGTGACGGTCATGACAGCCTATTCGCTCTTCGCGTTTATGATGCTGAACGGCGTGGCCGCGTTCATAGTGTATTTCCTGCGCCGTCCAGGATGGCAGGAGCAGGCCGAGAATCTGCAAAACGTGAGCCGGATGCTGCTTTACCCCGCCCTGTTCTCCCTTACAGTCGGGATTTTCGTTGGGGCAGTGTGGGCTAATGTTTCTTGGGGCCGCTACTGGGGCTGGGACCCGAAGGAGGTGTGGGCGTTGGTCACCATGCTCGTCTATTCGCTGGCGATCCATGCCGATTCGCTTCCGCTGTTCCGCCGCCCGCTGTTCTTCCATGCGTTCTGCGTGGCTGCTTTCCTGACCGTGCTGGTCACCTATTTCGGTGTGAATTTCATACTAGGCGGAATGCACAGCTACGCATGACAGACGGCAGACAGGTGCCGGAGCCGGGCTTGAAAATAAATTTTGCAGAAAGCGCCCATGCGAGTATCTTTGCATTCGGCCATTTGTGATCGGCCTGATTTAAAATCATGTCCGGATGTCACCTTTTATTGTCATTGCGACCATAGCGGCATACTTAGCGGTACTTTTCCTCGTGGCATGGTTATCGGGCAGGCGCGCCGATAACCAGGGATTTTTCGTCGGCAACCGCCGTTCGCCATGGTATGTTGTTGCGTTCGGGATGATCGGCGCGGCCATGTCGGGCGTGACATTCGTATCGGTACCGGGTATGGTCGGCGCGAGCAATTTCGCCTACCTGCAGATGGCGATGGGTTTCGTGCTTGGTTATTTCGTGATAGCCTTCGTGCTGATCCCGCTGTTCTACCGGATGAAGATCGTTTCGATCTATGAATACCTCGAAAACCGCTTCGGGCTGTCGAGCTATAAAACCGGAGCGTGGTTCTTCTTCATCAGCAAGATGCTGGGCGCGTCCGTGAGGATTTTCCTTGTGTGCCTCGTGCTGCAGATGCTGGTTTTCGAACCGTTCGGCATCCCGTTCTGGGCAAATGCGGCAGTCATGATGCTGCTCGTGTGGCTCTACACTTTCAAGGGCGGGGTCAAGTCGCTCATCTGGACCGACTCGCTTAAAACTTTCTGCCTGCTGCTGAGCGTAGGACTGAGCATATGGTTCACTTCGCGCGCGCTGGAGCTGGATTTCGGACGGATGGCGGAGGCGATCCGTAACAGCGAAATGTCGCGTATATTCTTTTTCGACGACTTCAACGACCGCCGTTATTTTTTCAAGCAGTTCTTTGCGGGGCTGTTCACCGTGATTGCAATGACCGGCCTCGACCAGGACATGATGCAGCGCAGCCTGAGTTGTAAAAATCCGCGCGACGCGCAGAAAAACCTCGCGGTTTCGGGCGTGCTGCAGTTCTTCGTCATCGGCCTTTTCCTGTGTCTGGGCGTACTGCTCAACATATACGTTTCCGCGGGCGGCTTCACGGCTCCAGTTAAGAGCGACGAGCTTTTTCCGTTCGTAGCCACTCAAACCGGACTGCCCTCGATAGTAGGTATAATTTTCGCGCTCGGACTGATATCGTCGACCTATTCGGCGGCGGGTTCAGCGCTGACGGCACTCACCACCTCGTTCACGGTCGACATCCTGGGCGGTGCGAAAAAATACGACGAACGCATGCTCACTTCGGTACGCCGGAGGGTGCATATCGGAATGGCCGTCGGAATGGCGTTGGTCATCATGGCTTTCCGGGCGCTTAACAACACCAGCGTGATCGACGCCGTGTACGTGCTTTCGAGCTACACCTACGGCCCGATACTGGGTATGTTCGCTTTCGGCATCGCAACTAAAAAACCCGTCCGCGACCGCTGGGTGCCTTTAGTGGCGGCGCTTTCCCCACTCCTTTGCCTCGTTCTCGACATGAATTCCGTCCGTTGGTTCGGCGGCTACAGATTCGGCTACGAACTGCTCATCATGAACGCGCTATTCACCATAACCGGACTTACAGTTCTCATTAAGAAGAAGATATGATACTGGTTGCCGACAGCGGATCGACAAAGACCGCATGGATACTCACCGACGGGAAGCAGAGCCGCTGCTTCGCGACGCAGGGGCTTAACCCCTACCATATAAAGCCGGACATCATAGGCGAAATTCTGGCAAAAGAACTTTTGCCAGAGACCGGAACGGCCGTTTCGACGGTTTATTTTTATGGTGCCGGATGCACTCCGGCAAAGATACCTGAAATGGCCGGGATATTCGCCGGATTATTTCCAGCCTCGCGGATAGAGGTCGAAAGCGACCTTTTGGGTGCGTGCCGCGGACTTTGCGGCGACAAGCCCGGAGTTGTCTGCATTCTTGGTACCGGGTCGAATTCCTGTGAGTACGACGGAGAGCAAATCACCGACAACATACCGGCGCTCGGTTATATCCTTGGCGACGAGGGAAGCGGCGCCGCGCTCGGCAAAGCATTTGTTACAGATTTGTTGAGAGGTTATATACCGGAAGATATGTCCAGGGAATTTTTTAAAGCACATAATCTGACACCCGACGATATCATCGAAAACATCTACAGGAAACCGGGAGCCAACCGTTTCCTTGCCGGATTCGCTCCGTTCATCGCAAAACACAGGAATCATCCTGACGTTAGAGACATGATAACGAGAGCTTTCCGCTGGTTTATAGGCCATCGCGTCAATCCGTACGGCGCCGAAGCCAGGGATATCAGTTTTACAGGCTCTATTGCCGTCCATTTCAGCGATCTGCTTACCGAAGTGGTCGAAGATATGGGACACACCATGAGGGCCATCGTGCAATCGCCGATCGGGGGGTTGGCAAGATACCATGCTGAAAGATGAGCGGATTTGAAAAAATAACGGAACAGCCGTCGCTTTACGACGGTCTCGAGGGGATGGCGACGCGGGAGCTACTCGAAGGTATCAATTGCGAAGACCGCCGCGTTGCCGACGCGGTCGGAGCGTGCATTCCACAGATAGAACTGTTGGTCGACGGCATCGTTGAAAGGATGAAGAGCGGCGGCAGGCTTTTCTACATCGGGGCAGGAACTAGCGGTCGGCTGGGAGTCCTGGACGCTTCAGAGATTCCGCCGACATTCGGCATGCCGCCGGGAGTGGTAGTCGGAATAATAGCCGGAGGCGACGCGGCCCTGCGAAATTCGATAGAGGGCGCGGAAGACGGCCTCGGACAGGGGTGGAAAGAACTTCTGGGACATAAGATAAACGTCCTGGACACGGTAGTGGGAATAGCCGCCTCCGGAACTACGCCATATGTCGTGGGTGCGTTGGAAAAGGCGAGAGAAAACGGAATCCTCACTGCGGTAATAACTTCCAATCCAGGTTCACCCGCTGCTCGGGCCGCCGAAATTTCCATAGAAACAGTCGTTGGGCCGGAGTTCGTAACCGGAAGTTCGAGGATGAAATCGGGAACGGCGCAGAAAATGGCGCTCAACATGATATCTACTTCGGTGATGATCCGCCTTGGACGAGTCAAAGGCAACCGCATGGTGGACATGCAGTTGAAAAACAAAAAACTTGTCGACCGCGGCGCACGCATGATCGCCGAAGAACTCGGCCTTGAGTACGAACAGGCGAGAACGCTGCTGCTGCTTCACGGCTCGGTCCGCACAGCCTTGAATTGTTTTGCGCAGCAAAACAATCACTGCCCGAGCGCCGATCATCGGCCGTAGGCCGGTGGGGGCATCATGCGAGAGAGGTGACTAAAAGGGCCATTTTTCCCCGAGGCTCTGCTTCGATAACGCAAATTAATTCCATCCGATACCTCGTAGCTCTGCTGCAAGGAGGTTCATTACGAATGACGAATAGAGCAATAATACACTTTGCCCGTAATTCGTAACTTTATCCATAGATATCGTTAAACGGCGAGTTGAGGAATTCCTCATCGATGATCTCGTTCGCAAAGTCGATGAACTGCCGCAGGCCGC
The DNA here is from genome assembly GCA_031548515.1 of Rikenellaceae bacterium. GTDB lineage: Bacteria > Bacteroidota > Bacteroidia > Bacteroidales > Rikenellaceae > UBA940. The sequence goes on along the minus strand of JAVBRB010000026.1, from coordinate 14,460 downwards.
CCTCTTTCACAAACGCCGCCCACACTTTTTTGCCTTCTTTCTTTTTGTCGTAATGCCGCTTGACGAGGTCCTCCAGAAAGTTTTCTATCGCGGCGGCGGCAGTGGCGTAGCGCTTACCTTCCGGGTATAAATAAAAGAAACCTTCCCTCTCTTTTATCTCAATATAGGTTCCGCAGCCCCAATTCAAGCTGCCGTCGGAAAACTGAATGCCGATACAGTAGAAATCGTCGCCTCCCGCGGCAAGTTCCATCGTGATCCTCCCGTCAAGTACACGGATTGTTGCGGTTTGTTCGTATTCAGTGGAGAAAGCATGCGACTGAGCTGCGAAAAGCAGGACCGCTAAAAGTAAAAATGCAGGTTTTTTCATGGTTGCCGGTATTTTGATCGGTTTAATGTTTTACTGTAAACTGCGCGCCGCGGCGGTTGCCCGACGAGTCGGTGACCGTCAGGGTGTGCGTGCCTGCGGCCGGAATGCAGGCCATGCGGTGGGTTCCGTGCGTTTCGCCCATGTACTCGCCGTCGAGATACCAGAGCAACGCAGCGTCGCGGTCGGAGTGTGCCGCGGTGAAGACGATATGTTCCCTTTCGCCAGAGAGTCCGCGCGGCAGGAAGACCTCCGAGCCGTGTTCCGGATATGTGATCTCGATATTTTCGGCGACATCGCGGCAGCCCGGTTTAACGGGCGGCATCATAGCGTAATCGGGATTATGGCTGCGGTAGTAGAACTCCTGCCCGGGTGGCAGCACGAACCATGGACGCGTTACGATGCGGCCTACATCCTCGCACGAACTGTTGACGCGCCACTGTCCATCGGGCGAAAGATGCACAAGGCGGTGGAACGGGCAGACTCCGGTTTCGACGCCGGCTTTCGGCACGAGCAACGTGTCGACAAGGTCACAGATATCGGATGCCTTATATCCGCTTCGGCGGCAAACGGCCACTTCCGTCAGTTCGTCGTAGGGCGTTTCGAACCATCCCGATGACGGGAGTATCGAGAAAATATCGAACATTACGGGTGCGGCGGCTGTTACGCCGGTCAGCCCCGCGCGTCCCTCCCCCGAGGCGTTTCCCACCCACACCGCCACCACATAGCGCGACGTGACACCGATAGACCAACCGTCGCGCGAGCCATAGCTCGTCCCGGTCTTCCATGCGATACGCTTCATTGAAGAAAAATGCTGCCATTCGGCCTCTTCTTCAGGACGGTTCAGGGACGACATCGCCTCGAAAGCCGACCATATCCCCGCCGCAGAAAGCACCGGGCGCGCGCCCAAACGGCGGTCGCCCACAGAACTTACCGGTTTTCTATCTTCGGTGACACGCACCGTCAGCTGGTGGATATCTTCACGGTTGTATAGCCCGCTCTGCGGCCCGAAATGGTTAAGCACGCGCGCCATCGAGGCATAAATTCCGGCCATGTCCCACAGCATGCCTTCCGCGCCGCCCAGGATTATCGAGGCACCATAGTGGTCCTCCGAGCGGCGCAAGGTCGTCATGCCGCACGACCGTAGCAGCGACATGAAACGACCCGTGTTGTAGCGTGAAAGCATCCTTACAAGCGGCACGTTCAGCGAACGCGAGATGGCCTCGCGGGCCGGAACTGCGCCATGGAAGGTCTTATCGTAGTTATTGGGCGTGAAACCGTTGATGTTGAGAGGGGTGTCCGGAATAAGCGTTCCGGGCAGTATCAGCCCGTCGTCGAGCATCCCTGCGTAGAGCAATGGTTTCAGCAGGCTGCCTGTGCTGCGTTCCGACATGACGATGTCGACGCTTTCGCCATGCGACAGTTTGCCGCGGTCGGTGACGTTGCCCGCATAGGCCAGAATTTCGCCCGTTTCAATGTCTGCGACGATCGCCGCGGCATTGTATATCTGGTTTGCCTCGTAGTCGCGCCCATAGCGGTTCACAACCGACTGCACCTTATGCTGCAAATTGTATTTGACAGACGAAACAACACGTTCTCCCCTCCGGCCCATTCTTTCCAACAGGTGGGGGGCGGAATCGGGCAGCGGCAACGGCTCGTCAGGCAGCGGCTCTTCGCACGCCAGTTCGCATTCCACGTCGTCTATTATTCCCCTTTCGGAGAGCGTACGCAGCAACCGGTTGCGTTTTTCTAACAGCAGGTCGCGGTTGCGTCCGGGGTGTATCAGTGCGGGGGAGTTGGGCAGCACGGCCAGCATGGCGCTTTCGGCCCACGAAAGTTCGAATGGACTGCGCCCGAACCATCGCCATGACGCGGCTTCAAGGCCCACGACGTTGCCCCCGAACGGCGCATGCGAGGCATACAGGCGGAGTATGCGGTTCTTTGAATGTGTGGTTTCGATATGGAGCGCCCACAATGCCTCTACGGCTTTCTGGCGCATTGTGCGGTCGCGGTTGCCGCGCGCGATGCGTGCAAGCTGCATGGTCAGAGTGCTTCCACCACTTACCACTTCGCCCGAACGCGCGTTTTGCACCATGGCACGCCACACGGCTGCAGGATCGATCCCCGGATGCCAGCGGAAACGCCTGTCCTCGTATTGGATAAGACATGCGACGAACTTCTCGGGCAGCGAATCCGACTCTGGGAACCGCCATTGTCCATCCGCCGCGATTCGTGCCGACAGCAACTCTCCCTCGCGCGAATAGAGCAGCGTGGAGGTGGGGTCGCTAAACAGTTTATGCGGAATCACGGCCAACATAACGAGCCACGCCGCCATCAGCATACCAAGGCAAACGGCTGCCACACGCACCCAACGTCGGCTGAAGAATTTATGTTTGAAAAAATCGGGAAGTTTCATAGCTAAAACATTGCCAATATAGGAAATAATCCTAAATTTAACCGCAAAATGATAAAAGACAATTAAAAACCTGTTTCATATGAGAAAAAGCCTTTTTGCGGTGCTTTGCGTACTGACGGCGTTGGCCGGATGTAAACCCAAGGCCGAGACCACTGCGGACGGAAGCCCGCCACCCCCAGCCTATAATCCTTATGTTGAAGCCTTTACTTCAGGAAAAGTGTCGCGTACAACGCCTGTCTACTTGATCTTCGGGCAGGATGTCGACTCCCTGAAGCGCACTGCCGACCTGCTGAAAAGGAGTATGAATATAAAGCCGGCGGTGTCCGGTTCTTGGTCTTTCGAGGACTCACGCACGATTGTCTTCCATCCGGCGGGCGAATTCATGCGCGGCACTAAATACAACGTGACGGCCAACATCGGCGGATTCTTCGATGCGGAAGGGCCGGACCGCAAGTTCTCGTTCAGTTTCGAAACCCAGCCGCTCGCACTGAGGGCCGATCCGCCGCAGGTATCCACCAATGCCGAAGATGACGAGAAATACGACATACTCGTGAACCTGTCGAGTCCCGACAGCGAGTCGCCCGAAACCATAGAGTCGCTCGTCGAGTTGTCCGAAAAGGCTAATGTACAGTGGACACATACGGCCGACGGCACCACACATTCGATGTTGATGACGGGCGTCACGCCTGACAAAGAGCCGCGCAATATAATCGTCTCCATAGGCTCCAACAAACTGGGCGTACCAAAAGAGGATCTGTTGTCGGTCTACGTTCCGACCAGTTCCGAATTCGGCATCTACGACGTCGCGTACACGGCCCATCCCGAAAAATATATCGAAGTGACTTTCACCAAGGCGCTCGACGATACGCAGAATATGCACGGCCTCGCATACATCGAAGGCAATTCGACGGAGACGGTTACGGTAGAAGGCAATAAACTGAGGCTCTATCCCGATAATATGCGTGTAGGCAACGTGTCGGTGGTGCTTTCCCGCAACATCCGCAGCAACAAGGGCAGGACGCTCGGCGAGGACTTTATCAAGGTCATTGAGATCTCGAGCGAAGTTCCGGCTATCCGGTTCGTCGGCGAAGGAGTTATCATACCGCAGGGTGCCGAGCTTGCCGTTCCGTTCCAGGCGGTGTGGTTGCGCGGCGTGACGGTCAGCGTGACGCGCATTTTCGAAAAGAACGCAGGGCAGTTCCTCCAGGTCAACCAGCTTGACGGCAGCTACGAACTGTCGAGGGTGGGACGGCTAATTGCCCGCAAGACCGTGTGGCTCGATGAAAAAGGCGAAGACCTTTCCTCGTGGAGGACATACGCGGTCGACCTCAAACAACTCATAGAACCCGAACAGGGTGCGATCTACCGTGTGGAACTCGATTTCCGCCAGGACCTTTCGGCCTATCCGTGTGAAGGCGTCGTACACAAGAGCAAGGAGCAGGTGGCGGCCGAAGACGAGGTGAAATTCCGTCAGGACATGGCCCGCTACGATCGTACAGGCGGCTATTATTACTATGATTATTACGATTACGAGGATTACGACGTAGACTGGTCGCGCTACAACTACAGCGACCGCGAAGACCCGTGTACATACAGTTTCTATACCTCGAAAAAAATCGCCCGCAACATCCTTGCTACCAATCTGGGTCTCGTAGCCAAGATCGGGCAGTCGGGAGAGATCATTGCGATGGTGCACAACCTGCTGACCACAGCGCCCGAAGCCAACGTGACGGTCGAAGCGTACAACTACCAAAACCAGTCCATCGGGATGTCGCTGACCGACGGCAAAGGCACGGCGCGTTTCAATACCGGCGGAGCGATGCCTTATTATGTAAAGGCTTCGCAGGGCAAACAGCGCACCTATCTGAGAGTAGATCCGGGCCGCGAACTCAGCACCAGTTCGTTCGACGTTTCGGGGCAGGCGGTCAGCCGGGGCATCAAGGGATTCATATACGGCGACCGCGGGGTGTGGCGTCCGGGCGACATCATGTATCTGAGTTTCATACTGAACGACCAGGCTAAAACCCTTCCGCCGAACGTTCCGGTGGTGATGGAACTTTACAATCCGATGGAACAGCTCTACCTGCGCAAAACACAGACCAAGGGCGAATTGGGCCTTTACGCCTTCGAGATGCCCACCGAACCGGACGCACTGACCGGTGCATGGAGGGTCGACGTACAGGTCGGCGGCGTGACTTTCACCAAGCGTGTGCGCATCGAGACCATAAAACCCAACCGCCTCAAGATAGACCTGGGCTTCGGCGACCGCAAAGTGTTGTTCGCCGGTAAACCCGTCACAGCCGACATGCATGTAGAGTGGATGCAGGGGGCAATCGCACGCAACCTGAGCTACGAAACCGAAGTGACCATAACCACCGCTCCGACAACGTTCGATAAGTTTGCCAACTACACTTTCGTGGACTATTCGAAAGAATTCTACAGCCGAGACTACACACTGGCAAGCGGTACTACAGACGAAAAAGGCGACGCGCAGGTTACTATGAATATCGACGTTGGCGAATCGGCCCCGGGGATGCTTTCTGCAAGCCTCGTGACGAGGGTCTACGAAGAGTCGGGCGATTTCAGCATCGACGGATTCTCTATTCCCGTATCGCCTTACGAACGTTACGTGGGGGTCTATACGCCCCAGACCGGCGAAACCCAACTCTCCACCGGCCGCGTTCACCAGTTCGGCGTGGCGATGGTGGATTACAACGGAAAACCGCTTGCCAACCAGAATATTAAAGTCGAGCTATTCAAAGTCGAGTGGTACTGGTGGTGGGACAGCTACAACAGCAACCTGGCCAACTACATGTCTCGCCAGCACCTCAACCCTGTAAAGGTCGAGACCGTGAAGACCGGTGCCGACGGCAAGGCGGCGTTCAGCGTGACAATGACCGACGACCAGTGGGGCACCTACTACATAAGGGCACGCGACCTTAACGGCCGCCATTCCGCTGGTGTGATGAGCTATTTCGACTGGCCCAACAGTTGGCGTCGCGACAGCGAGAGCGGCGATGCCGCCACGAAACTGGTCTTCCGTACCGATAAAGATACATATGCTCCCGGCGAATCCATGGCTGTGACGCTTCCATCGTCGCAAGGCGCGCGTGCAATCGTCAGCATCGAGAACGGTTCCAGGGTCCTGTCGGTGGGTTCGCATGAATGCACTGGCGGCGAAACCACTCTGCAGATACCTGTAACTGCCGATATGCAGCCGAACGTCTACGTGAACGTCATGCTGCTGCAGCCCCACGGAATGACACAGAACGACGTGCCCATACGCATGTACGGCATCGTTCCGGTGACCGTGACTTCGCCGCAGAGCCACCTCAAACCTGTAATAAAGGCTCCGGCCGAGATACGTCCCGAAGCAAAATATGAATTGACCGTATCTGAAAGCGACGGCCGGCAAATGGCCTACACGCTGGCTATTGTCGACGAGGGTCTGCTTGACCTGACGCGTTTCAGGACTCCCGATCCATGGGACGGTTTCAATGCCCGCGAGGCTCTGGGCGTATCGACTTTCGATATGTATAACTACGTCCTGGGGGCTTACGGCGGCCGCATCGAGCAGATGTTCAGCATCGGCGGCGGCGACGAGGGCGAAAGCGGCAAAAAGAACACTGTCAACCGTTTCAAACCGGTCGTGCAGTTCGACGGGCCGTTCCTTCTGAAGAAAGGCGAAAAGCGCAAACATTCCTACACGATGCCCAACTACAACGGTCGTGTGAGGATCATGGTGATCGCAGGCGACGGCGAGGCTTACGGCAGCGCACAACAGACCATGATGGTGCGCAAACCCGTGATGCTGTTGGGTACGCTTCCGCGCGTTATCGGCACAGGCGAAGAGATGGACGTTCCGGCGACGGTCTTCGCGACAGAGGACGGAGTGGGAGATGTGAAGGTTACGATCGCCTGTTCCGACAATATGGAGATCGTGGGCGAAAGCACCAGAACAGTCAATTTCAAGGCTATGGGCGACAAAACCACCGTCTTCCGGGTACGCACAAAAAAGCATGGCGGACCTGGAAAAGTGACGCTAACAGCATCCTGCAAAGGCGACAAATCCGTTTACGAGACCGATATCGAAATCCGTTCGGTACGCCGCGCACAGGTGAAAGTCACCGCGGCGACGCTCGAAGCAGGGAAAACGTGGTCCGAGAACGTTGCGCTCCCCGGAGCCGACGGCACTAACTCCGTCACGCTGGAAATTTCCGATATCCCGCCCGTCAATCTGAATTCGAGGCTCGGGTACTTGTTGGGCTTTCCGCACGGATGTCTCGAACAGATAACCTCAAAAGCATTTCCGCAGCTGTATATCAAACAGTTCGCCTCTCTGACGAAGAAGCAGGAGACCGAGGCCGACGAGGCTGTCAAGGAAACTATCCGACGCTACAAGTCATACCAGACAGCCGAAGGCGCCATGGCCTATTGGCCCGGCAATACGGGCACCAACTCGTGGGGTTCCGTATATTGCGCACATTTTCTGACCGAGGCCGAAGCGAAAGGCTACCTCGTTCCGGGAGAACTGAAGCGCACGCTCATGAATAACCTGAAACTCGTGGCACGCAAATGGAAGGCCGAGCCGTCGAGCTGGTATTCACGCTCCGAACAGTTGACGCAAGCCTACAGACTCTACGTGCTGGCCCTTGCCAAATCGCCCGAAACCGGCGCAATGAACCGCCTGCGGGAAGAAAAGGACCTCTCGGCGACAGCACGCTGGATGCTTGCGGCGGCCTATGCACAGTCGGGGCGAAAAGATGTGGCCGACCAGATGACCGCGGCGACCATTCCGATGAATGACAATTACAATCCCGAATACGACCTGACCTACGGCAGTCCGGTGCGCGACAAGGCGATTAAACTCACCGCCCTGGTGATGCTCGACCGCACGCGTGAGGCGGCGGATATGTGCCGCGAAATATCGGCCGACCTCTCTTCCGACAGTTGGTACAGCACACAGTCTACCGCTTATGCGCTGATGGCTATCTCGCGTTACGTGAACAAATATTCCGTCGCCGAAAATATGCGTTTCTCATACGACGCGATGGGACGGAACGACAATATCAATTCGCAGAAGCACATCTGGACCAACACGCTCACTGAAAAAGCCATAGCCGGAACCGTCGCCGCGAAAGTCGAGAACACCGGCAAGGGAACTCTTTTCATACGAGTGATCACAGAGGGAACTCCCGACCAGGGCAACGAAGAGGCCTATGCCAACGGTGTAGCCGTCGAGGTGGAATATGTCGGTTCAGGCGGACGCCAAGCCAATGTCGCCTCCCTCGAAAAGGGAGACAATCTCTCAGCCGTGGTAACAGTACGCAATCCAACCCCGAAATTCATGCGCAACCTTGTACTGACTCAGATTTTCCCGTCGGGCTGGGAGATACTCTCGACTCGTTTCCTTAACGACGGCGAAGACAGTAACGATGCGGGTATCAGTTATCAGGACATCCGTGACGACAGGGTCTACACTTACATAGATTACCTGCCAGCGGGACGAAGCGTGACCGTACGTTTGAATCTCGCAGCTATCTACGGCGGACATTTTTACCTGCCGCCGGTGTGGTGCGAGGCGATGTACGACAACACGACGCGCGCCAACACCCAGGGTATGCAGGTCGAAGTGCGCTGACTCCATGTACACAGGGCCTAAAAAAGTCCGGACCTCTGGCGAAGTCCGGACTTTTTTATGTCTTTAATGAGGATTTTTTACGACATTTGTAGAATATGGGGTGCGCCCGGCGATCTTTGCATGCAAGCCTGCACTATTGCTCCCGGCTTTTTGTATATTTGTGAACATATGGACATAAGAAAAACACTCACATTCGCCGACGCCCAGAAAAAAAGCCTGCCGACCGCTTTTTCCACGATGCTCAAACCAGCCGGATCCCGCTGCAACCTCGATTGTGCATATTGTTATTACCTTGACAAAGCGGGGCTGTATGGCGGGCGCGAGGCGCTTATGAGCGATACGCTTCTCGAGGAATACGTCAGGCAATACATAGAAGGGAACAAGGTGGAGGTGGTCACTTTCAATTGGCACGGAGGCGAACCCCTTGTAGCCGGACTGGATTTTTTCCGCAGGGCGATGGAGCTGCAGAAGAAATATTCCGACGGCAAGCGCATCGACAACACTGTACAGACTAACGGGACGCTCATTACCGGGGATTGGTGCCGTTTGTTCCGCGAGAATAATTTCCTGGTGGGGGTTTCCATTGACGGCGCGCGCGATATTCACGATGAATACAGGAAAGACAAGGGCGGACGGCCGACCTTCGATAAAGTGGTGGCGGGGATCGAGATGATGAAGCGCGAAGGGGTGGAATTCAATACGCTATCGACCGTCAATAAGCTGAGCGAGGGGAGAGGTCCCGAGGTTTACCGTTTCCTGAAATCGCTTGGCAGCCGCTTCATGCAATTCCTGCCGGTGTTGGAATACACCGTCCCGGGGCCTTCCGGCCGGCCGGTGATAGTCCCGCCTTCGACGCAGGGAGCGGAACTGGCTCCGTGGTCGGTCTCAGCGAAAGGTTTCGGCCGGTTCATGTGCGATGTTTTCGACGACTGGGTTATTTCCGACGTGGGCAGCTGGTATGTCCAGCTTTTCGATGTTGCGTTGGCGCAGTGGGCGGGGGTTCCGCCGTCGCTTTGTTCGTTCAGCGAGACTTGTGGAGACGCGTTGGTGGTGGAACACAACGGCGACGTATATTCGTGCGACCACTACGTTTATCCCGAATACAAAATAGGCAATATCACGGAAGGCAACATGGCCGAGATGCTAAATTCACCCGGCCAGTTCCGGTTCGGGTTGGACAAACGCAATACCCTGCCGGGACAGTGCCTGCGCTGCAAATGGTATTTTGCATGCCGCGGTGAGTGCCCCAAGCACCGTTTTGACCGCACTTCCGACGGAGAGGAGAATCTTAATGCTTTGTGTGAAGGCTACAGTGTGTTCTTCAAGCACATAGATCCTTATATGCAACGGATGAAAGAACTTCTCGAACATCAGATGCCGCCCGCTCTGGTTATTCCGTGGGCCCGTCAAAGGATGGGCATATAAACAAAGACAGCCGCCGAGGACATGGAATTTACGGTCTGCAACGACCACTATGGTCTGTAACGGCATTTCGTATGGCTATGAATACGATGCCAACGGGAATATGATCACCGACGGCTACAACTCTTTGAAACTAAGTTACAATTACTTAAATTTGACCGGCGTAGCAAGTGATATGGAAGGCAATGTGAAGGCCACATACACGTGGCTTGCCGATGGAACCAAGTCCGGCGGAAAGAACGCGGGCGGAAAGAATAAATGAAAAGCACCCAAAAAATTTTCCAACTTTTTGGGTGCTTTTCATTCGAGGTGCGGCTGGCGTTTTACGCAAAGCGGTGCAGGATCAGAACTGCGTATTGAAACCTATGAAAAACTGAAGTTTCGGCTGCTCCTGTCCGTATGAGAATACAGAATACTGCGGCTCGAGGAAAATATTGAAGACCGTGTTTCCTGCTTTTATCACCTTGCCGATACCGAGGCCGAGAGGTACGTTATAAGTGCCCCTTTCGAGATCGAATGCCCAGATCCCCGTAGTACGCAGATAGGTCCCGCCGCCGATCTGCCACAAGCCGAACAACTGCGGTGTAAGCAGGTTTACCTTAGGCTTGTTGCCGTTCCCGGCAAACGACATCTGCCACGAAAGCAGTGATCCCAACTGAACGACCGGATTGCTTTTCCAGAAAGCGATCGCCGAGATACCTGCCTGCCATTTCCCGGAACTCAACCCGTTGGTGCCGGTCGGGAACGTCAATGCCGGACCGACGCCCAGTTCCAAAGCTTCGGTATGAAGCTTAAACTTGTAAATGACGAACAGATTCAGGTCATACAGTCCCGATGTCGTGCTCTGATTCGGCGACGCTACGGTCATTATGGGAAGCGAGGCTCGGACGATGAACTGCCCGATGGGCTGTGCATACCTGAACCATAGAGTATTGGTCGTTACATCCGGCGCCTGGTAAAGATACGGCGCGTAATAGTTGTGTACGTTGAAAGTCTTGATCGATGCCAGCGGGTTATTTGCCTGCTTGAGAGCTTCCGCGTCGAGATGTGCCGTTGCATGGGGGTCAGACTGTCCATAAGAAACGGCGGTAACGGATATGAATGCAATGGAAAGTCCTATAGACCTCATTGCGAGAATAAAATGTCTTTTCATATTGTCGGTTTTAAATGATTTCTGGTACATGTCAAGCAATATTCAGGCCATTGTTTTCGTCTGATCGTTCTTTTGGGTAAAAATGCAGCTTCGCGAGCGCCGCCGCGTGAACCACAGGTAGTAAAAATTCGACGTGAGTTTAGCTTAAGCAAAACGAAAAACCATTGAGGACAGGCATTGTGCGACAATAAAAAAATACCACGCCCATTCAAAATGAGCATGGTATCGGTGCTTCGGCTGGGATGAGAACTTTCAAAGACAATAAATGATATGCATTTGAAATACAGTTGTCTGAAAATATTTTGATACCGAAAATAGCAAACAGGTTACAGTCTGGTTACAGCGATCTGGCGCATCCCGTCGTATATTTACAAAGTGGTTATTCCTATAGTAATGGAATGATAATTGCATCAATAAGAAATGGGATTTAAAATTTCCCTCTAAAGCGAAGACAAGTAGTTTCAGCTCAGAGAAATTTGTTTAACATATAAAATCAAAAAGAATGAAAAGTACTGGTTTGAAAATAATGGTAGTGTTGCTGGCGGTCGGTCTGCTGGCAGGTTGCGGGGGCGGTAAAGGTAAGAAAGCTGCGGCCGCAACGCAGGACAGCGTTGCGGTAACCTATGGCAAACCAGTTCCGAATACCTATCTGTCGAGCGAACATTTTGCGGTCACCCACTTCGATCCGGGCCAGAGCGACGCATTTCCCTACCCCATTCCCACGGGAACGTTCAACATCGACCTGGGTAAATTCCCCCGTGTTGCGGGCGGCCCCGTGGGATTCATGCAGATGATCTCAACCGACCCCAACTACATGTGGGTCACCACAACCAGCAATGTCAACTATGTGGACGTCAGCAATAACGGATGGAAGGTAGTGGCCACGGTCAAGAATCCCGGATCGGCTAATATCACGAAAGAGATGGTGGACAAAGGGTTGAACGAAAAGCTTACGTCCGTGGCCCAGGCCGAAACGATCGTGTTTAAGGACTGGAAAACGACTTTCCAGCAGTTGGGCAACAACGTGTATATGTTCGTGGATAAGGACAACGTCCTGTATGCCACAACAGAAACCAATATCAATGCCTATGGGCTGGTCGATCCGGCGGATCCGGCGAAAGGCATCAAAATAATCCGCACGCTCGATTTCAAGCCCGAATTGAAGAAAATCGGCGAAGGAAACGAGAATCCGTCGTTCAAACTGATAGGCGCCAGGATATTGGGCATCAATGTCACTTATGACGGAAGGATAATCATCCTGACCGGAGGTTCCGTGTCGGTCATCGACCGTGAGTTCAAGGAAAAACCCGTAACCATCATGCTGGGTGCGGACGAATACATCACCAACGGCGCATGTGTCGATGAAAAGAACGGCATTTATATCGCCAGCGATAAACTGATGCACAAGTTCGTGTGGACCGGCGCCAAACTTTCCACCGATCCGGCGGACGGGGCGTGGTCTTCACCTTACGACTTCGGGCAACAGCCGCCAGCCGTGAAATTCGGTACCGGCACCGGTTCGACGCCTACGCTGATGGGATTCGGCGACGACGAAGACAAACTGGTCGTGATTACCGACGGTGCCAACCGCATGAACATTGTGGCCTTCTGGCGCAACGAGATCCCTGCCGACGCGAAACAACAGCCGGGCACCAAATCCAACCGCATCGCCGGCCAGCTGGCCGCCACCTGCGGCCTGGACCCGCAGCCCGACTTTATCCAGACCGAACAATCGGCGGTTGTTATGGGTTACGGGGCGTTCGTGGTGAACAACGTCCGTCCGGAAGGGAATAATGACAGGCTGGTGGATGTGCTTGCGGGAGGTCCCGTGTATGCGCCGCCCGTGGGCTGCGAACGTTTCGAATGGGACCCGAAAGCCAACAAATGGAACTCGATCTGGACCCGTAACGATGTGGTTGCGACCAGCATGATCCCGGCGGCGAGCACGACTTCCGACATCGTTTGCGTCAACGGTTACACGGCCAAAGACGGCTGGGAACTGACCGGCATGGATTGGAAGACGGGGGAAACCGTCACCCGCTACATTTTCGGGCAAGGCAATTACGGGAACGGCGCATATGCCACCATCCAGTTCTTCCCCAACGGCGACCTGCTGTTCAACAGCGTCGGCGGACCGGTTCGGGTAAGCGTGGACAAATAAGGTGCCTGCATCATAAAATAAAACCCCCGCCACCGATAACAGCGGCGGGGGTTTTATTTTATTATATTCTTCTTTAAATCATGACAATTTCATAAGTATCCTGTGTTCGGAACTTTATTAGCTGCGGTATACATCCGGTTACCAGATGACTAGAAGCATACACCTGCAACCAATTATCACAGTTTGTCCAATACCGGTCACGGATTGAAAACAAAGAATGTAGAATTGACAATTTTTACCCACCCGTTAGCTTGTTGATAATTAACGCAATGACGTGAGCAAGAAAAGCAAGATGATCAGGCCTGATCATCTTGCTTTCAAATACTTAATTTAATATGGTGATTCCGCTGGGGATTGTACTGTCTCAGAATACATCTGTATTTCAATCTGTTAAATCGTGGCTTAAATTCCTGTACCACGATTTAGCCATGTGTGTTCTTCATTGATATGCGTTGTACTGCATATGGTCTTGATGCAAAGATACAAAATTATTCGAGAATCATCAAGGTTTTATCACCCAAACTCCTGTCTTGTCAGAGCCTTTGCGTTCTAATATATCTGCCTGCTTCAGCTTCTCGACATTCCGGTAAACCGTAGAATCACTTATTTTCAGTTGCTTCGCAATTTCAGTTTGTGTAATAGTGTTATCCTTAGCAATCAGCGCGATGATCTTTTCCTGTGTTGCAGATAATTTTACACCTGCATTTACACCTGCATTTACACCTGCATCCAATAATTCGCCTTTGTGATACCTCTCTTTAAAATCGGCGGTCGCCTGTTTAATTACCGAAAGCATGAACTGGGCAAAAATCCCGCTGTCATTGTGATGTGCAGAGCGTCTTATGGCACGATAATACTCCTGCTGATTATGGGCTACAATACTTTCGACCGGTAGCCAGGCAAACACCGGGTTTTCCTGATACAGTAAAAGCGTTTGCCACATCCGACCCATTCGCCCGTTGCCGTCGCTGAATGGGTGGATGTATTCAAATTCATAGTGGAAAATGCAACTTTTCACTACCTGCGGAAGTTTCGCATTTTTAACCCAATCAAGCAACTGACCCATTAATTCGGGAACCCGTTGATGAGGGGGAGCAACATGAATAGGTACTTCGCCATCAAAAACGCCAACGCCAGCATTCCTGTATTTTCCCGCATTTTCGACCAACCCATTCATCAACAGTCCGTGCTGTCTCAATAAATCCTTCTCCTTGTATGGATTACACTCAAGCAACTCGTCATAGGCGGCAATAGCGTTTTTGACCTCAATAATATCTTTCTCCGGCCCAGCTACCCGCTTACC
>JAVBRB010000020.1:0-85829 GCA_031548515.1 Rikenellaceae bacterium | reverse complement strand
GGCATCGTTCACTACCGATTTCCCATGGAACGGCAGCAACGGACGCACCAGCGTTTCCGCAGGCGGGTTCTACCCCATAACCGGGGCCCGCAACAATGGCGGTGTGCTGGTGCAGCCCGGCAACGGATACTACTGGAGCGCCACCTCGAACAGCGGCTACGATGCAAGTCCCAGACTCAGTTTTACATCGACAGCGGTCGGTTATAACGCTTCCGGTTCTACCAGCCACTGCGACGCGTATGCCATAAGGTGCGTCGCCGAAAATCCCCAATAACCCGCAGCGATGAAAAAACGCGATATAAAGAGCCTTAATGTCTTCTGCATGCTGTGCTGCATCTTTCTGGTGCAAGGCTGCATTCGGGATGATTCCGGAATCGTTTCGAGGCCGGGAGGTTCGCAGGAAGTGATCATGATCGTGGAAATTCCCGAACTCCAGGCCCCACCGACACGTTCGATGGAGGGTGCGAAAGAGAGTTATGTGAATGAAGCCGACGTGCTTGTTTTTGATGTGGACGACTCGGACCCGGCCAATGTGGCGGAAACTTTTCGCGAGCATGCCAGGGGGAATATCGTGGGCAATTCCGGAACGGGACAGGCTTATAAAGTGGAATTAAAGGCCAAACTCACCGCCGGCTCCGGCTGCCGCGTGGTTATCGTGGCCAATGCCGGCGCTCAGGTCGCTTCCGCGATTTCCGGACTTGCCGCTGGGACACCTAAGAAAACGGTTCTGGAACTGTTGAGGTATGCCTCCGGTCCATGGGCTGCCAACGGTGCGGGAGATACGTTCCAGTCCATTCCGATGTATGGCGAGACCGGTGTCGTGAACATCGGATTCGGCAAAAAATTCGAAGGGATACAGCTCAGGCGTATGGTCGCCAGGATCGACGTAATCAATCAGGCGCCTGCATTTACCATGGGAAAAATATATCTCTGCAATTACAACACTATAGGATATATCGCCCCGAAATGGCGTGCCAACGACGGGCAGATCGTTCCGGTCCAGGGCGCTCCCAATCTGCCTTCCGATCCCGGCAGGCAGCCCGGGGCGGCAGTGTTCATTCCTCCGGGCCAGAGTTTCACGGGGGAAATATACACCCAGGAAGCTGCTGCGGCCGACGATGTCGGCGAAACGGCCCGCCGCAACGCTACATGCCTTGTTATCGAAGGTATATACGACGGCGAAAAGAATTTCTACCGGGTGGATTTCACTTACGACACAACAGCTGAAGGACAGCCTGTCCGGTATATGCCCCTTTTGCGGAATTACAAGTATCGGGTCAGCATCATTTCAGCCGCAGGCCGCGGATACGCTACGTTTGAAGAAGCCCTGGCTGCCTATACCGTTCCGTCGAATCTCAAGACCCGCACCCTCTCTTACGATATGGGTATGATCAAAGAGGTAGTCTTCAACGGGCAGTATATGCTCGGGGTATCGAAAAACACGTGGTCCCTGCCGTCATTGGAAACGAACACGCCTCAGGAAACCTATGAATTGTCCGTTTTCACGGATTATCCGGGAGGTTGGGAAGTGGTAAAGATCGAGGACGAAGCAGACGGAGGTCCCGCAAGCTGGCTTACGCTCAGCGCGACGGGAGGCCCCGGCGGAACAATAACAGACATTTATCCGTTTATCGGCAATAACGGAGATTCGCCGCGATCTGCCCGCATCACCCTGAAAGCCGGCAGGTTAACCCTTGAAATCAGAGCTGTACAGTCGCCATTCCCGCCTGTCGCCGAATAAAACAACAGAAAATCAAATGAAATACAAGATCATCATCACCTTTTTCGCCTGCCTTTTCCCGTTCATGGGATTCGGTCAGGACGTTGGCCTCAAGACCAACCTTTTGTACGATGCCACGGGCACGATTAATTTGGGGGCGGAGTTCCGGCTTTCGGGCAGGATGTCGCTCGACGTACCGTTCAATTACAATGCGTGGACTTTCGGAGACAACCACAAGTGGAAACATTTCCTGGCACAACCCGAAGCGCGGTGGTGGACGCGTGAAACGTTCCGTGGCTCGTTTTTTGGGTTGCACGGCCATTACGCATTATATAATATAGGTGCGTTGCCGTCGCCGCCATTCTCCGAATATATGTCGCAACACCGCTTCGAAGGATGGCTGGCGGGAGCAGGTGCTTCGTATGGCTACCGTTGGAACTTCTCGTCCCGTTGGAGCATGGAGGCCACGGTGGGCGTGGGTTACGCCTATCTTTCCTACGACAAATACTCCTGCGACGTCTGCGGGAGGAAGATCGGCAGCGAAACGAAGCATTATTTCGGTCCGACGAAAGCCGGGGTTACCCTTATATTCAATATCGGCCGTAAAAAGGAGGCGGCTGTGCAGCCAGTTCCCGTTTACGTTCCGGTACAACACGCATATGTACCGGAACAGAAAGCGCCTTACGTTCCGCACTTCGAGGTGAGCTATATCGCCCCAGAAGTGGAAGCCGTCAAAACGCGCAACGAGTCAGGCAGCGCATACATAGATTATGCGGTCGGAAAATCGGCGATCGACCCTGCATTCGGCAACAACTCCGCCGAACTGGAAAAGATCTATGCGACGTTGCGCAGCATCCACGACAACCCCAGCATGACCGTCACCGGAATTGCCATCACCGGATACGCTTCGCCGGAGGGGACTTATGCAGCCAACATGGCGATATCCGGAAAACGTGCGGAGTCGCTCAAAAGGCAGATCGCGGTTGTCGCCGGCCTGCCCGAAACGCTGTTTGCCTCGAAAGGCGCGGGCGAGGATTGGGCTATGCTCGATACGCTGGTGGCCCGCTCGAACATGGCGGAGAAATACAATATATTGGAAATCATCCGTGGCACTGGTATTTTCGACGGCAGGGAGAAAAAACTGATGGATCTCGATGGAGGCGTTCCTTACCTCCGGATGAAAGCCGAAATTTTCCCGCTGCTGCGCCGCTGCGAATACCGGTTGGACTACACCGTAATCCCGTTCACAGTCGAAAAGGGCAGGGAATTCATCAATACCGATCCCGGACTGCTCTCCCAGAACGAAATGTTTAGAATCGCGCAGTCTTATCCTGCCGGTTCGGACAGCTTCTCCGAAGTGTTTAGAATCGCCGCCGAAACATTTCCCACTTCGGATGCGGCCAATCTCAATGCAGCGGCCTGCGCCCTGGAGCGGAAAGACACCGCCGCCGCCTTCGGCTTCCTCTCGAAGATTTCCCCGCAGGGACGCAATGGCGCCTATCATAACAACATGGGCGTTTACTACGGCCTGACCGGGCAGTGGAACGACGCGAAGGCGGAGTTCGTCCTGGCTGTAGACGACATACACGCGGCACACAACGCCGCCGAAACGGCTAAAGCATGTGAATGATCCGGAGCAAACACGCGCATAAACTTACTGTGGAGTTCCCAACGGCCGAGATTGGATGTCGGGTGGCGATGACTTCTTTTGCGACAAGGCGGGTTTTCCTGATGAAAGCCCGCAAGTTGATTCCCTGACTAAATCCGCACAAAAAGTCAAGCCATTTTGTTGTTGAGATTCCAGAACTAGACAATCTTTCATATTGTTCAGCACTTTGTGCCTCCTGATTTTAGTGGAAACTTGATTAACGGCAAGACCGTAAGATCGTGCGAGTACGCCGGCTATGCCCCGGTCACATTAGATTTCCAAAACGGCGCTTGCCGAACATGTAGCGCAGTACTATCGAACCGAGGTAAACTTGTGTCGGTTCTGCTTTACAGGTAGCCTGGATATGATGGCGTTTTTCACTCCAGTCGCGGCGGCGCATGGTCCAAAAATCCCGGTGCGCCTGCCCCACTGCCCGGTAGTTATCTTTTTCGCCCTTAATGAGATAGACAGCGGCTGAAATCCCGTTCAGAAGTATGCGTGTGAAGATCACCAGTTGCATCCTGCCGTTCGGCAGGTTTTTGTAGAGCATCGCAAGATTGTTGCGGTAGTTGTAGTACAACTTCTTTGGCGACGGCGGAAGTGTTCCGGCGCCGAGATGATATACCACGCTGCGCGGTTCGACGGCTATGCGGTATCCGGCCAGTTGCATGCGCCAGCAAAGGTCTATCTCTTCCTGGTGTGCGAAAAATGCATTGTCGAAACCGCCCAGTTCGCGGAAAAGTTCGGCGCGGCACGCGAAACATGCACCTGTCGCCCAGAAAACTTCGCGGGCATCGTCGTATTGTCCCCGGTCACATTCGATCTTGCCCATAATGCGTCCGCGGCAGAACGGATAGCCGAGCGAGTCTATGAATCCCCCTGAAGCTCCTGCATATTCGAACATTGCGTAGTCGGCATACGAAAGCAATTTCGGAGCGACGGCAGCCAATTTTGGATGGCGTTCGAGCATCTCGATAAGTGGCTCGCACCACCCTGCAGGGGTTTGCACGTCGGAGTTCAGCAGAATGTAATAGTCGGCTTTAATTTCGCGCAGGGCGCGGTTGTAACCTTCGGCGAAGCCGTAATTCCGGTCGAGCACGACAAGCTTCACCGACGGAAAATCTCTCCGCAGCAACTCAAGAGAACTGTCAGTCGAGCCGTTGTCTGCAACGGCGATTTCCACCTCCGGCGGCGTGTTCTCCACCACCGATGGCAGGAAACGGGAGAGGTTGTTTTCGCCGTTCCAATTCAGTATGACAACTTTAGTTATGGGCATTCGTCAAATAGTCAACCATTTGTTACCTCCGTCGCAAGATGCCTTCCCCGGCCTGTGGCCGACGGTCGGCGCTCCGTCGGTGAACTCGATCAACTGCCGCTGATCTCGGTTCCAATTCAGTATTATGAACTCAGTAACAGGCACTCCGCTCTTAATAACCCTTCTCGTCTGGAATATCGGTGCCCCATTTTTTGTTGAATGCGACCAGTTCTTCCCCGTGCAGGCGGCGTTTCCACCTTTTGTGCGACCATACCCACAATTCGGGACATTCGCGTATCTCGGCCTCCAGACGACTGGCGTATCTGTTAGTTATTTCGTGGTCCCCGACGGGCGAAGAGCCGTCCCAGATCTGTTCGTACCATATCTCGTACTTTCCCCGACCAGTCTTGCGCGAGTGCATGTAATAGACGGGCAGGCCGAATTTACGTGCTATTTTCTCACCCCCATGGAAGAATATCGTGGGTTGGTTCAGGAACAGAGTCCACTGGCTTTGTGCGTCTTCGGGCGCGTTCTGGTCGGCTATCAGGGCGAGCGATATCGGCCGCCCGTCCACTTTTTTATCTTTATTGGTCATGTAGAACCTCAGCATTTGGCTCATCGGAATGGCTTTTATGCCGGGGAATGTGTTGCGTATCTTGATGTAGTACATGTCGAAGGACTTATTGTTAAGCGGATGGTATGCCGCCACGCAGGCTCCGACCAAGGGATGGAACCCGTATGAACTATACATCTCCCAGCTGCCGAAATGTGCGAGCGTGTTGACCCAGTTGCTTCCCTGCATCTCTTCGGCCATTTGGTCCAGGTTGAGGTAGACGACGCGTTTTTTCCATTGTTTTTCGGTGATCGAAGCCAGGTCTATCGCATCTACGAAATATTCTGCCAGATTGTGGTAGAAGCCGCGTTCTATCGCCCGCAGCTGTTTCACGGTTTTTTCAGGGAATGAGCGTGAAAGGTTTATACGGACCACACGTATCCGGTAACGTGCCAACACGTAGAGGAAGAAATAGAGTATCTCGACCACTACGTAATAGAGGAACCAGTATGGCAGCAACCCGGTGAGGTAGCATGAGCCGTAGATGATCCAGAACCCGAGCTTAGTTCCGAACGGGATATTCTCTTTATTCGACATATATCCTGACGTTATCGGTTTTGCTTTTCACCTGCAGCCACCGTTTCATGCGCTCCATATCTTCTGCCGCGATCTTCCCGGCAGACTTTATAATGCAAACAAGAATAGAGTCTGCTACTGTACCGTCGGCCATCGACACCGGCTCTTTCGATATCCATATCCGTTCGACTCCCGGCATGATAGCCCCCAGCTCTACAACAGTTTCGCGGAGTAAAATGCTGTCTGTGCGCGACGTGCGCCCGGCCTGTCTGCGCAGCTCATCGAGTTGGCGGTTTTTTTCGTCGAGCACCTGCGCATATCCCTGTTGGAGCGGAGTGAAATCCATATGGCTCATGCCGTTAGCTTGTTTTATTATGAGGTCGGTGTCGGCAAGGTCATATGTCGGCATTTTGCGGCGGATATTCTCTATCGCGTCCTGCGACAGCGGCTCTCCATAGAGCACCAGCGTTACGGTGCCGTGTTTTTGAAAGTCGTGAAGCACATATTCCGTGGTTTTCTCGAGCACCTGCGTGTCGTCGAACTGAAATTCTGCTGCGACAAAACGGTCGGCGTTGCGTTCGAACACCGATTTGTCGATGAGCCGGAAAGCAATATAGATGCTCGGGAGAATCGTGATGATTATGATGCTCCACATGATCCTCTGCACCCTTCGTTCCGTTTTCGGCTCGACGAAAGTTTTCTTACGGTATTGAAGCACCCGGATAATGGCATATGTCGCCAGCGCGATGAAGATGGCGTTGATAACGAACAGGTAGAGTGCCCCTGCGAAGAACTTCCATTGCCCCGTCGCGATCCCGAATCCGGCGGTACACAATGGAGGCATAAGGGCTGTCGCGATGGCCACGCCGGATATTACGGTGAAAGTCCGGTCTTTTCGCGTATATGCAACGACGCCGGCGGCACCTCCGAAAAATGCGATCATGACGTCGTAGATGGTCGGCTGGGTGCGTGCCAGCAATTCGCTTTGCGAACCGCTTATGGGAGAAACAATGAAAAACAGCGTTGCGGTAACTATGGCGGTGCCGACCATGAAGCCGAAGTTCTTGAGCGACTTTTTCATCAGCGCGAAGTCATTGATGCCCATTGCGAGTCCGAATCCGATGATAGGACCCATGAGCGGCGAAATGAGCATTGCGCCTATGATAACGGCTGTAGAATCGACGTTCAGACCCAATGATGCGACCATCGTGGCGAACATCAGGATCCACATATTAGCCCCCCGGAAGTATATCCCCTCGGTTATCCCGGCGATCACCTCTTCCTGAGGAGCGCTTCCCTCGTTCAGGCTGAAACGTTTCTTCGTGTCCTGCCAGAACTCGCGCAGCCTGTTTTTCTTCTCTTCCCCGTCGGGTTTATTCTTCGTTTCCTCTTCCATCGTCCCGCTCTTTTTTATTCCTTTTTTCCTTCGGTTTCCCTGCCACGACTATCACGAATTCGCCTTTAGGATCGCGTGCCTTGAAGTGCTCGAGAACTTCATTTACCGTGCCGCGAACGGTTTCTTCGAACTTTTTTGTCAGTTCCCGCGATGCCGACACCGGCCTTTCTGGGCCGAATGTTTCGGCAAACTGCATGAGCGTTTTCACCACCCGGAAGGGCGATTCATAAAATATCATGGTACGTTCTTCGTCGGCAAGTACTTCCAGATGCCTGGAACGTCCTTTTTTCTGGGGCAGAAATCCCTCGAAGCAGAAGTTGTCGCACGGGAATCCGCTCTGTACCAATGCAGGTACGAATGCCGTCGCACCCGGCAGCGCCTCCACTTCGAGACCCGCCTCAAGGCATGTCCTCACCAACAGGAATCCCGGGTCTGATATCCCGGGAGTGCCGGCGTCGCTTACCAGGGCGATAGTCTGCCCGGAGGCAATGTCCGCCGCCACACGTTCCGAGGTGCCGTGTTCGTTGAATTTATGGTGCGATCGCATCGGTGTAGCGATTCCGTAGTGGCGCAACAGGACAGCGGTCGTGCGGGTGTCCTCGGCCAGAATGCAGTCGACTTCCTTCAGTATCCGTAGTGCACGCAGGGTGATGTCTTCCAGATTCCCTATAGGGGTGGGAACTATGTACAGGCGGGCCATGAGATTATCCCAGTTTTCGTTCGAGCAGTTCGACCAGTAGTTTCACTCCGTCGCTGTCGGCGCTCCAGTCGTATGTGTCGTGTATGTAGATTATGGCCTCGTCGAGGTCGGTGAATGTATCCAGATAGGCGATCACGTCGCCGAATGCGTTAGCATCGCCGTCGAACATGTCGCGTATCATCAGGAATTTGTCGTTGATCCCGATGGACTGCTTCAGGTCGCGCCGTTCCGCTGCAGCTATCTTGGAAGCCATGTCTTTCTCTCCGTTCCGCAGGGTTTCGCCGAGCGTCTGGCGTCCGGCGTTCATGTCGCCGAGAATCGGGGACCGGGGAGTTTGCGGAGCCTCTGCCGGGAGGGTCGTTGATTTCATATCGGTTGCAGGGGCCGCTTTGATGACAGGCTCTTCTTTTTGCAGCTCAGGCTCTTTTGCGGATTCCATTGTAGATTCTTCCTTGACAGGAGCTGCCGGTTTCTCCGGAATGGGGGCAAACTCTTGTTCCGGCTCTTGGATAATCTGCTGTCGGCGTTCCGGCTCGCCGTATAGCGAACGTATCACGCCGGGGTCTACCTTGCGGCGCCTTACCGGTATATCTTCTGCTTCCGGTGCATGCTCGGGCGCAGGGAGCGGTTCTGCAATGGATTGCAGTTCTGGTTCTGCAACCGCCTGCGGTTCTTGTTTTGCCGCATGTTCCGGTTCCGCGATCCGTTCCGGCTCGGGAGCAACGCGGGCAACAGGCTCCGTCCCCAGAATATCCTTCCAGGCTATCTCGTTCTCCGATTCGACTGGCTGCACAGGCATATCGCAGGCGGCCGGTTCCGGCAAAACTTCCGGCTCCGTGATAGCGCAACCATCCGGTTCCGGTTTTGCAAACTTAATATCTGCATACAGTCCGCGCAGTATTTCCAACGCAAGGTCGCGTTCCAGCGGGTCCACGGCCTCATGTGTTTCCCATCCCGCAGCCAGTTCGGCCAGGCGGCTTATGCGGTCATTTATCTTCATCTTATCCATCTCTCCCGGATTTAAATTTATTGCACGCCCCGTTTTGCCTCCATAAGGATAGTGAATGCACGGTGTATGTCGTTGTCGCTTACCACTACGGTGAATTCGTTCGAGGTGCTGATCACTTCGGCGATGTTGATGTTGTCCCACGCCAGCTCTTTGAATATATAATAGTAAACCCCGGGACACGCTGTGTTTTCTGGCGGCAGCTTCACCGTTATCGATGACAGGTTCTCGCGCTTGAGTATAAGTGTCTCATCCCTGAAAACCCTTTCTACCAGTTCGCTGAGCGAGCTGCTCACGACGAGTGTGGTTTCGTATATGCCCTGTGAAAATGTGCAGAAAACGTCCTGAGCGGTGGTGGCCGAATATACCTCGCGCAGCAGTTCTTCCTGACGGCTGTAGAGGCTTGAGGTGTTGCTGTAGGTGAAGTCTGTAAGGTTTGAGCGGACAATGATGTCGCCGACGCCCGCGATGATGCGTTTGAATTTCATTGTCGAGGTGAGTTCGAGTCGCGGCACCAGGCGGTTGAGGGCCATAATAACGGCGCTTTCGTTGACCGGTTTCCCGATTTTTTGTTCGATCTCGGGTTTAAGCTGCCGGGCAAGCGCCGAAAGATTTATAAGCCCTTCGATCAGGGCGCCTTCGAGGAAAGGCTTTTTTTTGATCACCTCCTCGACTACATTTGGTATTGTCAACATATATGTAGTTTGTGAAATTTAACTGATTTCGCACTTCGTTTGTTATGAATATCCTGTCAACTTGTCTAAATTTTCACTGTGCGGAAGTTTGTTGCAAAAAAACATAAAATTTGTCGAAAAAACAAACAAAACGACATATTTTTGCATGGTTCATATGGGCTAATTATAACATGAATTTTGCTTGTATGGGACCACAAGGAAATAGAAAATATTCAGGAAATGTTAAGCTCGAAGATAAAGGAAACCCTCAGGAATTATCCCACGCCGTTTTACCTCTATGACATGGGACTGCTCAACGCTACACTGGATGCAATTATGGCGGAAGCTAACCGCTCCGGCTATAAGATGCATTATGCCATTAAAGCCAACAACGACGAGAGTATCCTGCGCGCGGTGCTGGCCCACGGTATCGGCATCGACTGCGTAAGCGGAAACGAACTGCGGCTGATCCGCCGTCTCGGTTTTCCAGCCGACGGCATTGTTTATGCAGGGGTGGGTAAAAGTGACTGGGAGATACGCCTCGGCATCGGGGAGGGCATTCGCGCGTTCAACTGCGAATCGAGGCAGGAACTTCAGATAATAAACGACATAGCAGGCGGAGTCGGCAAAAAGGCCCGTGTCGCGCTGCGCATCAATCCTGACGTAGATCCGCAGACCCACCGTCATATCTCGACCGGACAGGCCGACAGCAAATTCGGCATATCGTACAAGGAGATCGATCAGGTGGCCGGAGAGTTGGCGCAGTACGGAAACCTCGAATTTCAGGGGCTGCATTTCCATATCGGCTCGCAGATCACCGATATGCGCGTGTTTGAATTCTTCTGCCGCCGCGTCAACACGCTCGTGGAGTGGTTCCGTGAAAAGGGTTTCCCACTCACTTACCTCAATATGGGCGGCGGCTTGGGCGTCAACTACGACAACCCCGATGCCGAACCGATGCCCGATTTCAAGGCATATTTCGACGCTTTCCGTAAGAATCTGGACGTCGATGGCGTGGAGGTGCATTTCGAACTCGGCCGTGCGGTAGTAGCACAGTGCGGAGAGCTTATTACGCGTGTTTTGTTCAATAAGATAAATTCGGCAGGCAACGAGGTGGCGATCGTCGACGCCAGCATGGCCCAGTTGATCCGACCTGCTCTTTATGAGGCTTACCACGAGATCGAAAACCTCGATGCGCGCCCGGGAAGCGAAATTAAACCTTATATAGTTGCAGGGACTGTGTGCGAATCGTCCGATGTTTTCGCCAGCGGTCGCATGCTCTCCGAACTTAGGCGTGGCGACTTGGTGACGATCAAATCGGCCGGAGCGTACGGCGCTTCGATGGCTTCGTGCTACAACATGCATGACCTTCCGCGAGCGGTGTACAGCGACCAGGTCGGTGCTTCGGCGTCCCACAGCAAGGTCGTCAACGTCGATGCCCGCACTTCAAAAACGGTGATATAACAAGCAGCCCAAATTGATGGGCCGCTTAGTTTTTAATTTACCCGAAAATTTCGGCGAGCAGGCGGCCGAAGTCGGCGATGTCTTCCGTAGTGGTGTCCCACGATGTGACGAAGCGCGCCTCGCCCGCCTCTTCGTTCCATATGTAAAAGAAATAGCGTTCGCGGAGTTTTGCGAGGGCTTCTGCCGGAACAGTGCAGAATATCTGGTTGGTTTCGGGTTTCTGCGTGAAGTTTATCTGCGGATATTTTGCAAAAACGGTTGCAAGGCGGGCTGCGCTTTCGTTTGCGCGCGAGGCATTTTCGAGCCACAACCCGTCGAGGTAGGGTAGGAACTGGGCCGACAGATAGCGCATTTTCGAGGCCAGCTGGGCCGATTGCTTGCGGTGATATTTCATGTTTTCGGCAATCTCTGGCCGGAACGTGATCACGGCTTCGCCCATCATCATCCCGTTTTTTGTACCCCCGAAACTAAGCAAGTCGACACCTGCGTCGACTGTAATTTCTTTCATCGCGCAACCCAGATACGCGCATGCGTTGGCCAGCCTCGCCCCGTCCATGTGCAGGTAAATGCCGTATGAGTGCAGTAAGTCCGCCAAAATCCGCACTTCTTCGACGGTATAGACCGTCCCTAATTCCGAAACTTGCGATATATACACGGCTTTGGGTTGGGAATGGTGCGGTACCCCGAAATTATGCAGGTGCGGACGGATCAGTTCAGGAGTGAGTTTGCCATCGGGAGTGGCAATTGGAGTGAGCTGGCAGCCGGTCATACGTGACGGAGCGCCGCATTCGTCGACGTAAATATGGGCTGTGTCGGCGCACAGTATGCTGTTGAAAGGCCTCGTTGCCGCCTGTAGAGCGACCGAATTGGCCCCCGTGCCGTTGAATACTATGAACGGTTCGGCCCGTTCTCCGAAAACATCTTTCAGGGCCGCCTCGGCCCGCATGGTCCAAGGATCGTCGCCGTAACCGGCTGCATGGTCGGCATTGGCCTCTCCGATAGCTTCCATCACCCTTGGGTGTACCCCGGAATTGTTGTCGCTCGCAAAACTTCTCATGGCCGTTCGATTTCTTTTCGTCCAAAAATATGAAAGAAATTATAATATCGTAATCCGTGATTTAAAAATTCGTAATTAAACAACATAAGGGCAGCCTCGTACGCTGCCCTTATGTTGTCCGGCTTACCGGATCGCAAAAATCTCTTTCGTGTTTGGTTTCTGTCAGCAGGTTGATCAGTGTCCTTGCAGGACTGCTGTTTCAGGTTGCATGCGGATTACACTTCGCTCGCATTAAGGGCCAGTATTTGCCCGTCGCGCGTGACGATTAGTTTCCCGTCCTCTTTTTTGACTTTCTCGACGAGTTTTTCCTGAGCCTTACGGATGCCTTCGTCGATCTTTTCGGTCATCTGTTTGATGTCATTGTCACTCATAATTCTCGAGTTTGCTATATACTAACGAATCGTATATCGTTTTTGTTTCATTCCTGGAGCCTACAGCGATCTTTTTGCCGTAATTTATATCGCCGCTGTCGTAGATCATCCAGTAGTCGGCCGCCTGCATATATATATTGAACAGGTTTTTAATCCCTGCCGCGTAACGCCTGCGGATGACGTTTTCCGGTATATTGTGTCCTCCCTCGCTGACCCGTTGGGCCACTCGCTTTATCGCCTGTTCGGGCGAGGGCAGCCAAAGATAAAGCAGCGTCACGAAATAACCCCTGTCCTGCGCCTCCTTGATCAGGTTGTAGTACGACTTGGTAGCCAATGTGGTTTCGAACGCAAAGTCGGCGCCCATCAGGATAAGCTCCCTCACCCTCATCAGCATGATCTTGCCTGCCTGTATGGCGACGCTGTCCGGATTGAACGGCGACAAACCTTTGGCAATTTCGTCTGCATTCACCAATTCCGAGATCTCCAGCATTTCGGGCATCATGGTGTACGAAGCGGTGGTTTTACCGGCGCCATTACAGCCCGCTATGATGAATAATCTCGGCATTCCATTTTTCGGCTTGCCCTGAAAGGCTGCTTCTTCTAAGTTAACTTCGTTTTCCTCCTCCTACAAGGCAGAATTTATAAAACAATCTCCCTTGCTTCGTTCTTCGGTCGAACTTCGTCGGTGAAATGCCCATGTCGCCTGGCACATTGGCATCGCCTTCCTCCTCGCGGTTAGGCATAGACTGTAAACAGCCTTTGCTCTCGCTCCGCAGTGTCGGTTGCGCTTTCCATTCCTTGTTCGCCTTAAATCCGCTCTTTCAGGCCAACCCTTTTCCTTTTAAGGTGAAGACGGCAAACCCTTCGGCCAAGCACAAAAGCCATGCGGAAGGGTTTACAGCCGTTAATCAATACTCTTCTTCGTTGAAAAAGAAATCGTCTTTGCTGGGGTAATCGGGCCAGATATCTTCTATACTCTCGTAAATATCACCCTCGTCCTCTATTTCCTCCAGATTCTCGATCACCTCGAGCGGAGCGCCTGAACGGACAGCATAATCGATCAGTTCCTCTTTCGTCGCGGGCCACGGAGCATCTTCCAACTTCGAAGCCAACTCAAGCGTCCAATACATGGTTTTATCGTGTTTTTATTATTTCCCCAAACTTTTACGGCCTTCGATTTCCTGCCTTACAGAATGCAAAAATAAAAATTAATATGATATTTCAAAACTTTTCAGGGAGTCCAATAACGATCTTTTACCGACAAAATATTAACAGCTTTACGGCCAGCTGTATACAGCCAGTCCGAGAGTCTGTTGAGGTATTCCGCCACTATGGGTTGCGCGGTGTATTTCATTGATATTTCGACTGTTATCCGTTCTGCGCGACGGCAGACAGTACGGCAGATATGGCTCTGGGATACTATGGGATGCCCTCCTGGGAGGGCGAATTTCGTAACCTGCACGAGGCCGTCCGACATCATGTCGATCTGTCTTTCGAGCCGGGAGACCGACACCTCCGGGAGCAAAGCCGTTTTGTCGTCTCCGCCCTTGCCGACCGCGAGCATCGCTTCGATGTACATCAGGTCGCTTTGGATATTTTCAAGCCAGGCGGTCATCTCACCAAACCCGCCGTTTGCACGCATCATGTCTTCGAGCATGGCAAGGTGGGCCGACAGTTCATCGACCGTTCCATAGGCTTCTACCCTGCCGTCGCATTTCGGCACCCGCTCACCCCCAATGAGAGATGTGCAGCCTTTGTCGCCTGTCTTTGTATATACTTTCATAATGCCGTAAGGTCAGTGCAAATACTCTGCCGTGTTTCAGGCTACAGTTTGAAATGCTGTTTCGGCAGGCGCTCGTTGAAGAACAGGAGCAGGAATCCGCGGTTGTCAACGCTGGTATGGCGATGGGCTGCGACCAGCCTTTGCGCAAGGCGTCTGCGTCTGCGGCCGCCGTAAGGTTCTATGAAACAGAGCGCACAGCCCGTCCCTTTGGCCTTTTCTATCAGCGCCAAAGTATCGCCTTCCGACAGCGACGGCATTACGAAACAGAGGGTTCCGGCATCCAGTTTCGGAGCGGACACTGCCTCTTCTGCAAACGGCGCCGAAGAGTAGCTGTGGAACGTGTAGAGATTTTGGAGTTGCGCTGCGCGTTTTTTAGAGAATCCTCGACCGCGAAGTTCGTCAAACAGCGCATGGCCGCCTTCGGGTGAGTGCTTCATGATGGCGTTGCGGATCACCCCGTAGACGAAAGGCGAATGCACCCCTGCGCCGCGGTAATGCTTGATATGGGCCAAGGTCCGCGAATAGACCGCCGCACGGGCGATCCTGCCTTTTATATTACGTTTCTTTCTCATTTATGGCTTCCTTTAAGCTGAGAGGCAAGCCTGCCGGTAGAGAAGGCTATTTGCAGGTTGTACCCGCCTGTGTCGGCGTCCAGGTCGAGCACTTCGCCGGCAAAATAAAGCCCTCTCACGAGTTTTGACTGCAGGGTTTCCGCATCGACTTCCGCCGTGTCAACCCCTCCGGCAGTCACGATGGCTTCTTCGAAAGGACCGTAGTCCGAAATTGGGAACGCGATGCGCTTCATGGCGGCGATCATGCGTCCGATCTCGTCCGTGGTAAGGCGGCTTGCGTAGGTTTTAGGATGCAGTCCGGCCTGGTCGGCTACGAAATAGACCAGATTCCGAGGCAGCATCTTGCGAAGAAGCTCTATGACGAATGCCTGAGGCGGGAGTTGTTCGGTTTCGCGGGCAATGCGTCCGCGGAGTATCTCTTCGTCGAGTGGCGGCTTCAGGTCGAGCAGCACTTCGACTCGTTTCTCGTCTATCAGCGCATCCACCGCGGTGCGGCTCATTCGCAGGATGACAGGGCCTTCCAGTCCTCGGCGCGAGAACTCTATTTCGCCGAATTCGTCGGCTTCCACTTTGCCGTCCACGACAAGTTCGGCGCGTATATTCTTGAGTCTCAGTCCGTCGAGATCGGCCATTTTCGGATGTGTGCTTTTCAGCGCCACCAGCGACGGGCGCACCGGGACGATATGGTGTCCGACCGCGTGCGCCAACTTATAACCGTCGCCTGTGGAACCGGTTGCAGGGTACGATGCTCCGCCCGTGGTCAGCAGCACGTTGCGCGCCTCGGCCTTGCGGCGGAAACCGCGCTTGTTGGTGTAGGTGACGCCGTAGACGCGCCCTCCGGCCGTGAGTATCTCCTCGACTTTAGTGTTAAGCATCACCACCACTCCGAAATCGTGGCACCACCAGCGCAGTGCGTCGGATATTTCGAACGCCTTGCCGCTTTTCGGAAAAACTCTTTTCCCCTGTTCCACTTCAAGTTTAACGCCCTGTGTCTGGAAGAAACCGCACGTCGCGTTGATGCCGAAATATTGGAGCGACGGAGCGAAGAAACCGGCGTTCGCCCGTATTTTCGACAGAAATTCATCCGGCTCGCACTTGTTCGTCAGGTTGCATCGTCCCTTGCCCGTGATGTTGACCTTGCGGGCGGTCTTTTCCATTTTTTCGATGAGCAGCACAGATTTGCCGTCGCGTGCGGCTGTTCCGGCGGCCATCAGTCCGGCCGCGCCCCCGCCTATCACAACCAGGTCGTAAACTTTCTCTTCGGGCGTCTTGTCCTGTATATCTTCCATTCGGGCATTCATTTGGACCACAAAGATAATAAAGAATCATAAATCAAGGATTAAGAATCAATGTGTCGCTGCGCGATGTTTAATTAATATTATTTTTTGAGGGGGTCAATAATGTCAAACTCCATGCATCGAGTAAAATTGTCAATGTAATAAATTGTGCGAAGCACGCCTTTATTCATGATTTATGATTCATGATTTATGATTCTTCATTATCTTTGCGTCCGGATCTTTAAGAAAAATGTCATTATGCTGAGCCGGAGATTGTTGAGGATTAAGGTTATCAAGGCGCTCTATGCCCATTTCCAATCGGAGGGCGAGTCGGTCAAGGTGTCGCGCAAAAACCTGCGCTTTTCCATTGACAAGGCCTACGACCTTTATTTCCAGATGCTGTGGCTCATAGTCGAGGTGCGCCGCTACGCCGAGGACCGTATCGAGATCGGCCGCCGCAAGCACCTGCCCACCCCCGAAGAGAAGAATCCGAATCTGAAATTCGTCGAGAACGAACTCATCCGCCGCATCGAAGAGAGTGATGCCGTGACCGGATACCTCAAGAAGAAGTCGCTCGGCTGGTCCAACTATCCCGAACTTATAAAGGAACTGTACAACTCGCTGGTCGAAAGCGATTACTATAAGAAATACATGGACTCGCCGCAGGGCAACCTCAAAGAGGATGTCGAGTTGGTACGCAATTTTTACTCTTCGCCGCAGATTGAGGACAGCGAATTGCTGGAATCGGTGCTCGAAGAGCAGTCGATCCTGTGGAACGATGACTTGGGTTTCGCCATTGTGATGGTGGTCCGGACGCTCGAGAAAATACGCGAGGCGCAGACGGATATTCCTGTGCTCGAAGAGTTTAAAAGCGAGGACGATCCCCAGTTCGCCGACAAACTCTTTGTCGATGCTGCGGATGGTTTCGAAGAAAACCTACGGTATGTGGGAAAGTTTACCGAGAATTGGGACGTTGAGCGAATCGCCTTCATGGACAATCTTATTATGACCACTGCGATCGCCGAACTGACAACTTTTCCTGAAATTCCGGTCAAAGTTACCCTGGACGAATATATAGAGATAGCGAAGTATTACAGTACTCCGGGCAGTAATTTATTCATCAATGGTATACTGGACAAGGTTGCTGAAACCCTCGCCGCAGAAGGGCGGATCAGTAAGGAGGGACGCGGCCTCGTTTAATTACGGATTTCAAATTACGAGTTACGAGTTGAAAAAAATAATTCCGGCGATAATCGTATTTTTCGCGGTGGCCTGCGGCGGTCCGCAAGCTACGAAAACGGCGGGAGGTACAAATGCCGTTTTTGACATTTCGCCGGAAGTCCTGCTGGCGAGGGCCGACACGACGGTGGATATAGGGAAACTTCATGCGGGAGAGATCGTGCAATACGACGCCTGGCTCCGGAACACGGGAACGAACCCGCTTGTCATAATCGAAGTGGAGACATCGTGCGGATGCACCTCGGCCGAGTATGAACGCAAACCGATCCAGCCGGGTGAAAAAGGGCATTTTTCGTTCCGCTTCGACAGCCGGGGGATGTGGGGTATGCAGATGAAATCTATCGAAATACGTACCTCGGCTGGCCATCAGGCATATCGGTTGTTCATTCAGGCTCAAGTGGAGTAACTCTTATTTTTTTGTGAAAGACGGAAATTTTGATACCTTTGCAAAATAAGGTTAAGGTAAGTTCTAACCATAAAAGATAAAAAATTATGACACCGTTGGTAATAATGTTGCAGGAAACGGCTGCTGCCGAAGGCGGACAGGCAAAAGGAATGTTTGGAATGAGTTCCAGTATGAGCATGATCCTGATGATGGTCCTCATCTTCGTGGTGATGTGGCTTTTCATGATCCGTCCCCAGCAGAAACAGCAGAAAAAACTCAATGAATTCCGCAATGCGCTCGAGAAAGGACAGAAAGTCGTCACTGCAGGCGGTATACACGGCACCATAAAGGAAGTCAAGCCTTCGACCGTTGTCGTGCAGATCGGCAAGGACGTCGATATCGAAGTCGACAAGGGAATGATTATGGCGGCTCCCGGAACTCCGCAGCAGAAATAAGAGCAGGCAGACTGCTAAAGAACGCACTCCGTATAGGGTGCGTTTTTTTATCTCCTTTTACGGTAAATGACTATCTTTGTCCGGAATCAAAATATAACGCCATGAATCTGACCGAACGCTACGGGCTTATGATCGAGGAATACGTTTCGTCGGCGAGTTTTCCGGAGAACCCGCGGAGACTTTACGATCCTATCCGCTATTCGCTTTCGGAGGGAGGTAAACGCCTGAGGCCCATGTTTGTGTTGATTGCATGCGGACTGTTCCGCGACGACGTCTCCGGATGCCTGCCTGCCGCCGCAGCAGTGGAAATGTTCCATAATTTCACCCTGCTCCACGACGATATCATGGACAATGCTCCATTGAGGCGAGGCCGTCCATCGGTCTGGAGTAAATGGAACACCAACGTCGCGACCCTTTCGGGAGATTCCATGATGATCTACTCATACGCCGAACTCGCACGAACAAAGCCGGACAAGCTGTCTGCCGTCATGGAGTATTTCAACGAAGCCGCTATAAAAGTTTGCGAGGGTCAGCAGTACGACATGGATTTCGAGGAGTGCGACGATGTGACGCTGCAGGAGCATATCTCGATGATCGAATTGAAGACTTCGGCCTTGTTCGTAGGTGCGGTTTCCATGGGGGCGGTCGTCGGAGGGGCGTCAGCGGAAGATATCGGGTACCTGCGTGATTTCGCCATGGAGTTCGGCATCGCATTCCAGATGCAGGACGACCTGTTGGACAGCTACGGCGACTCGCGCCTGGGCAAAACCGTCGGCGGAGATATCCTCGAGGGGAAGAAGACCTTCCTGAAAATGAATGCGATGGCCGCGGCGAATTCCGATGATCGCACTGAACTGGCTATGATACACAAAGACATACGGTATACTCCGGAGGAGAAGATAAAGAAAGTATTGCAGATATACGACCGTTACGATGTGAAACGGGCGGCCGAGGAGGAAATAGGCCGTCGTTTCGCCGTCGCCGCCGCCGCGCTGGGCGGACTCTCCGTCCCTGCCGAAAAGATCGCGGCGCTGAAGGAGTTTGCACTGGGTCTGCTCGGCAGGAATAAGTAGTGATTAAAAGTTCGGATACGAAACCCAAATTATAAAACAAGTCTTCCCATATGGTCATGGGGAGGATTTATGAGGGAGTGATCGAATTTCTGATAGGCTTCGGTGAAGCCATTGACCATAAGATAATGAAATGCGATCAGGAAGATTATCCCAAAGCGGATATGTTGACACGAAAGGATATAGAAATAATGGCACCAGTCGGCTCTTACGAGTCGCTGATGGCAGCCATGGACGCAGGAGCCGATTCCGTTTATTTCGGGGTGGAGGGACTGAACATGCGCGCCCGCTCTTCGGCCAACTTCACGCTCGACGACCTTGCAGAGATAGTCCGCCGTGCCCGCAAACGTAAGGTGAAGACCTACCTGACTGTCAACACGGTCATCTACGACGACGAGGTCGCGCTGATGAAGCGGATTGTCGACCGGGCTGTGGCTGAGGGCGTCGATGCCATTATTGCAGCCGACCAGTCTGCCATACTTTATGCGCGCTCTACAGGGATGGAGGTACATATCTCGACCCAGTTGAACGTTTCCAATGCCGACACGTTAAAGTTCTATTCGCAGTGGGCCGACGTTGTGGTGCTGGCGCGAGAACTTTCGTTGGAGCAGGTGGACTGCATACACTCGGAGATCGTAAAACAGGACATACGTGGTCCACGCGGCGAACTTGTCAAGATAGAAATGTTTGCCCACGGAGCGCTCTGCATGGCTATTTCGGGAAAATGCTACCTGAGCCTTCACGAGAGTGGCAATTCGGCGAACCGCGGGGCGTGCCGCCAGCTTTGCCGGCGCAGTTACGAACTGCGCGACCGCGAAACCGGCGACGAAATAGTCGTAGAGGACCGTTGGCTGCTTTCGCCAAAGGACCTATGCACGCTGCCGTTTCTCGACAGGTTTATAAAGGCTGGGGTGCGGGTGCTGAAAATCGAGGGCAGGGCGCGTTCTGCCGAGTATGTGAAGCGTGTAGTCGAGGTTTACGACGAAGCCGTGAAGGCGGTTGCAAACGGGATCTTTTCGGAAGAGATGGTCGCCGCGTGGACTGAACGGCTGGGCGAGGTTTTCAACCGCGGCTTTTGGGGAGGGTACTATCTCGGCAAACCCGTGCCTGAATTAAGCAAGAACTACGGTTCGTCGGCTACCAAACGCAAGGTTTATGTGGGAAAGGTGACGAACTTCTTCAAAAATATATCGGTTGCTGAAATACTCGTTGAGGCTTCGCCGCTGGAGTCGGGCAGCAATGTTGTCGTATTGGGCGAGACCACCGGCGCGGCCGAAATCGCGGCTGTCGAAGTTTATGTGGCCGAAAAATCTGCCGATGTAGCTCCTCAGGGAATCTACTGCTCGATAAAGAGCGAAAAAAACCTTCGCCGCGGAGATAAGTTGTATAAAATAATCGACAATTAAACAACCACTTTCCTGGAAAGTGGATTTAGTAAAAAGAGTGAAGGCACAGTCTTCGAATGTCATTCCGAGCGAGGAACGAAGTGACGACGAGGAATCTACAGAATATGGAAAAACACTATACGGAAGATTCCTCAATCCTGCGGATATTCGGAATGACAATTTGAGGCATAGCCAAAAGTACATTACCACCTGCAAAGCAGGTGGGTTTTCGAGTTAAACTAAAACATACAG
The DNA here is from genome assembly GCA_031548515.1 of Rikenellaceae bacterium. Taxonomy (GTDB): domain Bacteria; phylum Bacteroidota; class Bacteroidia; order Bacteroidales; family Rikenellaceae; genus UBA940. The sequence continues at coordinate 64,991 of JAVBRB010000020.1, read as the reverse complement.
CCATGTTCAGCAAGGAAACCTACACACAAAGACGCGACGCGTTGCGCAAGAAAATGCGGGGCAAGGGACTGATACTGCTTCCCGGCCATGTCGAATCCCCGGTCAATTATCCAAACAACGCCTACCGGTTCCGACAGGACAGCAACTTCCTCTACTTTTTCGGCCTCAACCTGCCCGGACTTGCAGGCGTGATCGATACCGACAGCGGCATAGACACCATCTTCGGCGACGATTTCACCATCGATGATATCATTTGGATGGGTCCGCAGCCGAAAGTCGAAGAACTGGCGGCGGAAGTCGGCGTAAGCAATACTGCGCCTTTCGCCCATCTGGCCGAAACCATAGCCGTTGCAATCGCGAAAGGCCGTACTATACACATCCTGCCTCCCTATCGCGGCGAAACCAAGATTTTGCTGAACAGCCTCGCTCCGGGCGGTCTGACCCCTTCCGACGAACTGATTCGCGAAGTGGTGTCGATGCGTGACAAAAAGTCCGACGAGGAGATCGTGCAGATAGAGGAGGCGTGCGAGATTGCCTACCGGATGCACACGCTGGCGATGCAGATGTGCTGTCAGGGGACGCCAGAAAGAGAAATTGCCGGGGCCATCGAGGGTGTGGCGATACAGTACGGTTGGGGTGTGTCGTTCCATTCGATCGTGTCGCAGCACGGCGAAACGCTGCATAACCACAGCCATGACGGAATCCTTCGGGACGGACGCATGCTGCTTGTCGATGCAGGTGCCGAGGCGCTGTCTAACTATTGCAGCGACAACACGCGCACCATACCTGTCAGCGGCAGATTCACTGAGAAGCAGAAAGATATCTACGACATAGTCCTCGCGGCCAACAATCACGCATTCACTCTCGCCGCACCCGATGTTCGCTACGTCGATGTACATCTTGCAGCGGCGCGCGTGTTGGTCGAAGGACTTCATTCGCTCGGTTTGGTTCGCGGCGATATCGACGATGCGGTCATGGCAGGCGTCCACTCTCTGTTCATGCCGCATGGGTTGGGTCACCACATGGGCCTCGACGTCCATGACATGGAGGATCTGGGCGAGAACTACGTCGGTTATGATGTGGAGACTCCGCGTTCTACACATCCGTCGGTGGCGCGATGCCGCATGGGCCGAAGGCTGCAGGCAGGAATGGTCGTCACGGTCGAGCCGGGTATCTATTTCATACCCGACTTCATCGCCAAATGGAGGGCCGAGGGGACCTGCGCCGGATTTGTCAATTTCGACAAGCTTGCCGGTTACTACGATTTCGGCGGTATCCGCCTTGAGGATGACTTGTTGGTGACGCCTGACGGAAACCGTATGCTTGGCGCCCGGCGAATTCCCATCACCACCGAAGAGATCGAGGAATACATGAAGGGATAGTTATTAGCTATTAGTGATTAGTTATAAAGCGCCGTTAGTATAAAGCAAAACCCGCGATTTATGTCGCGGGTTTTGCTTTATGAGTAATCAGACTCACGTCTAATATTAATCACTAATAGCTAATTTACGTTTCTCGTGAATTCGCGGTTGATGTTCTCAGCCGACTGCTCCATTTCATTTTGAAGCTTGACCATGTTGACGGCGGTTGCAGCGGCTTCGTCACCCTTGTTGCCGTGTTTTCCGCCAGCCCGGTCGAGGGCCTGCTGCATGTCGTTGGTAGTCAGTACTCCAAAGATAATCGGCATGTTCCATGTGATCTGCAGCTGCATAATACCTTGTGTAGTTCCCTGGCAGATGAAATCGAAATGGCGTGTGTCCCCCTGGATGACGCATCCAAGTGCGATAACAGCATCGACATCAGTATATTCGGCAAAGAACTGCGCGCCGAGCGGAAGCTCGAATGTCCCCGGAACGTACTTGATGAGAATGTTGTGTTCTGCGCAACCGGCGCTGCGGAGTGTACGCACGGCTCCTCTGAGCAGGGATTCAGTCACTTCCCGGTTCCATTCCGACACCACGATACCGAACTTCATGTCGTCGGCTGACGGCAACGGAGAGTCGAATTGCGAAAGATCCTTTTTTTTACCTGACATCGGTCGGAGTTACATTTTCTGTTCGGCAGCCGATGCGAATTTTTCGCTTTCGCGTGCTTCGAGGCTGGCCGGATATTCGTCCGATACGCGGTGGTAAGCCTTCACTGCAGCGGCGTAGTCGCCGGCTGCTTCATACGCAAGGCCCAGTTTTTTAAGATATAAGGGTGTGGTCGCTATGTTATCTGCGGCAGCGGCGGCTTTCTCGAAATGCTTTATGGCAGATACGTAGTCACCTTTCTGCACGTAGATGTCGCCTTTAAGTCCTTCGTTCTCGGCGTTCACAAGGCCGTTGGGCGCGCCTTTGGTGGCTTTGTATTTCGACAGATATTCCAATGCGCTGTCAAGATCGCCTTCCTGCATGAAGCAGATGCCGGCATAATGGGCTGCAAGGCTTGCCTGGCGGGTGCCGCCGTAGTTGTCGGCTATGTCTGCGAAACCGAGGTTGTTTCCGTCGCCTTTGAGCGCGGTCGCATAGTCTTCCTGATCGAAAAGCTGCTGGGCTACATACATGGCGTCGGCCGCTTTTTTGCCTTGAGGGGCTTTGTAGAAAGCCTGATATCCGTATATCGCTCCGGCCAGAACCAAAATCGCTACACCGACCGTAGTTAATATTTTCCAGTTCTTTTCGAAGAACAGTTCGGTTTTGCCGAGGGCGTTCTCGATCTTCACTTCAGGGTCTTTTTCAACTGCGGCGGCCTTTTTTGCGGTCGAGCCTGCTTTGTTTGCCATATGATAAATCTTATTTAGTTTTTCAAAATCAGGCTACAAAGGTAACTCTTTTTATATAAAAAAGAAATACGGGCCATTAAAATTTGAGGGCGATCCCGGGATATTTGCTACCTTTGGAGTTGAAAAACCGCCGCCCATGAAACTGCGTAAACTTTCGCTCGTCAATTTCAAGAATATAGCCTCTGCAGCACCTGGATTCTCAGAGGGAATCAACTGTTTCACGGGCGAGAACGGGGCCGGAAAAACCAACGTGCTCGACGCAGTGCATTACTTGTCGATGTGCAAGAGTTCGTTGGGGATGACCGACCGCCAGAGCCTTCGTCACGGTGCGCAGTTCTTCGTCGCCGAGGGGGAGTACGCCGACGACGCGGGACGGAATCTGAGTGTTGTCTGCTCGTTCTCTCCGCCGGGAGGCAAAAAGCTGAAATACTGCGGGAAGGAGTACGAACGCCTCTCCGACCACGTGGGGGTCATTCCGGTGGTGATGGTTTCGCCGTCGGATGCATTCCTGATAGCCGATGCCGCAGACGAGCGCCGCCGTTGGCTCAACGCTTTCATTTCGCAGCTCGATCGCGAGTACCTGAACGCCCTGATGCGCTATAATACGGTGCTGTCCGAGCGCAACCGCCTTTTGAAACAACCCTTCAATTCCGGATGCAGGGAGCTTCTCGATGTGCTCGATATGCAGATGGCAGAGCATGGACGGACGATTTACGCCAGGCGCGCCGAAGTGATAGCAAAGTTGCAGCCATTCGTTGCGGATTACTACCGTACGCTCTCCGACGATCGTGAGGAGGTGGAATTGCGCTACCGGTCGGAACTTGCAGGTTGCGATTTCATGGAGGTGCTTGCCTCCGCGCGCGAAAAGGATCTTATCAACCAGTTCTCGACAAGCGGTGTCCACCGCGACGATATCGCTATGCGCATCGGCGGGTATCCGCTGAAAAAGTACGGCTCGCAGGGGCAGCAGAAGTCGTTCCTTATTGCGCTGAAACTTGCGCAGTTCGCTGTGGTGCGCGATGCTTCGGGCGAAAAGCCCATACTGCTGCTCGACGATCTTTTCGATAAGCTCGATGCCGGACGGGTGGAAAGGCTCATCGGGCTTGTCGATACCGAACATTTCGGACAGGTTTTCATATCGGACTGCAACCGTCCGCGCCTCGAATCCATTCTGCGCGACGGCGGACGCGAATACTCGCTGTTCGAACTCCGTGACGGGGAAATAGAAAAAATACGGTAGGCATGCGCAGGACACGGACAGTCAGGGTGGGGGAGTTGTTAGACGACCTGTTTCGCGATCCGTCGATCCGGCGGAAGCTCGCCGAGGGCCGCCTGCCGGATATATGGGCAGAGGTCGCAGGCCCTCTTGTCGCGGCGTACACCGGCGAAGTCACCTACAAGAACGGCATTATGATCGTGAAGATAACCTCGGCTGTCGTCCGCCACGAAACCTTTATGCAGCGCACGTTCCTGCGCGACGAGATAAATCTTCGGTCCGGACACGTTCTTGTCCGCGAACTCATCGTGAAATGAAAAAAGGCCGCCTCATTCAGAAATGGGACGGCCGCCGGCAAAGATTAGGTTTCTAAAGTTAGGTCTGGGCTTTTCGCTGCCGCTACCCGGCAGTTTGTCGTTACGCAGCTTTGACGAGCAGCTCTATAGCTTCGCCAGAATGGACGATATCGATTGTTTCGCCGGGTTTTATCCCGCCATCGACGATCATCTGCGCCAGAGGTTCTTCGACCATGTCGAGGATGGCCCGTTTGAGCGAGCGTACACCGTATTCAGGCTCGTAACCCACGGCCGCCAGTTCGCGTTTGGCCGCTTCCGAAATTTCGAGCCTGTAGCCCAGTTTTTCGGCACGCGCCACTAGTTCCCCGAGTTCGAGTTCCACCACTTTTTCCACGTTTTCGCCCGTGAGGGTGTTGAATATCACGATGTCGTCGATGCGGTTTATAAATTCGGGCGCGAAGGTCTGATTGAGTGCGCACCGGTAATCGGCTTCCTTGTTGGCAATCTCTCTGCTGATCGTTTTCGAGGTGTTGTATCCCACTGCCGAACCTTTTTGCGCTATGGCCCGCGATCCGACATTGGAAGTCATTATTATTATGGTGTTGCGGAAATCCACCTTGCGCCCAAGCCCGTCGGTGAGGTGCCCGTCGTCAAACATCTGCAGCATCACATTAAATACGTCCGGATGGGCCTTTTCTACCTCGTCGAACAGCACGACCGAGTAGGGCTGGCGGCGGACCGCTTCCGTGAGCTGGCCGCCTTCGCCGTAACCCACGTATCCAGGGGGGGAACCGATCAACCGTGAAACGTTGTGCTTTTCCGAGAATTCGCTCATGTCGATGCGTATCAGCGCGTCGCTGCGGTCGAACATCCATTTGGAAAGTTCTTTTGCGAGCAGTGTCTTTCCCACTCCGGTAGGCCCTACGAACAGGAACACTCCGATAGGTTTGTTGGGGTCTTTAAGGCCGGCGCGGCTGCGGACGATCGATCGCGCGACTTTTCCCACCGCTGCATCCTGTCCCACGACAACTTCCGAAAGATGCTGCCGGAGGGTAGACAGCCGCGACTGCTCTCCCTGCGAAATCTTCTCCACGGGGATGCCTGTCATGGTAGTGATGATTTCCTCGATATGTTCGGGAGTTATCTCCACATGTCCTTCTCTTCCTGTACAACCGAAGATGTGTGCTTTCGAGCCGGCTTCGTCCATCGCGTCGATGGCCTTGTCGGGGAAGTGGCGGTCGGTGATGTAGCGTTCCGTGAGGTCGACGCAGGCGAACAGGGCTTCGTCGGTATATGTCACTGAGTGGTGTTTTTCGTAGTGTGATTTGATGTTGCGCAGGATTTCCAGCGTATCCTCCCTGTTTGTAGGTTCCACTATGATTTTCTGGAAGCGGCGTTCGAGCGCGGCATCCTTTTCGATGTTTTCGCGGTATTCGTCGAGCGTCGTGGCTCCGATGCATTGGAGTTCTCCGCGGGCGAGCGCGGGTTTCAGTATGTTCGCGGTGTCGAGGCTCCCTTGGGAACTTCCTGTGCCCACTATGGTATGTATCTCGTCGATGAAGACGATGGTGTCTTTTTGTTTCGCGAGTTCCGTCATCAATTCCTTGATACGTTCCTCGAACTCGCCGCGGAATTTGGTCCCGGCGATCAGCGAAGCCATGTCTAGAGACCACACTTTTTTACCTTGTAGCGATTCGGGTGCCTCACCCGACGCTATCTGAAGGGCCAGACCCTCGACTATGGCGCTCTTGCCTACGCCGGCTTCGCCGACCAGGATAGGATTGTTCTTCTTGCGGCGTCCGAGTATCTGGACGAGCCGTTCTATCTCCCTGTTGCGTCCCACGACTGTGTCGATGCGTCCTTCCCGGGCTGCGCATGTCAATTCGACGCCATACTTATCGAGCATGGCCGGTTTTTTTCCACGTGGCTTTGCCTCTTCTTCTGGAAGTTCCCGGTCATCGTCCTCTGGACGGATATCCCGGCGGCGGACGATGCGTATTTCGCTCAGATAGTTCTCTTCTGCAGACAGCTTTGCAAGTTCTGAAGATATTTCGACGGTCTTGATGTGATATAAGCCTAATATCTTTGCAGCGATGCTCTCGGGTTCTGAAAGTATATACAGAAGCAAATGAGCGGTATTGGGTTTTGCGTCGTGGCCCGAAACGGCGGTCAGCCTGGTGACGAGTTCAGAATAGAACTCTTCGCGGTCGGTTTTAGGGGCCGATGCTTCAGATTTTTCTATTTCACGCTCTATGCGTATCTTGATCTGGTACAGTTCCCAGTCCTTAAGCCTGTTCCTCAATATCTTCATGGCGTGGCAGTTTTCCTGTCCCAGTAAAAGCAGGAACAACCTGTCGAGCAGATGGGTCTGGTGGTTTTTCTTTTCCGCGTCGAAAGCCGACAGTGCGATTAGGTTCTCGAGCAGTATTGATTGTCTTTTTTGCATTATTCCATCTCCGTTGTTAGGCAAATATAACGGAGTCCTATATAGGAATATTTTATAGAATTTGTAAATTCATTAGATGGAGGCCCGGTGCGCCGGAAGACGGAACGGCTATCTCGGCCACTCGCCGATTTCGAGGTCACGTGCTTCACCGTTGTCGAGGGTAAGCCTAACGGCTGTCCTGACCGTGTGGATTCCGTAACATCCGGCGGCCCCTGGATTGATATTGAGCAGGCCGAATGTCTTGTCACGGAATATTTTCAGTATGTGTGAGTGCCCCGTAACCAGAATGTCGGGTTTTTCGGCCGAGATGGTTTCGGCGACAGACTGCTCGTAGCGATTAGAGTACCCTCCGATATGCGTCATCATGATCCGCAGGCCCTCGCACTCAAAGAATTCGGTCTTCCGGAATGCGCGCCTCGTAGGTGTAGCGTCGATGTTTCCATAAACCGCGCGAAGGGGTTTGAATCCGGCTATGCGGTCGGCCAGTTCGAGCGAGCCGATATCTCCGGCATGCCAGATTTCGTCTACTCCCGCCAGAAAATCCTGTAGCGGTTTGTCAAAACACCCGTGGGTGTCCGATATGATGCCTATTGGTTTCATATGCTCAAAAATAGTGAAAACATGTAAGACTGCAATACGAAAATCGGGCGACCGGCGTTATTGATAGGAAAAAACACGGAATTGTTGATACATTTGTACGATATGAGATGTATGAAAGAAGATGAGTTATATGATAGTTTCCTGAAAGAGATCGCACAGAAAATCCCCCAGAAGGTAGAGATTGTGAATACCCTTGCCGAGACGCTGTGTTTGGCCAGAGAGGCCGTATACAGGAGATTGAGGAAGGAAGTGCCGTTTACTTTTAACGAAGTCATGACGATCTCGCGCAAACTCGGAATCTCTCTGGATAATCTGGAAAAGGATCCTTCGCAGAAAACGCAGCCGTTCAGGATGAAACTGATCGAATACATAGATCCGGCGGACTCCGATTTCGCAATAATGGAGGAAATTACCGAAATTATGAGATCTGTCAGCAAGGATTCGGATGTTCAGGTAGGCGAGATCACAAATATATTGCCCCAGCCATTGTATATAAATTATAAGAGCGTTTTTAGATTTTACCTGTTCAAATGGAAATATCACTCCAACCGTTCGGAGCAGGTAGTACCTTATAAGGATATTGTTATCGTAGACAGACTGCAGAAGATACAGTGGGAACATGTGGCATGGTCGAAGCATCTGAATGTGGATTTCGTTTTTGACCGCATGCTTTTTCAGTATCTGATTACCAATATCGAATATTTTTACTATGTAGGCCTTATTTCCGGTGCCGAAGTAAGGTCGATCATGGACGATTTGTTCAGGATATTGGACTATATAGACGACTTGTCCCGTGCCGGGGCATACAGGGAAACCGGTAAAAAGGTGAATATCTATATTTCCAGTGTGAATGTGGATACCAATTATACATATGTATCGGCACCCGACCTGCGGTTGACGATAATAAAGGCGTTCCTGTTAGACGGGATTGCTTCCACCGAACAGACGACGTTTGAAGCTGTGCAATGTTGGATGCGGTCTTTGCAGAAACAGTCTGTAATGATAACCGGGAGCGGGGAGCAGGAGCGGATCAGTTTCCTGTCCGAGCAGCATAAGATTGTAGAGAGCCTGTCCGGGTTGTAGATGTCCGGTAGTGTGAACTTCCGGGTTATCATTAAAAAAATTAACATTTTTTTTGCTTCTACCCGTTTTAAACAGGCTGCGCCTATGATAATTTGCAAATAAATTTGCATTATCTCTCGGCTTGCACTATATTTGCCCCTCGAAAATGCTTCTTTAGCTCAGTTGGTAGAGCACGACACTCTTAATGTTGGGGTCCTGGGTTCGAGCCCCAGAGGGAGCACTCGGAAGGCGGCTGATAATCAATGGATTGTCGGTCGTTTTGCTTTTGGGTAATCATGGATTTTGTTCTGAAATTCGACGAAAACAGTCTGTTTTTACGCCCAAACTCCCCATAGCACCACCCACTAAAAGGTTCTCCGTCTGCTGTCTGTAACTATGTGAAATAATTATGTTTAGAGTCGTACAACCACAATTCATGTCTCGGTCTCCTGGGTAAGTTCCAAGCCTGCAAGATCCGAAAGAAACTGTGGTAAGACAGCGAAGGTTACAAAATGTATTTCTATATCGATTCCTCTTGCAAGAGAATATCTGTCAAGTCGAAGTATTTGCCCTAAGGGTAAGCGACGGAAGGTCTTTGAATACCGTTTTTTTGTTTTTAATGCGAGAAAGAGTAATTTTGCCATCGTGCACGGGCGTAACAATAAAATCTCGTCGGCGATGGCCGAGATGTTCGGCAGAATGCCATATGGCGACGACGATTTCTTCATCGTTCGCCGGTTGGATATGAGGGGCGTCAAGGTCGAAGGGCCGCGGCCGGTAATCCACTCTGCGATACACAGTTTTTTTTACCTCACCGAAGGCGAGGCGCTGATGAATATAGGCGGCGAGTTGTACTTGTTCAAGGCGGGAGAGTGCGCTTCCATTCCGGCCGGACAGACTTTTTCAGTGCGCTATTTCGACAACTGCGCAGGATATATGGGAGGCTTCAGTACAGGATTTGTCAGCGGCAACGTTAATCCGATGCAGGCTTATGCCTCCCTTAGGCGATGGGGCGCGCATAAAGTCATGTTCGACGAAAAGGTGCAGGCCTGTGTGTCGGGTATTTTCGAAAGGCTTTGTTCAGAGTACGAATCCGGCGGCAGTCCGCGCATCATAAAATCATATCTGGCGCTGCTGCTTATCGAAATAGAGGAAGCATCGGAGCATCCGCGCGACCTTTCTGTGGAGAGCAACATCTGCAACCGATTCATCGAGTCGGTGTTCGGGCAATGCGACCTGAAGATTTCCGTCGCCGATTATGCGGACAGGCTCGGTATCTCCTCCGATTACCTGCAGAAAGTTGTGAAACGGTTTACTGGCAAGCCGCCGGTGGCTTGGATACACGAAGCCGTAGTACTCGAAGCAAAGGCGCTGCTGATGAATACGGATATGCCAGTCGGTGAAATATCGGGGCGGGTAGGCGTTGAAGACCCTGCCTATTTCTCTCGCCTTTTCAAGAAAAGTACAGGTATTGCACCCGTCCAATACAGAAAAAAGAACAGGGCGTAGAGCGAATTAATATCGTGTTTTGTAATTAATCAGGTATTTTTAATTATGACAATACCTATTATTAGTTTGTGTCAGTCCAAACGCTGTCCGGTTTTGTCCTAAAATCATCCGTCCCGCAAGGCTAATTTTGCAGCGTAAAAATTCGTTGCGGTCCTGATGAATCCCATATATGCATTGTTGATGTTGCTGCCACTGCAGCCGGAAGCGGATTCCGTTGCGATGCACGCGATTACGGAGATAACCGTTTCCGCATATCCGATCAAGCACAACGGGCAGTTCTTCGACGAACCGCTGTCTGTGTCTTCGTTTGCGGCGGAGAGGCTGAGGTCGGAGCGCATACTGGAGCCGAAAGACCTTTCTTTTGCAGTTCCCAACTTCATGCAGGCCGACTATGGTTCGAAGATGACCGCTTCGGTCTATATGCGCGGCATTGGCGCTCGTATGGAACAGCCCGCGGTTGGGTTGTACATCGACAACATCCCCATTGTCAACAAGAACAACTACGACCAGGATCTTTATGACCTCAGCCGGGTGTATGTGCTGCGCGGCCCGCAGGGAACCCTCTATGGGCGTAACACGATTGCAGGGGTTATCGATATGCATACTATTTCTCCGATGCAGTGGCAAGGTACGCGCCTGCACGGTGGATACGGCAACGGGAACACCTCCGAATTGCGTGCATCGACATACCATCGTCCGTCTGATAAATTTGCATTTTCCGTTGCGCTCAACCACATGTACAGTGACGGTTTCTTTACGAACCGGTATGACGGCTCGTCGGCCGACCGCGTGCTTAGCGAAAGCGGACGTACGAAGTTCGTCGCTATTCTCAAAGGGGGGTGGACACTCGAAAATACGCTCTTTGGAGGCTATGTAAAACAGAGGGGATTCGCATATTCGTTCTACGACGAACAGACCGGTACGATTTCGCCGGTGAACCATAACGATCCATGTTCCTACGAACGGGTGAACGTTATCGACGGGTTGACTTTCCGTTATGCAGGCGGCCGTTTCAGGTTCTCGTCCACGACCAGCTATCAGTTCACTGCCGACGATATGAGGCTCGATCAGGATTTCCGTCCTGCCTCGATGTTCACGCTGCGGCAGACCCAGCACGAACATGCGGCTACGCAGGAATTAGTGTTCCGTTCGCACGACAAGGGGCGGTGGCGATGGATAACGGGTGCATTCGGTTTTTACAAGCGCAATGATATGGATGCCCCGGTCGTTTTCAAGCGCGACGGCATAGACGAACTTATACTTGCCAATGCCAACAAAGAGATAGGGAAGATGTTCCCGGGCGAGGGTATCCGCATCGAGGAGGACTCGTTTCCGATAGAAAGCGCATTCCGGCTTCCGGTTTTCGGAGCGTCGCTGTACCACCAGTCGACCTGGCTGGCGGGGCGGTGGAAGTTCGCGACGGGGCTTAGGGCCGACTATGAGCATACGGCCATCAGTTATTCCAACAGTGCGGCGATAAATTACCGGTTCACCATGACGATGCCCGATTACAAGGTTCTTCCGGTGGAGATGAGCGGCCGTCAGAGCAAACAGTTCTTCGAGTTGATGCCCCACCTGTCGGTTTCTTTCGATACCGGCCCCGGGATAGTGTATGCTTCCGTTACGCGCGGCTATAAATCGGGCGGTTACAATACCCAGATATTCTCCGATATACTCCAAAACAGGATGATGCTGGATATGATGGCCGATCTCGGTATATATCCGGACGGAATGGGAACGGCCTACGACATCGACCGGGCCATCTCCTACAAGCCGGAATACAGTTGGAATTATGAGACAGGCATGCACTTGGAGTGGCCTGAAAGTCGCCTGTCAGTGGATGCGGCGCTGTTTTACATAGATCTGCGCGACCAGCAGATCACGGTCTTCCCGCCGGGACAGACGACAGGACGCATGATGTCCAACGCGGGCCGTTCGCGCAGCTGCGGTGCCGAATTGTCCGTGTCCTACCGTCCCGGCCGGTTCCGACTCACGGGAAATTACGGCTACACCAATGCGAAATTCACAGAATACCTTACTGGCGGAAGGAATGAGAACGGGGAAAACATTACCATGGATTATTCGGGTATGTACGTTCCTTATGTGCCGCAGAATACCGTTTTTGCAGAATGTGTCTACAGCCAGCCGCTGCCATGGCGGTGGGCCGATGACATAATGCTGAGCGTGTCATGGCAGGGGGCGGGGCCGATTTACTGGAACGAGTCGAACACCATATCCCAGTTTTTCTACGGCCTGTTGAACGCTTCGGCGACGCTGAATATGCGGAAGATCGCTGTCTGCCTGTGGGGACGCAACCTCACTAATACGGAATATTATACTTTTTATTTCAAATCGGTGGGCAACTCTTTCGTGCAGCGCGGGAAGCCGCTGCGTTTCGGAATCTCATTCGACATAAATTTTTAAATCTTTATAGCTCTATGAAAAAAATTATCTTTCTTTTTGCCGCCGCAACCCTTTTCGCGTCGTCATGCGACAAAAACAACGACGGAAACGACAACGATCCCGTAACTGTCGAAGACGGAACTTATGTGGGGACCGTGACCGTCAGCCCTGACAGCGACAGTCCGTTTGTCAAAGAGAACGTGGCTGTTAGGATCACGTTTGGCGATGACGGTACGGCCGAGATCAAAATGGAACAGGTCAAATTTGCGGAGATGATGCCGAAGATGGATATTACTATCCCCGGAGTGACCACTGTGGAGACGGACAAGGCCATTGCGCTCAGCGGCGACGGGATCGTTCCGATTGCCATGGGCGGAGAATTCCCTGTATACACGATTACTGATATGGAAGGATCTGTCACTGCATCGGAACTCTCTTTCGATACGATGTTCGGTACTTTCCCGACATCGTTCTCCGGAACGGTAGTGGCGGCTGAATAACCACGGCTTTTCATATTCACGCATAAAAAATCTGCTGCGGTGCGAGTTTTGTACAGTATTTGCATATGATGGAATGCAATGTTGTAAAATTGATTAAAACTTATTGAATATGAAAAGATTATTTGTTATTCTCGCTCTGGTCGGAAGCATGGCGGCTATGGCTTCCTGCTCTGCGACCCAATCGGCCGCGGCAAGTGAAAAAGACGCCGCGACGCAGCAGTTGGTACAGCAGATGCTGGACAAAAGGATGTATAAGGTGGATTTCGACAGGGCGTTTCCCATGGCGGGACCTTCTTTTGCACTGAATTATCCTTATTTCGTATCTGTGATCGGCGACCGTGTGGAGTCTTTCCTACCTTATTTCGGACGTGCCTACACCATTCCGTTCGGCGGTGGCGAGGGCCTGAGTTTTGAAGCACCCATCACCGGCTATAGCGTGAAAGAAGGTAAAAAGGGACAGCATCTCATTACGTTCAACGCACGGTCCGATGAAGACGATTATACTTTCAACCTCGAGATTTATCCCACAGGCGAGGCTTTTCTGAACATAAATGCCATTAACAAGCAGGGCATGTCGTTCGACGGCAACATGGACCTCGACCCGAAATTCGAAGTGATAAAGGTCAAAACCGAGTAGCCTTTTTATCTGTAAACGAACAGGCCTGACCGAATTGAACTACCCCGCCGCTTGCGGCTGGGTAGCACCCTTTTAGTTATCTCCCTCGCAAGATACCTCCACCGGCCGACGGTCGGCGCTCGGTCGATGATTATTTTGCTTCGCAAAACAATTGAACTGCACCCCAAAAGTTGGACAAAAACTTTTGGGGTGTTTTTATTGGATACAATTATGAAGATCGTCTGCAGATGCAAAATGGCACGATTGTGAAAAAGAGTAAATTAGAGGAATTTTCATTAGTTTTGCAAAACTTTTGTATATTTGAACATAATCTCCGAGCATTTTAACAATGATTAAGAAGATAAGTAAATCAGATATTCTGGACTCGGAATTGAGGGCACAGGATAAATCAAACACCCTCGATAAGAAAAAACATATCGAGGCTATTAATACTATGAATGATAGCTTGGAGTCATTTAGGCGCGAATATCAGGTCAAGGAAAGAAAATCGCAGATCAGTTCTGCCAATGTTATCCTTACGGCATAAACTATGTTATTACAACATAAAAAAAGAAAGCATCCATAGGATGCTTTCTTTTTTTATGTCGCGGGGCTATTTCACGAGAATATCTTTTTTAAAGCCGTCCAGCCCGTTCAACGGTAGCATTACTTTAGTACGGCCCTGCGCATAGCAGGCAATGTCATACGGATTGTACATGAAAGTGATGTGTTCTTTCGAAAGCAGGAAGTTCTCGGTCGGCTGTATCGAGTCGATCGAGAAATAGCAATTTTCCTCATTCAGTTCTTCCCAGTTGTCTTTCTGATGCTCTTCGAGTATCTCCGTGCGGATCTTGTCGGCAAGCGCAGCCTTTCCGTCAGGAGAGAAAACGTCGTCGAGCGTCAGGCGGTCCCCTGTACGCAGATCGTAATTGTAGTACATGACTGTTTCCATCCCGTGAGCGCCGCCCATATATTCCGAATGCTCGATCGTATAGGCCACGATTCGGTCATTGAGTACGTCCTTGTGCGAGCGTTTCTTCGTGAATCCGCTCCACATGTGGTCGCCTGGCTCGCTGTTGACGTACATGCCGGCGATCGACCGGTCGAATGCCAGGGAACTTTCCATGGGGTTCGTTTTGACGTATTCCTCACCGAAGAAATCGGCGATCATAGCAGTGCGGATTTTTATTTCCACACTGTCGTTGGGATACCACGAAAGGTATTCGAAGCGGTAATCGAGTTCGAACGTGCCGTCACCGGTCCTGAACATTTCGCTCTTGTCGATGGAAGCGAATTCCGGTTTGTCGGATTTCTGTTGGCAGGATGTCAGTGCGACTGCTGCAGCGCACACTGCAAAGAATGTAATTGTGAAATTTTTCATAATCGTTTTATGTTTTTAAATGGGCTTCTCCGTAGCATTCTAAAAGCATCAAATTTCCTGCCATAGTGAATCTGCCTCATTTACAAAACTGTTTCCCTGTGGTACTCTCTGTGTTGTGCCTGCTTTATCGATGAATCCGAATAGTGCGGAGTGACTGTAATCGCATGCCAGGTAATCCTTGAGAGCCTGGATCTGCCTCCTTGTCCGTGGAATTTACGGTTGTAAGTCTGCTGTTTGTCTGGTTATCAGGAATATCCACTCAGCAATGTCTTCTAACACTCTCGGCGAAATGGTTTCTTCGATCTGGCCGTATTCCTGTATGCGTCCGGTTGGGGAGGTCTGGAACAGGTGGTTGAGGCCTGGATATTCCTTGATGCAGAACTGTTCAATACCGGCTTCACGTAATACGCTTTCCATAATGGCGAGATTTTCGGAACTGACTTGCAGGTCCTTGTCGCCATTGATGGCCATTACGGGAGCCGTGACGCGGCGGATGTCGTCCGCAGGGTCGTAATCTAAGAAAGAGATGAACCACGGCTCCGACAGTTGGCTGAATATCTGGCGTATCTGTTCGCGCGTCTGCATGTAGTATAGCGACGGACGCGTTACGGCGCCGGCAAGACTGTCGGCGTTTGCTTTCAGAAATCCCGGCTCGTTGGATTTTGCCGTATCATATGTTCGTCTGAGGATTTCGATATAGTAATCCACATAACCTTCGGGCATGTTCGGCTCGGCGTTAAGGATGTCGCGGTTCTGCCGTATCAGTATTTCGTCGCCCGGCATCGCTGCCCCGGCCATCGACACCACGAAGGCCAGGTCGCGGCGTCCGGCGGCTGTAATGAACGCCACCGCCGCTCCTTCGCTGTGCCCCAGCAACCCTATTTTCTTTTTGTCTATCTCTTTTCGGGTGCGCAGGTAATCTATGGCTGCTGCGGCATCGGTCGCAAAATCGGCCGTGGTCGACCCTGCGAAGATGCCTCCGGATTCGCCGAAACCGCGGTCGTCGAACCTCAGCACTGCCATACCTTGCCGAGTGAGATAGTCGGCAAGTACCAGAAACGGTTTATGCCCTGCGAGTTCCTCATCGCGGTTCTGCGGTCCGCTACCGGTCAGCAGCACCACAGCCGGGAACTTTTTTCCTCCGGCGGGCATGGTGAGCGTTCCGGCCAACCGGATGCCCGCATGTTTATTCTCGAACACCGCAGCTTCAGAGCGATAAGGGAATGGCGGCTTCGGCTCCTGCGGACGGCTCAAAACGACATCGCCCCTATCCATATCGAGCGTGAAGATATCGCCGGACTGGGTAAACGACCCTTTTAGCCTATCCCCACTCAGCATGCCCGTATATTTGAAGCCTAATTGAGGGATCGAAATGGTTAGCGTGCCGTCCGTGAAAGTGGCGGAAGATACGGGTATACCTTTTGCTCCCTGGTCGGGACTGTCCATCGTGGCACTGTATCCGCCTCCGGTTTTTTCGATATGGAACACCAGCCTTATCGACCGCGGCCCTATTTCGGCCTTGCCGTTCCACGAACCGGTGATATCCTGTGCCTGCAGTGCGGCAATGCCGATTATCGATATTAAGAGAGTGGTAAGCCGTTTCATTGTGTATGCTCTGGTGTTGGAATCGTCTTCATTATTTTTTTGTTGGCAAATAAAGACGGCATTGATTTCTTGGTTGTTTTTTGCTTGTCTTTGTCTGGATATTATGTGGAAAGATCAATCGCTCCCGTCGTTCCTAGCGCCCCCAGGATTCGCGGTCGAGGCTGCGGTAGTTGATCGCTTCGGCGATGTGGGACGTCGTGATGTCATCGGCTCCAGCAAGGTCGGCGATCGTGCGGGCGACCTTGATAATGCGGTCGTAGGCGCGCGCCGAAAGGCTCAGCCGTTCCATCGCCGTTTCGAGCATTGCTGCTGCCTCTCGTGTGAGTGGACAGAAGATACGCAGCATCTTGCTGTTCATCATGGCGTTGGTGTGAACTCCATTGCAATCTGAGAAACGCCGCTGTTGTATCCGGCGGGCCGCTATGACACGTCTGCGTATCTCGGCGCTGGATTCTCCCGGCACTGCAGACGTCATCTCGGCCAACGGTACCGGAGTCACTTCTATATGCAGATCGATGCGGTCCATCAGTGGCCCCGAAATGCGGTTCAGGTAGCGGAAAACCGCACCGCCGCCGCAGACGCACTCCTTTGTAGGGTGGTTGTAATACCCGCACGGACAGGGGTTCATCGAGGCTATCAGGGTGAAATTAGCCGGGTATTCTACGCTGTATTTCGCGCGGCTGACGGTGATGCCCTTTTCCTCCATCGGTTGGCGCAGTACCTCAAGCACCGACCGTCCGAACTCGGGAAGTTCGTCCAGGAAAAGTATGCCGTTATGAGCCAGCGACACCTCGCCGGGCTGTGGATTCGTGCCGCCTCCTATCAGGGCGACCTGTGAAGTGAGGTGGTGAGGCGCGCGGAACGGACGGGTGCGCATCAGTCCGCGCTGTGAACCGAGTTTTCCGGCCACGGAATGCACTTTGGTGGTCTCGAGGGCTTCGTCCAGCGTCATGGGAGGCATGATCCCGGATATGCGCCGGGCGAGCATCGTCTTTCCGGATCCCGGAGCACCTATCATAATCACATTATGGCCGCCAGCCGCCGCTATTTCGAGCGCGCGTTTCACATGGCTCTGCCCTTTGACATCGCTGAAGTCCTCGGCAAAAAGACGGTCGTCATCGCCGTCGTCCGCGTCTATCGTGTGCGGCGCCGGTTCTATTTCTATATTGCCATTGAGGAACCCGGCTATCTGCCTCAGGTTTTCCGCTCCGATGACGTCGATGCCTTGAACCACGGCCGCTTCGGGAACGTTCTCCACAGGAACTATCACACCTCTGAAACCCAGCTTTTTTGCTGTCACGGCTATCGGAAGCACCCCTTTCACCGGTTTCACAGCCCCGTCTAGCGACAGTTCGCCAGTAATCATATATTCGCTCAGCTTTTTGTCGCTTATCTGTTCGGTCGCCGCGAGAACGGCTACGGCGATAGGCAGGTCGAACGCCGAACCTTCCTTGCGTACGTCGGCCGGAGCGAGGTTTACCACCAGGCGCTTGCCAGGCATCTTCATATCACAGTTCAGAAAAGCGGAACGTATCCTGTCCTGGCTTTCCTTGACCGCGCTGTCTGGCAGGCCCACCAGAAACATACCCAGCCCGTTCGAGACGTTGGCTTCGACCGTGACGGGCATAGCGTCGATGCCGTATATACTCGCTGTGCTTATTTTGACGAACATTGTTGGTTGGGGTTAGTCGTGTTTAAAATTCATGCACCGTCAGAACGGGGAATCGTCGTCATAATTCGACCTTCGGGGTGGGCTGTAGCCGCCTTCGCTGTCGCCGTTCATCGAGCTTTCCGCCATATCGTAGTCGTCGTCAAAGTCCATGAATTTGGCCTGTTCCTTGCGGAACTTCAGGCGGATGGTGTCTGTTGCACCGTTACGGTGCTTTGCCAGGATAAACTCAGCAAGCCCCGGAGGGAGGGGGATGTTGTCCTCGTCGACTTTCATGCCGAAATACTCGGGACGGTGGATAAACGCCACGATATCGGCGTCCTGCTCGATGGCGCCCGATTCGCGGAGGTCCGACAGCTGCGGCTTCTTGCTCCCGCCGCGCAATTCCGCCGCACGGTTCAACTGCGACAGCGCGATAATCGGTACTTCAAGCTCCTTGGCGATCGCTTTCAGCGTACGTGAAATAGACGCAACCTCCTGTTCGCGGTTGCCTTGGGATCCCTGGGGACCGGTCATAAGTTGAAGGTAGTCGATTACGATCAATTCTATCTTGTTGAGCTTTTTCAGGCGGCGCACTTTCGAACGGAACTCGAATACCGAGAGGGCCGGGGTGTCGTCGATGTACAGAGGTGCGTTCTGGAACGGCTTGATCGAAGATTCGAGATGCCGCCACTGTTCGGGCGTCAACTGGCCGCTCTTCACGGCGCGCGAATCCAGCCCGGATTCCGCCACGATAAGGCGCATCATCAACTGTGTAGCGCTCATTTCCAGCGAGAAAAAGGCGACGGCTCTCTGATGGTCGACAGCGACGTTGCGGGCCATCGAAAGCGTGAACGCCGTCTTACCCATCGACGGACGCGCTGCAACTATGATCAGGTCGGAAGGCTGCCACCCCAGCGTTACGCGGTCGATGCCGGTGAATCCGGACGGAACGCCGTTGAATTCGCCCTCGTTCTTCGATGCTTCCTCTATCGCCTCCATGGTGCGGCGCAGGATGTCGCCCGAAGCCTGCACCGAACGTTGCATATGCCCTTCCGAAACGTTCATGATCTCGCTCTCGGCATAGTCGATCAGGTCGGTCACGTCGGTGCTTTCGTCATACGAACGTTTCTGTATCTCGGTCGAGGCTCGGATAAGCTCCCTCTGCACGTATTTTTGGGCTATGATTTTGGCATGGTACTCTACATGCGCCGCCGAACCCACCTTCTGCGTGAGTCCCGCAAGGAAAGCGGCCCCGCCTACGGCTTTCAGTTTGCCGTCCTGTTTCAGTTTTTCCGTAACGGTAAAAAGGTCGACCGGGTTAAGCTCTATCGAAAGCTGTTCGATGGCCTTGTATATCGTGCGGTGGGTTTCCTTGTAGAATGCGTCGGCCGTCAGTACTTCCTGTACGGCGATGATGCTGTCCTTCTCCAGCATCAGCGCGCCGAGGATCGCCTCCTCCAGCTCTACCGCCTGCGGTGGAACCAATCCGCCCTCTTCGAGCATTTTTTCGTATGATTCGCGGTTGCGCTGTTGCGGGTTGTAGGACGTCTTTGCCATTGGAATCTTTGTATCAAGAGTGTAAAAATAGCAATAATCCACTATAAAAAGTGGAAAGCTGGAAGCGGGAAGTGAAAAGTTGTGAACGGCAGATTGTTGAAAGGTGTTGATATCTTTTTATAACTATTTCTTCGCAAAGAAATAGCTTTTTTGGCGGCGTTTGTCGTCCTGGTCGCGGGCGACGTAGAGTTTTTCGCCCGTGTACGGATCCTCTCCCGTCCAGAACATCACCGAAGAGAGCGTCATCGGGGTGGGGGTGAGGTCCTGCACCTGCTCCAGGTGGAAATTAAGGCGGCGGGTTTTTTCGGCTAGGCGGCGCATATCGCCCTCGGTGCAGCCGGGGTGGCTCGAAATAAAATACGGAATGAGTTGGTATTTAAGGCCCTCTTCGTCGCAGATGCGGCGGAAGTCGGCGTTGAGTTTTTCGAAGCTGCCGAACGATGGTTTGCGCATCAGTTTCACGACACCGTCCTCGGTATGTTCCGGAGCGACTTTCAGGCGGCCCGAAGTGTGGTTTACTATCACCTCGCGCAGATATTCTATTTGCCGTGATAGCGGCGCACCTGTCACACTTCCTCGCCTCTCAGCCCGGGCTGTACTTTGACGTACTATCCCGGTCTTAGAGTCTTCGGTCAGTGCGACATCTGCACCACTCTGACGACAAATTCGGTTACCTGAAGCAGAGTTTTCATATTCGAACAAATCATATCTAATTCCGCTGCCGACGAAGGCTTTTTTTACGCCTTTTACTTGTGCGGCGCGGCGGTATAGTTCCAGCAGGCGGCGGTGGTTGTTGTCGAGATTAGGACAGATGCGAGGCCAAAGGCACGACGGACGGCGGCAAATGGCGCATTTGGCGGTGTCGAAGCCCCCCATCCCGTACATGTTGGCCGACGGACCCCCCAGATCGGATATGTAGCCCTTGAAGTAGGGCATCGCGGCCACTTTTTCGACTTCGGCGAGGATGGACCGTTCGCTGCGCGACGTGATGAATTTTCCCTGGTGGGCCGAAATGGTGCAGAAACTGCACCCGCCGAAGCAGCCGCGGTGGATGTTCACGGAATTTTTTATCATCTCCCATGCCGGAATGTCGCCCTTGCCGTTGTAGCGTGGATGGGGCAGGCGTTTGTAAGGCAGGTCGAAACTGCGGTCGAGTTCGTCCGCGGTCATAACAGGGTGTGGCGGGTTGACGACCACGAATTTATCCCCGCAGGGTTCGACTATCGTGCGGGTCTGCTCCAGAAGGTTTGATTCGGTCTCGATGTGCACAAAATTTTCCGCGAATTTCCGTTTGTCGGCCACACACTGCTCATAGGAATTGAGTATTATGGTTTTTTCGGGGCCGAGCCGTTCGACGTATGATTTTTCGGCGACGAAAGCCACCTGGCGCAGTTTGCGCAGGAGTTTGGCGTTGAATCCGTTGCGAAGCGCGCGGGCGATCTCGGGCATCGATTTGTCGCCCATGCCATATGCAACAATGTCCGCGCCGCTCTCCATCAGGATCGACGGCTTCAGAGTGTCGCTCCAGTAGTCGTAATGCATCAGGCGGCGGAGTGAAGCCTCTATTCCGCCCAGCACGATCGGCGTGTGCGGGAAAAGTTCTTTCAGGATGCGCGTGTAGACTGTCGCGGCGTAATCGGGACGGAAGCCCGCCTTGCCGCCCGCCGTGTAGGCATCGTCGCTGCGAAGCCGCTTGTTGGCCGTGTAGTGGTTGACCATCGAGTCCATGCTGCCGGCAGAAACCCCGAAGAAAAGACGCGGCGCGCCCAGTTTCCTGAAGTCCCGCAGGTCGTCGCGCCAGTTCGGCTGCGGCACTATCGCAACGCGGTAGCCTTCGGCTTCGAGCAGGCGGCCTATCACGGCCGTTCCGAACGACGGATGGTCGATATAGGCATCGCCCGTGAAGAGGATCACGTCGATGTGATCCCATCCCAGGGCCTTCACCTCCTTCGCGGTGGTCGGCAGCCAGCCTTGTGTCCTCTCGTCAGCCAAAATCGAAATCGATTAACCGGACAAAGATACGAAAGATTAGCTACCTTTGTGCGTTTCCAATAAACCCGGGCAGTGACTTTCAACGAGAAAAGCTACAAGGGGCATCTGGTGATGTCCATCGCGTATATAATCTTCGGACTGAATATCCCGATCGTGAAATCGGTATTCGGCGAGGCGGGGATAACCAGCCTGAGTGTGACATTTTACCGTATGGCCGGGGCCGCAGCGCTTTTCTGGATGACTTCGCTTTTCGTCAAAAAAGAGCGTGTCCCGAAGCGCGATATCCTGATGCTCTTTTTCGCTTCGATGTTCGGGATATTCCTGAATCAGTTGCCTTTCATAGTGGGCGTGTCGCTCACTTCGCCCATCGATGCGGCAGTCATAACCACCCTCGTGCCGGTCATAACGATGGTGCTGGCGGCGATCTTCATGAAAGAGCCGGTCACGTGGATGAAGGCCGGAGGGGTTTTTATCGGCCTGGCCGGGGCGCTGACTCTCGTACTCGCCGGAGGAGCCATGCAAAGCCGCGGGGGAGCGAGCGTTGCCGGCGATCTGCTCTGCATGACCAGCGCGCTGTCGTTCTCAATCTACCTCACCGCATTCAAACGCCTGATACGGACCTACTCGCCAGTCACGATGATGAAGTGGATGTTCTTATTCGCATCTGTCGTTTCGTTTCCTATCTGCTGGCGCGACGTCGCGGCGGTAGATTACGCCGCCTTCACGTGGGATGTGTGGGCGAGGCTCGGATTCATCGTTATAGGTTCGACCTTCATCACGTTTTTCCTGCTTCCCATAGGACAGCGATATTTGCGCCCTACGGTCTGCGCCATGTATAATTACTTCCAGCCGGCCATAGCGGCAATAGTGGCTATCGCCGCAGGGATGGATACCTTCGGAGTGACAAAAGGCGCGGCGACGCTGCTCGTCTTCCTCGGCGTTTGGCTGGTCACGCAAAGCAAATCGAGGGTGCAGATGGAAAGCGGGAAAAGGTAATTCAATATTTAGAACTTTAGAAACGTCTTATAATCTAATATCATTATCTTTGAAGACAATTTAATCCATGATATACCTATGAAAGCCCTAATATTATGCGTTGCCGCCGCTTTTTTCATGGCATTGAGTTCGTGCGGCAAAAACGAAGGCACCACCGAACCGGATCCAAGCGGCGCGATATTGCCTTCCGCAATCACTTATACCAGGTCTACCTCTCCGATGCCGGGAAACGTGATGTCGGTAGTCACCGATTATGAGTACGACGTCCGCGACAGGATCGGCAAGATCCATTCCGAGATATTCGACAACGGGGTCTCGCGCGGGTTTGTCTCTACGCTTACGTTCATTTACGACGGCGAAAACCACATAAGGACGGTCCTTACCCGCACCGATATACCCTGGGAAGAGGTGGACCATTATGACTATTATAAGCAGGGATCTGATATAATATTCTACAATGCCAAGCCTATCGAAATCGACGAGGGTTTGCGCGCGCTTAATTACCGGAGTATTGACAATAAGACCGATTACGAATTCACATATGACGCCGAAGGGAATGCGACAAGCGTCAAAGTCCTCGCGCTGCAGACGCAAACGAGCGGAACTTATGCGCTTACCCCCGGAGAGGCGAACGGCGTGTTCCGGAATGTGAAGACCCCGGCATGGTATCTGACCACCCAAATGGGCGCCGGATCAATACACAATATGGCGTTCGATTCTGGGGAACTTGCTTACCAGCAGTTGGCCAACAACTGCGTCAGGTCGGCGGAAGTCGGCGGGGAAACGGTTTACGAATATAACTATACCTGCAACGGGGACAATTATCCCACGCAGATCGTACGCAACCCCAATTTCGACGGAGGGGCTTATGTGCGTTATGATATCGAATACATAACGGCAAATTAGTCCTATCTCAGGAGGATAGAACTGTCGCCATAGCTCAGAAAACGAAAACCGTGGGACAGAGCGTAGCCGTAGATCGTGCGCCAATCGTCTCCCACAAATGCCGAGACCAGCAGGAGCAGGGTGCTTTTAGGCTGGTGGAAGTTGGTCACCATACCATCCACGATCCGGTAGCGGAAACCAGGCGTTATCATTATCCGGGTAGAGGCTTTGATTTTGTCGAGGCCGTTGGCTTTCATGTGGCTGACCAGCGTTTCGAGCGCTTTCAGACCGTCGAAATCTTCAGGTATATCATAAAGTTCGAACTGTCCGACGGCATTTTCCACGGCCGGAGAGCCGCTCTGAGCGATGCGCCACGCAAGCGCCGCCAGCGATTCAAGAGTTCGTACCGAGGTCGTCCCGACCGCGATTATTTTCCCGTATTTTTTTAACAGATGCTCTACCGTCGCGAGCGTCACGTCGAAATGCTCGGTGTGCATCGGGTGGTCGAGGGCATTGGCCTCCTTAACAGGCAGGAATGTCCCCGCGCCGACGTGAAGCGTCACCTCGCCGAATTCCGTGCCGCCGGTTTTCAGCCGCCCGATCAGTTCCGGCGTGAAGTGCAGTCCGGCCGTAGGGGCTGCCACCGAACCCTCGAACCGCGAATAGACCGTTTGGTAGCGCGTGTTGTCGATATCCTCGCTGTCGCGGCCCAGGTAGGGCGGGATCGGCATCTGTCCCAGATGTTCGAGAAGCTGCCCGAAAGTCAGGTCGGCATCCCATTCAAACCGAACTCTGCCGTAAGGCAGGGTGGACTCACCGACTGGAGTCCGCTGGTCAGCCGCAGACTGGCGCGGATATAGCGGAGGGAGGTAACTTGCGGGGTCAATACGCCACGCCTGCAATTTATGTTCACCGCCGCCGTGACTGAAAGCGATTTCGAGCGGTCCTTCCTTCCATTTTTTGAGATTGCCCACCATGCACGACCATTCGCACAGTCCTTTCACTGAGAATGCGTGCTCGTAATCGGCAGGAGAGTGGGGTTCGAGGCAGAGTATTTCTATACGCGCCCCGCTAGGCTTGTGCATGATGATGCGCGCGCGGACTACCTTCGTGTTGTTGAAAACCAGCAGGCTTCTCCCAGGCAGAACGCTTCCGATATCCGAGAAACGGGTTTCGGAAATGCTGCCGTCTTTATATACGAGCAGTTTCGACGAGTCGCGCTCCGTCGCCGGAAACTTCGCGATGCGTCCGTCGGGCAAAGGGTAGTCGAAACCGGATATGTCGATATTCTCTTTCATCATATCTAAAAAACGGGTACGGCAATTTATTGCCGTACCCTGCCAAAATATCTGTTTGCCGATTATTTCTTGGGTTTCGGAGCGAGCATCATGGTCATGCGCTTGCCTTCGAGCTTGGGCATCATCTCTACTTTTGCAAGCTCTTCCAGATCTGTGGCAAAGCGCAGCAGAAGGATCTCTCCCTGCTCCTTGAACACTATGCTGCGGCCGCGGAAAAAGACATACGCCTTGACCTTGGCGCCTTCCTTAAGGAAATTTTCTGCGTGCTTCAGTTTGAAGTTATAGTCGTGATCATCAGTCTGCGGGCCGAAACGAATCTCCTTGATGACTACTTTCACCGCGTTGGCCTTGATCTCCTTTGCCTTTTTCTTCTGCTGGTAAAGGAATTTCTGGTAATCCGCGATGCGGACTACAGGGGGATCGGCTTTCGGCGAAATTTCTATCAGATCAAGTTCCATATCGTCGGCCATCTTCAGTGCCTCCTTGATGGGGAGTACGATGCTCTCGATACCCTCGCCCACGATCCTAACCGTCGGGGCGGTGATGTGTTCGTTGATCTTGTGCAGAGCCTCTTTCTCAGGCAGTCTGCGGCCTTGATTCCGGTTGCCGCTATTGGCTCCTGGATTGAATGGCCTGGGGGTAAATGGTTTTTTCGGTGGCGGTGCTATAAATGTGTCCTCCTTCTTTAAAAAACTGTGATGAAAGGCAACTTTTGCGTTGCCCGGCGAAACTCAAATCCTCATGTACGTTATGTACACTCCGGTTTTCGTTTCTTTGGCGCCTTAAATTTGCTCTTTCCTGACAGTTTTTTGTTAAACAATTTATTATAAACGCAGCTTCTTCGTTAAACTTCGGTCGCTCGAATGCTCACTTACGTTTAGTAAGCTCCGCTTCTCGCGCCTCGTTTGCCTTGAATTTGCTCTTTTCTGACAACTGTTTGTTAAACAATGCGGTTTATTTATTAACTTTTTATTCCTTTTCGGGATTCAGCGGCTCTGTCTCGTGGGCCACGCGGTCGGTGACGAACTTTGCGAACTCTTCCGGCGTCATCTGCCCTTTGTCGCCTTCGCCCTGTACGCGCACCGAAACCATTCCGTCGGCCTCCTCTTTCTCACCGACAATGAGCATGAATGGAATCCTTTTCAACTCGTTATCCCTTATCTTGCGGCCGATCTTCTCGTTACGCGTGTCGGTTATGACGCGAATATCGGAATTATTTAGATATTTTGAAACTTTTTCGGCGTAATCATTGAATTTTTCGCTGATCGGAAGGATCACGGCCTGGTCCGGGGTCAGCCACAGCGGGAATTTTCCGGCCGTGTGCTCCAGTAATACCGCCACGAAACGTTCCATTGAACCGAACGGGGCGCGGTGGATCATAATGGGACGGTGGGGCTTGTCGTCGGCTCCCGTGTAGGTCAGGTCGAAACGCTCCGGCAGGTTGTAGTCCACCTGGATCGTGCCGAGCTGCCACTTGCGGCCGATGGCGTCCTTCACCATGAAGTCGAGTTTAGGGCCATAGAACGCAGCCTCGCCGTACTCAACCGTCGCTGGAAGACCCTTGTTCTTCGTCGCGTCGATGATGGCCTGCTCGGCTTTCGCCCAATTCTCGTCCGAACCGATATATTTTTCTTTATTGTTCGGGTCGCGGAGCGATATCTGGGCCGTGAAGTTCTCGAATTTCAGCGTCTTAAAGATATAGAGCACAATGTCGATCACCTTTTCGAATTCGTCCAGGAGCTGGTCGGGGCGCACGAATAGGTGGGCATCGTCCTGGGTGAACCCGCGCACGCGCGTCAGTCCATGCAGTTCGCCGCTCTGTTCGTAGCGGTAGACGGTGCCGAATTCCGCGAAACGGACAGGCAGGTCTTTGTACGAGTGCGGTTTCAGGCGGTACATTTCGCAGTGGTGCGGGCAGTTCATCGGCTTCAGCAGGAACTCCTCGCCTTCGTAAGGTGTTTTGATCGGTTGGAACGAATCCTTGCCGTATTTCGCGTAGTGGCCCGAAGTGACGTAGAGGTCCTTCATGCCGATATGCGGCGTGATAACCTGCTCGTATCCATATTGTTTCTGTATCTTGCGAAGGAACTGTTCGAGGCGGTCGCGCAGGGCGGCACCTTTCGGCAGCCACAGCGGAAGCCCCTGTCCGACGCGCTGGGAGAACGCAAAGAGTTCCAATTCTTTACCCAGTTTACGATGGTCGCGTTTCTTGGCCTCCTCGAGCATCACCAGGTATTCGTCGAGCATGCTCTTCTTGGGGAACGACACGCCGTAGATGCGCGTGAGCATCTTGCGGTTCTCGTCGCCGCGCCAATAAGCGCCAGCCACCGAAGTCAGTTTCAGGGCTTTGATGTGACTGGTGTCGGGCAGGTGCGGACCACGGCAGAGGTCGGTGAAGGTGCCGTTCGTGTAGAACGTGATCGTCCCGTCCTCCAAATCGTTTATTAACTCCAGTTTATATTCGTCGCCCTTTTCGGTGAAAGTTTTCAGCGCCTCGGCCTTGCTCACCTCATGGCGAACCAGCGGAGCCTTTATACGGGCCAGCTCCATCATCTTCTCCTCGATGCGGGGCAGGTCGGCCTCGGTGATGGGCGTGGGCGAGTCTATATCGTAGTAAAAACCTGTTTCGATACTCGGTCCGATGCCGAATTTGGTGCCCGGAAAGAGCGCCTCTACCGCTTCGGCCATCAGGTGGGACGAGGTGTGCCAGAACACGGCCTTCGCCTCGTCGTCCTCCCATTTCAGCAGCTTTACAGAGCTGTCTTCGGTGATCGGGATCTGCAGGTCCTGGACTTTGCCGTTGACTTTTGCGGCGAGGACTTCGCCCGCCAGGCGCGGACTGATGCTTTCTGCGATGCCCATTGCGGTTACCGGCGCTGCATACTCGCGCTGGTTGCCGTCTGGGAATGTGATCGTAACTTTATCTTGCATGTATGTGATTTATAATTCGTCGGATGATTTGGAGAGGTCGAGCGTAATGTCTGCGCCTTTTTCGCGTTCATAATGTTTCAGCGGGTTGCGCGACATTTCGGCCCAGGCCTTGCGGCGGCGGAATATATCTGCCGCCATGTATATAGCGTTGCGCATCGAATCGGGATTCGCCAGGTTTTTGCCCGCAATGTCGAAAGCCGTGCCGTGGTCAGGGCTGGTTCGCACGATGTCGAGTCCGGCCGTGAAGTTCACACCGTCAGGCGTCAGCGCCTTGAACGGCGCCAGTCCCTGGTCGTGGTACATGGCCAGAAGGGCGTCGTATTTCGCAAAATCGCCGGAAAGGAACAGCCCGTCGGCCGCGAAAGGTCCGAAAGCCAGTATGCCCTCGCCGTAAGCCTCGGCTATCGCGGGTTTTATCACTTCCTGTTCGTCCGTACCCATCATGCCGTTCTCGCCGGCGTGGGGGTTGAGCGAAAGCACCGCGATGCGCGGCTCGACGACGCCGAAATCGGCTTTCAGCGTATTACGCAGCTTGTGCAGTTTTTCGACTATTTTTTCTTTGGAGATCGCTCCTGGAACGTCGGCCAAAGCCATATGGGCCGTAACCAGCGCGACGCGCATCGCCTCGCTGCACATCATCATGGTAGGCTGTCCGTCAAATTGCGCCGCAAGGAATTCAGTATGCCCCGCGAAGTCGAAACCTTCGCCCTGCGAATTCTCCTTGCAGATGGGCGCCGTCACCAGAACGTCGATGTGGCCCTCTTTCAGGTCGGCGACCGCCAACTTAAGCGCCTTAACCGCCGCCGCGCCCGATGCCGGAGTGGGCGTGCCTGGTTCGACGGCCGTATTTTCGGAGTCGGTGTTGACCAGACCGATCCCTTTCTGACCCGCTTGGCGCGCCGACTGAACCGTCTGGAACTGCATCTGCGCTGTCTCCTCGGATATCTTTTTGTAGAAATCGGCCGCAGTGCGCGAGCCGTATACCACCGGAGCGACCATCTCTCCCATGCGCGGATCGGCAAGTGATTTCAAAATGACCTCCCATCCCACTCCGTTGGAGTCGCCCTGAGTTATTCCTACCCTTATTTTAGCTGCCATATAGCGGTAATACTTATTTCTTAACTTACAAAGATAAATAAAAATCACTATTCATCTTCCACTGAAGGTGAAAAATAGAGAAGAGCCGATGATAAAACACGAGGGACCGGAAATTATTTCCGGTCCCTCGTTCAAACAAAATACCTGTGTTAACGGTTAATTAGCTGCGTGAGATGAGTATATAGTAACCCCATCTTCGGTTACGGATGTCCATCCTACCGGGACGGAGATAATGGCATTTTCGCTTTCTACCACGACGGCAAACTCTTCGGTTATATCGGCGCTGACAATGGTTAATTTCGGGGTTACGGTTGTTCCGCTGCCCTGGTCGACATTGATGCTGCCCCAAGTGCTGCCGTAGCCTGTGAAATCGGTCATTGTAACTTCGGATGCGTTTACGACGACCCCGTATTTGCCGCAGTCGTATGCGGAAACACTGGTCAGATTGGCGCCTGTCACATTGTAGAGAGAAATACCAGTATTGTCGGCATCTGCAAGTGCTCCGTTCTTTTCGATCTTGTTCTGTCCTTTCTGAGAGTCTGTCTGGAAAACGGACAGGTTGAGGATGTCCACATTGTTGGCATATACGGCAAGAATATTATTGTAGGCTGCTCCGCTCAGGGAGAGATTGTTGCCGTCAAGCGTGAATCCGTCCCATGAAAGATCTGATTCGACCGTAGGTGCAAGGCCGATGGAGAACAGATCCTGATTAGCCTGCTTGCCCGTAATACCGCCGAGGGTCCCGTCCGCCGGGATGGCGTCGGCAATATTGGCCATTAAGAATACGCCGCCGTTGGTTATGTGGTCATATCCCATCACGTTGGTGCGGTTACGTAAATCGTCTGCTGTCGATACGGGATAAAGTATGTTGGAGTCGGAAGCCACGCTGACGAAGGTTGTTACGAATCCGAGCAGGCGGACATTGCCTTCCTGTACGACAAGCTCGTTAACCGTCCCGCTTATGGTGAGGGTGTTGTCTGCGGTCGCGGCGGTGAGCCTGCCTGGAACATTACCGTTGAGCAGCACCGACATATCGGGAGTCTGGATAGTAATGTTTTCCGCATCCGCTACATTGAGTTCGAGAGAGGGACGGTCTGTTCCGCCGCCTACGCCGGTCGAACTCTGTGTGACTGTGATGTCATGGCCGTTGGCAGGAACCGTGATGATAACTTTCGTGCCATCAGGATAGTTGTTCGGGATTGCAAAACTTGCGTCTGCAGTGAGTTGGTCATGGATGACGATGGCGGTCGACCCCTGGTTGAGGGCGTCCTGTGCCTCAGCCGGTGTGTTTACATCGGCCCTGTCGCCGTAAACGGGCGCATTGTCGTTTTTGTGGCAGGCGAACGACAAGGCCGCCGCCGAGCATAGGATAAGAATCTTTTTCATGTCAAAATTTTTTTTAAGGTTTATTAAAGTTGCTGTAATGTTTTTTGTTACATTCGTGTATGGTGATATTTCAAAGTGCATACCACAAATATCCAAGCTGACAAATAAAAAAGAACGACGGCATTTTGCCGTCGTTCTTTTGTTGTGGGATGGGTTTTGCCTAGAGACTGTCCCCAAAATCTTTGCGGAATTTCTCCACCAGGTCCGAAGGCCAGTCTGTCGTCGGTTCGAGCTTTCCCATGAAGAAACGCAACACTTTAGGCTCGTAAGTCCATTTCAGGCCGCCGATGAGTTTGCGGTTATCGTAGAGCCACTCCAGGCGGTCGATAACATAGTCTATCTGTGAGCGGGTGAAAACGCGTCGAGGAACAGCAAGACGAAGCATCTCGACGTCGGAGAGTATCTCCACCCCGTTCTCGTCGCGCACGCTTGAAATCGTGCCGCGCTCCATGCCGCGCACTCCCGAACAGAGGTAAAAAGCCGCTGCAAGAGCACCGGCCGGATATGACGTCTGGGGCAGGTGGTCGCAGAACTCCATTGCGTTGATGTGCCCGCCGAGAACACCCGGAGGCGTGACTACCGGAATGCCCTTTTTGTCGAGCGTGTCGACCATATATTTTATAAAGGTGGGGCTCTGGCTTATCATTGTTTCGTCGAGAGTTTCGTAGAGGCCCACGGCGATCGCCTCGATCTCGCGTACCGACATGCCGCCGTAGGTGAGGAAGCCTTCGAAAAGCGGGATCAAGGCCTCCATTTTTTGGTAAAGCTCCTTGCGGTTGGTGCAGATGCCGCCACCGCGCGACGACGATAATTTGCGTGCCGAGAAATAAACAAGGTCGGAAAGGCCAGTGATCATGCGCAGGATATCGCCCATGGAATTTTCCATCCACTCTTTTTCGCGCTGCTTGATCAGGTATGCGTTCTCGCCCAGCAGGCTGGCGTCGAGCACCAGCATGATGCCGTATTTATCACACACGCGCCTTACGTCCATCAGGTTGCTGATCGAGAAGGGCTGGCCGCCGATGAGGTTCGTCGATGCCTCCATACGGACGAAAGGTATCTTTTCGACGCCCGTCTTTTCGATGAACGCCACCAGTTTGTCGATATCCATGTTGCCCTTGAACGGATTGTCCGAGTGAAGGATCAGGGCTTCGTCGTGGAGCAGTTCGGCTATCGTTCCGCCTGCCTCGGTGATGTGCGCGAGGGTCGTAGTGAAATGATAGTTCATAGGGATCGCGTCGCCCGGTTTGATGAAGGTGCGCGCGATCACGTTCTCTGCCGCACGGCCCTGATGTACAGGCAACAGGTATTTCTTGCCCAGAACGTCTTCTACGGCTTTCTGGAAACGCACGAACGACTGCGAGCCGGCATAGGCGTCGTCGGCACGCATCATTGCTGCCAGTTGGTTGTCACTCATTGCGTTGGTGCCGCTGTCGGTGAGCATGTCGAGGTAAACATCATTGGTGCTGAGTCCGAATGTGTTGTAGCCAGCCTCTTTCATGGCGTCGAGCCTGCGTTCTATGGGTACCAGATGGAGTTTCTGCACGACGCGCACCTTGTGGAGTTCGAGGGGCAGGTCGTCATTCTTGTAGAATTTAACGTTGGGCATATCCTTAATTGAGTTATGAGTTATGAGTCGAAAATCATGAATTGCGGTGCGGCTTTGCCGCAAAGTACAGCCAATTATCCTTTCTTTGTTGTCTAAAGATGCAAATATAGTGTTTTTGCCCGGAAATGAAATTTTCGAACAAAGAAATGATAAATCTTAACACAGGGTTATTTTCTTCTGCGAAACTCCGAGCAGACAATGGCGGCGGCAGTGGCTACATTGAGGGACTCGCTTCCCTGCCGGCCGGCCGGATAAGGGGGGATAAAGAGTTTTCGTGAAACGAGGTTGGCGATGCCGCCGGAAATACCCTTGCCTTCATTTCCCAAGACGATTATGCCTTCGGTTGAGAGCTTTGCCTCGTATATATTATCGCCTTCCAGAAAAGTACCGTAAACCGGAACCTTTGCTGCAGAGAGCATGTTGGCGAGATTGCCGTAATACACTCTCACACGCGTTATTGCTCCCATCGTGGCCTGAACCACCTTGGGATTGAAGCAGTCGGCGGTATTTTCAGAGCAAATCACATTTTCTATCCCGAACCAGTCGGCAAGGCGTATGACAGTTCCTATGTTGCCGGGATTCTGAACTTCGTCGAGTGCAATGGTCAGGTGACCTTTCAGCGTTGAGGCGTCGAACCCGTACTCAGGTATTTCGACCAGCGCAAGGCATTCCGTAGGGGTCTTCATGTGGCTGATGCGTTCCATATCTTTGGAAGAGATACGTTCCGTGTCTTCCGCCGCATCGAAAGCATCTTCCGTGAAATAGACCTTGCGAACAGGGAGATCCGATTCGAGCAACTCGTGTACGAGTTTTTTTCCCTCGGCAACGAACAGGCCTGTTTCCGTGCGGGCACGCTTGTCACCCAGCGACTTTATAAGTTGGATCTCAGCTTTTGTCATTTCGGCAAAGTTAGGCTTTTTTGTCGAGAAAGAACCCTCTCTCCACAATCAGGAGGCCGCCGATGATAAGTACGAACCCGCACAGGGCTGCCCACGTTATCGGTTCGCCGAGGACCAGCCATGCCGTCAGCATTGTGAACGCGGGGTTGAGGTAAATATAGTTGGACGCCTTGACGATGCCGATCTCTTTCATTATGCGGTTCCACACCGCATAGCATGCCAACGACGCAACAAGTCCGAGGAACAGCAGGTTGCCCCACACGACAGGCAGTTTAAGCGCCTCGGGATGCCAGGTCGCACCTGGAAGGAACAGGAACGGCAGGAGGGTTATGAGGCCGTAGAAGAACACTTTGCGCGTGATGAACATGACCGGGTAGCGGCTGCCCACATTTCGCATTACGATACTGTAAAAAGCCCATGACAGGGCCGCAACAATAGACAGGATGTCGCCTATGGGGTTGATGTCGAGGATGAAACTGCCGTTGAATATCACCAGTGCGGCTCCGGGCAGAGCCACGAGAGTACCTATCCAGAGGTTGGATCCCACCTTGTCCTTAGGGTAAAACATACGGGAGAGCATTGCCGTCCAGAGCGGGGCCGTGCAGACCAGCAACGACACGTTCGACGCAAGGGTGGTCTCAAGCGCCGTGTTCTCGGCGATGAAATATAGCGATCCGCCGGTAAGTCCCGCAGCCGCCATCATCAGTTCGTCCTTTATGTTGTCGGAGAAGAGTTTCTTGGGGGTGAAGAACCAAATACCGGCGTAGGCCATCAGAAAACGCCATGTGAATATTTCCGCCGGAGAAAGTCCGTTGGAGATCAGTACTTTTGTCGAAACGAACGTTGTCCCCCAAACGCCGATCGTTATGACAGCCGCGACATGGAATAAGTATTTGCTTTTTTGATTCACCGGGGCCAAATGTAGTATATTTTAACGTGAGTTCCGGATGAAAATCTGTACTATTCGTGTATTATCAATACTATTGCACGTTTACCTGCGTTATTTTTACTTTAAATTACTGAAGATTATGCTGCAGTGCAGAGTATCGGTAACATAATTTGTTATATTTTTGTTTGCCTTCATCAAAACCATCATATGACGATAGATTCTGTCAACACCATTATTGCGGCTGCGGCCGGGGTATCCATAGGTGTAATGGCCATATTACTGCTGACCGTGGCGATGCCGCGCGACAAAAAGTTTGCCGCGTACAGAACCTCCCGCTATATACTTGCCGCGGGCTACCTGCTGCTTTCTGCGGTGTGTGTCTTCTCCGTATATATGAGGTTGCCGTTCTCAGGCAAGGTGGATTCGCGGACCCTTACCATTACACTGTCGGCCGCCGCCTTGCAGGGCGTAATGTTTCAATACACAATACTTGCGCTCATAAATCCGATGCGTCTGACGCTGAGGTACGTCATGAACTCGCTCGTACCGGTTGTCGCAGTCGTTACCGTGCTTGTGGGAACTTACCTTTGGGGAGGACAAAAGCTTTGGATCATTGTTTTCCATGTGGCGTGCGGGCTGTATTTTCTACTGATCGCCGTACACGAAAGGCTTTTCAAACGTGAGTACCGCGATTACGTCGTCATAATCAAAAACCATTTTGCGGACGACAATGGCCTTCATCTGAAATGGATAAGCAGGGCTTATTACCTCGTTGTTTCGCTTGGCACGGCGGCCGGTATCTCTCTCTTCCTTCCGGCGGTCCCGTTCATGTTCATAATTGGACTCATAGCGATCTTTTATGTTTATTATGCCATCAGGTATATCGGTTACGCCCGTGTCTTTCCACGGACGGCTCCCGCACTCGAACCTGTTTTCGACGAAGTGGGCGGACATCGGGCCGGACACGACGAAATGCCGTCGAAGATCGGGGAGTGGATAGCGTGCAAAAAATTCTCTCGCCCCGGAATAACGTTCGACTCGGTAAGTGAAGAACTCGACCTGCCGCGGATGGAGCTTGCCATGTATATCAGAAGCCATGGCGGACGAAGTTTCAGCCGGTGGATAAACGAACTGCGGGTGGAAGAAGCGCGTGAAGTGATGATTACCTGCCGTGACATGCCGCTGAAGGAAGTCGCTGCCCGGACGGGATTCAGCAGCCTTCGTGCCTTTATCCGCTCTTTCGAAAGCGTCGAAGGCGAACGTCCGCGATATTTTCAGGAGCGGATACGCTTCCGGTAACGATTTTTGGAATATCTTTGCTGGAGTGATGTCATTACGTCTATACATGATTTTGTCTGCCGCCGTGTTTACGGCCGCCTGCAACAGGAACATCTCAAATGCAGGAACCGACCCGGCAGAAATCCCTGTAACAGTATTCGAGTACACTCCGGCGCCGGGACAGTTTATCAACGAACTGCCTGCCTTCAATGGTGTGGAGACTCCGGAAGCGGCGAGGAAATTTGCCGAGAAACGCATTGCGAAAGGTTTTGCCGTTTCTCTGGGAGGTTTCGGCGGATATATTATCGTCGGTTTCGGGAAGAGTGTGGAAAACAGTGGCGGCTATGATTTTTCCGTTACGGGCAACCAACACGCGAACAGCTCCGAACCCGGAGTGGTGTGGGTGATGCAAGACCTGAATGGTAACGGCGAGCCAGACGACGATGCGTGGTATGAGCTGCGCGGCAGCGAAACCGGCAAAGCCGGTACTATCCAGGGTTACGAGGTCACGTATTTCAGGCCGGATGAAGATTATGCTGATGTTCCGTGGGTGGACAACCGGGGCGGCAACGGCGTCGTTGCGCGCACACGGGATAAGAAAGGCAATCTTTTGCGGCACTTCCAGCCGGGCTATTATCCGGCGTGGGTCGAAGATGAAAAAATCTACGCAGGGACTCTGCTCGAAAGCCGCAGCATGGATCAAAGTACGCCGAAGGAGGAGGATGACGAGTATTGGGTCAACGGGGCGTATGATTGGGGTTACGCCGATAACTTCGGGAGCGACAACATCGATCCCGCCAACCCGCGGAAAATCTGCTTCAAAATATCCAACGCCATTGACGCGCAGGGCGAATCCGTGTATCTCGCGTCGATAGATTTCATAAAGGTCCAGACTGCCGTCAATGCAAATGCCGGATGGCTGGGCGAGATTTCGACCGAAGTCACGGGATTCTCGCTTTTATAACGTTACAACTCGATATTTTTTTCTTGCAACGACGGCGGCGTTGTGCAGGAAGCTTAAGGTTTGTAAATGCCTTTTTCATCAAATCCGCCGCACCCGTTACCACACACAAAAGAAAAAAACCGGAGCGCACAGGTTAGGGTACGCTCCGGGGTAGATAAGTTTCGGTTAGTAGTTCAGTGGCAAAAGTATGAAATATATTCCATATATATTCCAGAAAGCCCGGATAATATTAAAAACGGGATATTTATTTCTAAAAAAATCGATTTCTACAGCTCGGGAGGGACCTGTGTTTCATATATGTGTCAATGTGTTCAGAAAATGAACTGCGAACTGATCTCCCTGTAGCTGTAAACACGGTCGATAACGTCGGCGAATATGTCGGCTACCGTCAATACCGTAAATTTGCTCAGATCTTCTCCCTGCTTCAGAGGCAACGTGTCTGTAACGATCACTTCGGAGAGGGGGCTGGCGTTGATGCGGTCGTAAGCCGGACCTGAAAGCACTGCGTGTGTCGCTACCGCGCGCACGCTAGCTGCACCACTGTCTTTAAGCATCTGCGCGGCAAGGGTCAGCGTACCGGCTGTGTCGATCATGTCGTCGAGGATCACCACGTTGCGTCCTTCGACCTCGCCGATGGCCGTGATCTTTGCCACCACGTTGGGTTTCTCCCTCTGCTTGTGGCTGATGATCATGGGCGCCATCAGGTGTTTCGAGTAGGCGCTCGCGCGTTTTGCACCGCCTATATCCGGAGCGGCTATCGAAAGATCCTTTATCTTGAGCGATTCCAGATAGGGCACGAAAATCTTGCTGGCATAGAGATGGTCGACCGGAATATCGAAAAATCCCTGTATCTGATCGGCATGCAGATCCATGGTCATGACCCGGTCTACACCGGCCGCTGTCAAAAGGTTCGCCACGAGTTTCGAGCCGATGGAGACCCTCGGGCGGTCTTTGCGGTCCTGCCGCGCCCATCCGAAGTAGGGAATTACAGCGACCACCTTATGGGCCGATGCACGCCGTGCCGCATCGATCATCAGCAGCATTTCCATCAGATTGTCCGCAGGCGGCGGAGTTGACTGCACTATGAATACCGTGCAGCCGCGGATTGTTTCATTGAACGCAGGCTGGTATTCGCCGTCGTTGAAGCTGATGCAGGCTGAATCGCCGAGCGTCGCGCCGTATGATTTGGCTATCTTCTCGGCAAGGGGCCGCGAATTGCGGCAGGCAAAGATTTTTAAGGTATGATGGCCCATGTTTTTATTTAAGTGAAGCGTAAATAGTTTGGAGTTATCGGTTGTTATAAATTGTCAGTTGCCATACATCGCTCGATGAAATCGAGGATGTCCTGGCCGCCGGTCTTTTTTTCCGACGAGGTGACGAACAGCGGCGGCAGTTCCTCCCACTGTTTCAGCAGGGCTTGCCTGTAATTGGCGACGTGAGATGTCAGCGCGTTGGTCCCCAGTTTGTCAGACTTGGTAAAGACTATCCCGAACGGAACTCCCTCTTCGCCCAGCATTGTCATGAATTCCGTGTCTATCTTCTGCGGCTCATGGCGTATGTCCACGAGAACGAACAGGAACCACATCTTCTCGGCTTTGGTAACGTAATCCGTTATCAGTTTGCCGAACTCTGCCCGTGCCGTTTTCGAGGTCTTCGCGTAGCCGTAGCCCGGCAGGTCGACCAGATACCAATTTTCGTTGACCAGAAAATGGTTTATAAGACGGGTCTTGCCTGGCGTACCCGAGACCTTCGCCAGCCCTTGCCTGCCGGTCAGCATGTTTATCAGCGACGATTTGCCCACATTGCTGCGGCCGATGAAAGCGAATTCGCGGAGTCCGTCGCGCGGTATTTGCGAGATCTTCTGGCTGCTGAACGCGAATTTTGCCGAGTTTATTTTCATCTTATACGTGAGTGATTAGCGCGTGCAAAGATAGTGAAAGCCGAGAGGCAAAACAAATAAAAAACGCGGGTAAAGTGCCCGCGTTTCATAGAAGTCCTTTCTATTCTTCTACAGCAGAAAAATCGCTTTTGCCAGCGCCGCAGATGGGGCACGACCAATCCTCGGGAATGTCTTCGAAAGCTGTTCCTGCGGCAATGCCGCTGTCGGGGTCGCCCACCTCGGGATCGTATACCCAGTCGCAGACGTCACATTTGTACTTTTTCATAATCTTCTTATTTTTATGTGTGTTTGTAAAATTCAGCGTATCGTTTTTTAAGGTAGATCCCTCGTCGCCGGGCCTTGGTCTTTTTATTTTCCAGAATCTCTCAATTCCGGCTCGCTCGGGATGATGGTCAAAAAATCATTCCCGTGTAGGTGCGGGGCGACAGGGCGCGGAGTTCGTTCTTAACCTTTTCGCTCACGTTAAGTCCGTCGATGAACTCCATGATGTCCTCTCTGGTGATCGGACGATTCGTACGCGTCAGAGACTTCAAAGCCTCGTATGGCGACGGATACAACTCGCGGCGCAGTATCGTCTGGATTCCCTCGGCTATCACAGCCCAGTTGCTGTCCAGGTCGCGGTCTATCGCTTCCGTGTTGATTATCAGCTTCGACAAGCCCTTCAGGATCGACTTGAACGCGATGACCGTGTGCGCCATCGGCACGCCTGTATTGCGCAGGACCGTCGAGTCCGTAAGGTCCCTCTGCAGCCTCGATATCGGAAGCTTGGCCGACAGATGTTCGAATATAGCATTTGCCATGCCAAGATTACCTTCGGCGTTCTCGAAATCTATCGGGTTCACTTTGTGCGGCATGGCCGAAGAGCCGACTTCTCCTTCTTTGATGCGCTGTTTGAAATAATCCATCGAAACGTAGGTCCAGATGTCGCGGCAGAAGTCGATGAGGATCGTGTTGATGCGCTTGAAGGTGTCGAAAATGGCCGCGATGTTGTCATAATGCTCTATCTGCGTGGTGTAGCGCGATCGGGTCAACTGGAGCGTGTTGTTCACGAAATCGTCGGCGAACTCGACCCAGTCGATATCGGGATATGCGGCATAGTGGGCGTTGAAATTGCCCGTTGCGCCCCCGAATTTCGCCGGGGCCGGAACGTCGCGCAGCATCTGTATCTGTTTTTCGAGCCGCTCCACGTAGACCATCATCTCCTTGCCCAGGCGGGTAGGGGATGCGGGTTGTCCGTGGGTGCGGGCCAGCAGGGGAACGTTCTCCCACTCCTTCGCCATCGAGCGCAGGCGCTCCAGCAGGTCGCCGATCAACGGATAGTACACCCCGTGGGCCGCCTCGCGGATCGAATATGGTGTAGCAGTGTTGTTTATATCCTGTGAGGTGAGGCCGAAATGGACGAACTCCTTGTAGTCGTGCAGGCCCAGCTCCTCCATCTTCTCCTTTATAAGATACTCGACAGCTTTGACGTCGTGGTTGGTGGTCTTTTCGATCTCCTTTACGCGGAGCGCATCCTTCAACGTGAAACTGCGGTATATCTCCCTCAGGTCGGAGAAGTTTTTCTCCCTGATGTGGGCCAACTGCGGCAGTGGTATCCGGCACAGAGCTATAAAGTATTCGACCTCTACCAGAATACGGTAGCGGATGAGGGCGTATTCCGAAAAATACTCGTCCAGCGGCAACGCAGCCTCGCGGTAGCGGCCATCCACCGGTGAAATGGCGGTAATCTTGCTTAATTCCATTTTGGAAACCTGATGTGTTTTTCTTTACACAAAGATATTCAAAAGAACAATTCCCCCGCAAGCGTCCCGCATATAATTTACTATCAAAGTTATGAACAGGAGGTAAATAGTTGATAATTCCGGATAAAGTTTATATATTTATAACGTAAAACTTTCCATGGAAACCCGATAGCCTTGTTAAATCATGAAAAAATTATTATTGTTTTTGCTATCGCTGCCTGTGGCGCTTTCCGCCACCGTGCTTTCGGCAGCCGCTCAGGAAGTCGCGGAAAAACGCAGCCTGAGGATTACCGTACTCAATGAAAGAGGCAAGCCGTTCAAAAACCCGAAGTTTTGTGCGTTTCTCAAAAGCGACGGTGAGGCCGTCGCTCCCGACAATGCGGGGAATCTTTATTTCCAGGTTACGGACGCTGATACGCTGAATGTCGTAGCTGGCGGTAAAATGTTCGAGTTTTCGGCAGCAGGGCTGGATTCTCTGGATATTATCA
Organism: Rikenellaceae bacterium; assembly: GCA_031548515.1. Classification (GTDB taxonomy): domain Bacteria; phylum Bacteroidota; class Bacteroidia; order Bacteroidales; family Rikenellaceae; genus UBA940. Next base: position 25,030 of record JAVBRB010000020.1, on the reverse strand, counting down.
TGAAGAACGGTCACACTCTGGCCGATAAGACGCTGGATATCGGTTACGGTAAGGTGTCCGCCAGAAGCAGCACCGCCGCGGCAGGGTATCTGGATATGAAGGGCACCGAGGGGTACCCGGACCTTAAAAGCTATATTGAAGGCAGAATCGCGGGGGTCACTTTCGAAGGTGACGACCTTATAATCCGCAACATGAAATACCAAAACGTCTTCGGCGGTCAGTCCAACGCAGCGCTTATGGTTGTGGACGGCATCACTTACAACAACTTCGCCACAGTCAACAATATGGTAAGCCCGGGCGATGTAGAGTCCATCACTGTGCTTAAGGATGCCAGCGCAGCGGTATATGGCAATCGCGGCGCGAACGGGGTGGTTCTCATCACTACGAAAACGGGCAGGTCGGGGAAATATTGAAAGCTGCAGGTGGCGCTGCCGAGACGATTTACACGGATTGCCGCTATGGACCGGGAGTGTAGTATCCCGCAACCTGTCAGAGGATCAGCCTGGACAGCCTTTTGGCGATTGCCGTGCGTTCGCGGTCGAGGGCCGTTATCCGACGCAGGATATCTACCGATTCATCCTCGGGCAGATCCTGTTCTTTCAGGCGTTTGCGCAGTTCGGCCGCAATTTCCTCTATGACTTTGGATTTGTAGAGTATCACCGCCCGGGGCAGCGCATCCGTAAGGCGTTCGCGCTCGGTCGCCACCGACATCTCGTGTTTTTTCCACAACTTGCTGGCGACGTAGTTGTCGTCCGCGGTCAACAGGTCGACGGCCGCATTGCACACTTCGGCGTCGTGATGGGTAATGAAATGATGCATAGAGATCTCGGTGCCCTTTCCGAGTTCGCTGAACTGCGCCAGATAAGTGTCGTAAAGCGCGCGGTAACTGGGGTTGCGGAACGCCAGCCCGTTGGCCTGCAACTCGCCTATAATGGTTTCGGCGACGTTCAATTCGACCGTGCTGCGGCCGTCGCGAAAATCGAAACCCTCGTGGCCGTATTTCAGCAGGTATTTTATCAGTTCCTTCTCAAGTTCCTCGATGCTACTACCGGCCGTGACACCCGTATGCGGTGCCTGTACCGCGATGTCGGTGCGGCGAAAAGCCTCCTGCCGTCGGATGAACTCGCGCGACTCGGCGTCTGACGAGGCGGTAGAAAGACGCTTTTTGGCGACTTCCGAGACCAGCAATTGCTCGTCGATGTCCATTATCCTGGCGCACTCCTTGATGTAGATCGAGCGCGGAATGGCCTCGGGGATTCCGGCGATCGACTCCACCATGTCGGTAATGACCTCGGCCCGCTTTATTACGTCGCCGCGCGTTTCACGCATCAGAAGTTTCGACTTGAACGCCAAAAAATCTTCCTCGTGTTCGCGGATGTAGTCCTGCAACTGTGTGGCGTTGTGCTTGCGGGCGAAAGAGTCGGGGTCTTCGCCGTTGGGCAGAAGCACCACGCGGACGTTCAGCCCCTCGCGCAGGATCATGTCGATACCCCTCAGCGAAGCCTTGATACCCGCGTCGTCGCCGTCATAGATGACCGTAACATTGTCCGAAAAGCGTTTCAGCAGTTTGATCTGCTCCGTCGTCAGCGACGTGCCGGAAGAAGCTACCACGTTTTCGACCCCGGCCTGGTGCATCGAAATGACGTCGGTGTAACCCTCGACCAGAATGGCGTTCTTCAGCTGTGAAATGGCTTTTTTAGCGAAGAAGATGCCGTACAACGTCTGTTTCTTGGAGTATATCTCGCTTTCAGGCGAGTTCTGGTACTTGGCGACGTTCTTGTCGGTGCGCAGGGTGCGGCCGCCGAACGCCAGTACGCGTCCGGTCATCGAATGGATCGGGAACATTACGCGCTCCGAAAAACGGTCGTAGTATCCGCCGCTTTCACGGATTATGGTGAGACCGGTACCGGTCAGAAATTCTTCCTTGTAGCCCGCCGCGATGGCCGCTTTCGAGAAAGTGTCGCCGCCAGACGGACAGTAACCCAACTGGAATTTTTCGATTATCGCGTCTGTAAACCCGCGGTGACGGAAGTAGGTCATGCCCACGCTCTGTCCCTGCGGAGTGTTGTGCAGCGCGTTTTTGAACCACTCGGCTGACCAACTGTTGAGCGCAAGCATGCTCTCGCGGTCGTCGTTGCGGCGGGTTTCCTCCTCGGTCAACTCGCGCTCCTCGACCTCGATGCCGTATTTTTTGGCGACGAACTTCAGCGCCTCGACGTAGCTCATGCTTTCGTGCTCCATCACGAAAGTGACGGCGTTTCCGCCCTTGCCGCACCCGAAGCACTTGTAGAGGCCTTTGGTTGGCGAGACCACGAATGAAGGCGTTTTTTCGTTATGGAACGGACAGCAGGCCTGGTAGTTGACCCCCTTCTTGCGCAGGGTGACAAAGTCGCTCACCACCTCCACAATGTCTGCGGCGGAATATATGCGATCCACTGTGGCCTTATCTATCATTGTTGCCCTATTCCAATATACGATTGTAGTTTTCCGCGAAAATATTGTATCTTTGGCGGACATACTTTGAGTTCATAAAGATATGGTTTTTTTCCGACAACTTCAGCTTACGCAAAACCTTTGGTTCTGCAAGTCGTCCTTGTTAAAGAAAGATAGAACGGGATTATCAATAAAGACAGGCATCTATGATGAGTGTTGGCTACAAATTAACCTTACGGCATTGCCGTAAGGTTAATTTGTAGTCCCGACAGGAATCGAACCTGTACCGTCAGAACCGGAATCTGAAATTCTATCCATTGAACTACGGGACCAGCCGCGCAATGTGAGTTGCGGGAGCACAAAGATGGTGTAAATTTATAGAAAAAACAAAGGGCATGCTCAATAATTGGCAGAGAATAGAGCGTGTGGTGAAGTGGACCGGATTGTCGGTCAACTCGTTCGCACTTTCCATAGGACTGCATCGCAGCGAAAACCTTTACCAGATAAAAAAAGGCAACAATGGCGTTAGCCGCGAACTCGCAGGTATGATAGCGGCGAAATACCCCCAGGTCAGCAAGGCGTGGCTGCTTACCGGTGAAGGCGATATGTTCACAGACGAGGCCGTGAAGAGGGTCTCCATCCCGTTTTATGACGCCGACGTAGAAAAATATATCGTCGCTCCGCAGAAATTCACCGACAAGAACTATATTTCGCTGCCGATGGTCGAGGACGCCGAATTTGCGGCGATGTATTACGGACGGGCGATGGGCGACGCTATCCCGGCAGGATCCGTCGTGCTGATGAAAAGAGTGACGCCCGAAAACCTTATACCGGGAGGCGATTACCTTGTCGTGGCTGACGGCCTCACCATGCTGCGCCGCGTCCGCCGGAACATCGACAGCGGGATGTTGCGCCTGATGCCGGTAGACGAGGCGAATTTCGACGAAATACGCGTAGGCGAATCGCAGGTCAGGGAACTTTTTCTTGTCCGCGCGGTCATTATAAATAAAACTATTTAAATGGTCGATGGTTTATTAATAGTGTGATTAAATGTTTATCTTCATTTATCATTAGAAATTATTTGAATTATGTTTTCAGGAATTGTAGAACGAATGGGCCGCGTTGTTGCTATCCGTTCCGAACAGCAGAACAAACATTTTACCCTGGATGCCGGTTTCGAGGGCGAACTCAGGATCGACCAGAGCATCTCGCACAACGGCGTGTGCCTGACGGTTGTGGAACTCTCCGAAAAGAGTTACACCGTGACTGCCATGCACGAAACACTTATCAAGAGCAACCTGGGCCTGCTTGAAGTCGGCGATATGGTAAACCTCGAACGCAGCATGAGGCCCGACGCACTTCTGGACGGCCACATAGTGCAGGGGCACGTCGACCAGACGGCGGTGTGTACCAATGTAGAAGAGGCTGGCGGAAGTTGGTACTACACGTTCGAGTATGACCGGCAGGGCGATAACATCACCGTCGAAAAAGGTTCGGTGACGGTAAACGGAGTCAGCCTTACTGTCGTCAATTCGCAGGAGGGGTCCTTCCAGGTGGCGATAATACCATATACGCACGAGCACACCAACTTCAAATTCATCGAACCTGGCACGGTTGTTAATCTTGAGTTCGATATTATCGGCAAGTATATCGCCAGGCTGATGAAAAACTATATGAAGTAATGGCCCTGCCGAATTCGGTAAAGGACAACGTGAGGCTGAAGATCCGCTCGATCGACCATGCCGCCTTGCTGATCGCCCTGCTCGTTACCCTGGTAGTTATAGTTTCGGGAGCCATCGTTGTGCGCGTATATCACTTCTTCTGGTGGGGACTGCTCATAATCTGTATCTCGACGTTCGTCGTCACATACCTTTTCTCGAGGCTTGTCGTCAAAAAATTCGTCATCTACAAGATGAAGCCTATCTACCAGATCGTCTTCGAACGCAACATGAAGACTCGTGAACTGGAGAACACACTGCTCAAAAAGGCAAACCTGCTCGAAACGGTCAGTGCCGAGATTACCGACTGGGCCGATCGCAACAGGATGGAGATAGAACGTCTGGAAGAGACCGAACGTTACCGCCGGGAATACCTGGGAAATGTGTCGCACGAGATAAAAACACCGGTGTTCAACGTCCAGGGATACATCTCTACCCTTCTTGATGGAGGACTCGAAGACGAGAGCATCAACCGCCTGTACCTCGAACGTGCCGAAAAAAGTATCGAACGCCTGATAAATATAGTGACCGATCTCGACGAGATCTCGAAACTGGAATCCGGAGTGCCGAATTTCGAATTCAGCCGTTTCGATATCGTCGCCCTGGCACGGGAGATCGCCGAAACTTTTGAAATGGAGGCATGTGCACGAAGTATTACGATACAATTCAAGGCCAACACACCAGGCAGCCTGTATGTGGTAGGCGACCGCAGGTACGTCGGACAGGTTTTCGTGAACCTCATTTCCAATTCGATACGGTACGGTACCGAGGGCGGATGGACCAGGATATTGTTTATAGATATGTTCGACAAGGTTATGGTCGAAGTGTCGGATAACGGCGAAGGTATCGAGAAGGAAGATATTCCAAGGGTCTTCGAGCGTTTTTTCCGCACCGACAAAAGCCGCTCGCGCGAACAAGGCGGGACGGGACTCGGACTGGCCATCGTAAAACATATCCTGGAGGCGCACGGGGAAACGATAACGCTGCGCAGCGAACTTGGGGTCGGAAGCACTTTCTCGTTTACGTTAAGCAAAATATGACCGACAACAGGATTTTCTAACCAAAAACCATTATATTTGCTTTCGTTATTGTTATAAACCAATATATCAGATGGTGAATTTTTTGACGGTGACATGGGATGTCAATCCGGTATTTTTCCGCATAGGCTCTTTTGAGGTTATGTGGTATGGGCTTGCTTGGATGTTGGCCATACTGATAGGCGCCATGTTCTTTATCAACTTCGTGAAGCGGGAAGGAATGAATCCGAAACTCGCCGACTCGATTTTCTGGTGGGGTACGCTCGCCACCATCATAGGGGCGAGGCTTGGGCACTGCTTCTTTTATGAACCCGCGTATTATTTGCAGCACCCGATTGAAATTTTGAATATACGTCAGGGAGGGATGGCCAGCCACGGGGCTGCTGTAGGCCTTTTGTTGGGACTTTACGGATTCTCGCGGCGCGGAAAACTGCCATACATCTGGTCGCTCGACAGAATCATGATCCCGGTTACGGTAGGCGGTGCTATAGTCCGCCTGGGCAACCTGATGAACTCTGAAATATACGGCAGGCCGACAGACCTTCCATGGGGATTCGAATTCATACGCGACCGCCACTGGCATTTGGCGCTCGATGCGGGAGGTTCCGGAGAACTGCCTGTCCATCCGACGCAGATATACGAAGCGATATGCTATCTTGTGACATTCGGGATACTGGTGTGGCTGTATTACAGGAAAAATATGGGAAGCAAACGTCCCGGATTGCTGTTCGGAGCGGGGCTTATCGGGGTCTTCCTTACCAGGTTCTTCATCGAGTTCATCAAAAACCCGCAGATAGAACGCGAAGCCGATATGGCGATAAACATGGGGCAGATACTCAGCATCCCGTTCATTCTCATTGGTATACTTATGGTTATATGGCCTTTCACCAAATACAAACTCGATCCCGACGCTAAAAAATGGGGAGGATTGAGCAGCAGGTATAACATTAATCCGACAAAGAACAAGGCAGCCGGGAAAAAGAAATGAACAGTATGAGTACCGTCGATAAAGTGATTTTCGATGCATTGGCGAAGCGCCAGAACATCGTGCTTCCTGGAATAGGTTCCCTGGAAGTGAAAAGGAGAAAGGCAAAAAAAATTTCAGAAGATCGGATAATCCCCCCGCAAAATGTGGTGGTGTTCAATCCGGATGAGATCGCCGAAGGCGAATCGGTCGTTTACCTGCTCGCCTCCGCCGATGACACTTCCGACAGCGAGGCAAAGGCAAAGTACATCTCATGGCGCGATAGCGCGCGCGCTCCACAAGGTCTGAATATCGAGAATGCTGGTGAGATAAAAGACGGAAAGTTCGTGATCGCACAACCGTTGCATATAGCATTAAATCCCACTAAAGAAGAAATAATGGTTATGGAACAAGAAAACAAGGGTGGCCCGTTATGGGTATGGATACTCGGAGGAATAGTGCTGGCAGGTATTGCCCTCATACTGTTGAGTTATTTCGGCAATGGATTCCTCGGGATACAGAAAAAACCGAAAGCACCTGAAACCGAAGTCGTCGCTCCTGTCGCGGATCCCGTTGTGGAAGAAGTTGTTGCCGAAGACGTTATAATCGAGAACCTGAAGCAGTCGGTTCCCCAGCACCGTTTCCATGTGATCGCAGGGTCGTTCTCCATTGAGAAAAATGCCGACAACTATGTGAAAAAACTCCAGAAGGAGTTTCCCGACCTGAAAATAGAAAAGCTTGTCAATCCCCGGAATGGATACTGGCTCGTGAGCATTTTCAGCGCTCCGACCGAACGGCAGGCATACAACAAACTCAATATGTACTGGGATATCAATCTGGATATCTGGGTCTACGAGGAGAAATAATTCTTAAGGGCGCCTTTGGCGTTGGACTGCAAAAAATAAAGTATGTACACTCCGCTTTATTTTTCTTGTCTGCCTAAAAATCGCTTCTTAATAATCATCTTTTCAAGATAAAGTGAGAATCCAACAGGCGATTCCATTTTGACAAAAACAGAACGCGGCCCCGAAAGGTCGCGTTTTACTTTTGTTGTATTGAATATGTTGTGTGCCCACTACTCCTTTTGTGCGCCGCGGAACGTGAAGTGCTTTTGTGCGAGGAAAGTCAGGACTGCTGTGATACAGTATATGATGATCTGCGCTATGGTAGGATATATGTGGCATACGTCCACGAATAACTTGGTGAAAAGGTATGTGATCACCAATGCGATCATGGCGATAGTGAGATGGCGTATCAGCTGTACGTGACCCCTGAGCGGCGATTTCTTGAAACTAATGTTTCTCTGGAGCCAGAAGCCGAGAAGGAAGTTGACAGGCAGGGATATTCCAAGTGCTGCAACGTGAGGCGAAACTGTCACGAAACCGAGATCGACATTCTGCTTGTCGAAGATAAAATTATAGGCCAGGGAATAACATCCGATGGTCACTATAAAATTAACGATTCCGCACATCAGATAGCGGAATACCTGTATGGACATTATCCTGCGGAATGGCTTGATGTAAAACCAGTCGAAGCATCTGGATATGTGGTGGTGTACAGCCATGTCGTTTTTTATTTCTTCACTTGCGCAACTAAAGTTGCGCAAATATAAGAAAACTTCCTAAAGTCAATAAGTTTCCTTCATTTTGTCCTGCAGGGCGTACATGAGATTGCGGAATTTGGCCGCCGAAACGAAATCCAGCTCCTGCGCCGCCTTTTCCATTTTGCTACGGACCTCCAGAATCTCTTTTTCGAGTTCCGAAGCGGTGTATACGGCTTTTATGTCGGCCGCGATGTTTAGGTTCGCACCCCCGAAATCGTAGGCGAAACCGTCGCCCGTCGCTGCACCGCCAAGCAGGATGTTGCTGCGGGAACTCTTGCGTGCTTGCTGCGGAACCACGCGGTTGCGCATGTTATATGCTATTTGTTTCTCGCGGCGGCGGTTGCTTTCCGCTATCGCCTCGCGGATCGAGTCGGTGCGTTTTTCAGCATATAGGATGACGTTTCCGCCTGCATGGCGCGCTGCACGTCCCGCTATCTGGGTGATAGAACGGGTATTGCGTAGAAATCCCTCCTTGTCGGCATCCATCACGGCTACAAGCGACACTTCCGGCAGATCCAATCCCTCGCGCAGGAGGTTTACCCCGATCAGCACGTCAAACATGCCCTCCCGCAGTTCTTCGAGGATTTTGATGCGTTCCAGCGTTTCGACCTCGGAATGGATGTAGCGGTTGCGTATGCCGATGCGGTCGAAATATTTCGAAAGCTCCTCGGCCATGCGTTTGGTGAGTGTCGCGACCAGTATCTTTTCGTCTTTTACGGCGCGTTTCTCGATCTCCCCGATCAGATCGTCTATCTGATTGTCGGTGATCTTTACCTGTATGGGCGGATCGACGATGCCGGTGGGGCGCACGACCTGTTCGACCACCATCCCTTCCGACTTCATCAGTTCGTAGTCCGCAGGCGTCGCGCTCACGTATATCGAAGTGCCATGCAACTGTTCGAACTCGTCGAATTTGAGCGGGCGGTTGTCGCGGGCGGCCGGAAGGCGGAAGCCGTACTCGACGAGGTTCTCCTTGCGCGCCTTGTCTCCCCCGTACATCGCCCTCACCTGAGGAAGCGTGACGTGGCTTTCGTCGACCACCATCAGGTAGTCTTTCGGGAAATAGTTTAGCAGGCAGAAAGGCGGCGCGCCCGGCTGGCGGCCGTCGAAATAGCGCGAATAATTTTCGATACCTGAACAGTAGCCCAACTCCTTCATCATCTCAAGGTCGAATTCCGTGCGTTGCTTTATGCGCTGGGCCTCGGCGTATCGTCCATGCGACTCGAAGAATTTTATCTGTTCGCCGAGATCGAGCTGTATCTGTTTTATGGCCGAAACGGTGCGCTCCTTCGTCGTTACGAAAAGGTTGGCGGGCGAGATGCGGATGCTGTCGACCTTGTCAAGGCGCTTGCCCGTAAGGGGGTCGATACATACGATCTCCTCGATTTCGTCGTCAAAGAACATAAGGCGGTAGGCGCTCTCGCCATAAGCCAGCATCACGTCGACCGAGTCGCCGTTCACGCGGAAAGTGGCCGGTACAAGGTCGCGCTCGACGCGGGTGTAGAGTATGTCGACCAGGTCGTAGAGCAGCTTCTTGCGCGAAACTACCTGTCCTGTCTTCAGTTCTAACATGTTGGCCTCGAAATCTTCCGGATTGCCGATGCCGTAGATGCACGAAACGCTCGCCACTACCAGCACGTCGCGCCGGCCGGACATCAGGGCTGCCGTCGCCCTCAGGCGAAGTTTGTCGATCTCGTCGTTGATATTGAGGTCCTTTTCTATGTATGTGTCCGAAGCCGGGAGATAGGCCTCCGGTTGGTAATAATCGTAGTAGGAAACGAAATATTCGACGCTGTTTTCCGGGAAAAATCCTTTGAACTCGTTATAGAGCTGCGCCGCGAGCGTCTTGTTGTGGCTCAATACGAGCGTAGGACGGTTCAGTTCGGCGACCACGTTGGCGACCGTGAAGGTCTTGCCCGACCCAGTAACCCCCAGAAGGGTATTGTGACAGCTGCCGCTGCGTATGGAGGTGACCAACTGGTCTATGGCTTCGGGCTGGTCACCGGTCGGACAGTAGTCTGAAACGAGTTTGAAATCCATCTCGCAAAGATAATAATGAATGAAGAATGAAAAATGGGAAATAGAATAATGGTGCAAAAATTTGTTTTGCGATTCAAAGGCGATTTTAGATATTTTTTATTATTTCATCATTCTTCATTTGCTCTCTTTTTTGTTTTTGATGCATTCTTTCCAACCGCAAAACCTTTGGTTTTGCAAGTTCCCCTTTTGAAAGGGTGATTATGAAAAGTTCCTCTCCTTTTTGTTTTGCGTAGCAAAACAAAAAGGAGAGCATCGTCACGATGGTCTCCTTTGCCGGGGAATTAAGAAGTCCCCAAAACTACTAACCCAAACTTAAATAAATGAAGAAACCTTGTTGTGTTTCATCCTTTGTGAATAAAACGGAATCGCAATAAAATTATTGTATATCCCGTAATATTTTTGAAGAATCAACAACACATGCTACTATAAACAATATGCGTGCCAAAAAAACGACAGGTGGGAAGCCTGCCGCTTTTTCTGTGTTTTTTTGATCCGGTTTAACTGCGTTAGCTACTTTGTTCGGTACGAGGCGCTGTATTTCCCCTTGGAGAAATTCGTCAGTTTGCCTTTGATGAGCGTCCGGCGCAGGGGCGACAGCCTGTCGGAGAACAGGATGCCCTCCAGGTGGTCGTACTCGTGCTGAATGACGCGTGCCGCGCGGCCGTCGAACTCCGCGTCATGTCCAACGAAATGTTCGTCGAGCCAGCGCATTTTTATAGTCGAAGGGCGCGACACATCCTCGTTAAGGTTCGGCAGGCTCAGGCAGCCTTCGCAGAAGAGTGTTTCGTCGTCCGAGCGCCAGTATATCTCCGGATTGATGAACGCTTTGCGAAAACCCTCCAATTCAGGCTCGTCATCTCCCCAGGGGCTTATGTCGACCACGAACACGCGGATGTTCTTACCGATCTGTGGGGCGGCGAGGCCCACGCCATCTGCGGCATACATCGTCTCGAACATGTCCTCGACAAGTTTTCCCAACTCGGGATAATCCATGCCGATCTCCTTATTCTCGTTCCTCAGTACGGGGGAACCATATACGACAATAGGGTATATCATATAATTGAAAGTTATTAACGATTAGAGATTGGTGATAAACTCGTTAATAGTTAATCTCTAATGGTTAATCGTTTTATAATCCCTGCTTTCGAGATAGCTTTCGAGTATCACAGCCGCGCTCACCTTGTCGACCAACGCCTTGTCGCGCCTGGCCATTTTGCGTACTCCGCCGGTGATTATAGCCTGCTGCGCGATACGCGAAGTGAAGCGTTCGTCGTGCCACACCACCTCCTTATCGGGGAACTCCCTGCGCAGACGCGCCGCGAAGGGTTCGATGTGCGCCCACGACTCCGAAGGGGTACCGTCCATCCGCAGCGGTTTCCCAACCACTATTATATCAACGTTATCGGCTGCGAAGTATTGCCGCAGCCACTGCATCAACAAGTGCGTCGGCACCGTTTCCAACCCTCCCGCTATAATGCGAAGGGGGTCGGTGACGGCTACACCTGTCCGCTTAGTGCCGTAGTCTATTGCAAGTATCCTGCCCATTCTGCGGACAAATATAGCAACAAAACCGGAAATTAGTTATTCGAAAAGGAAAGGTTTGGTCTCCATGATTTTAGCCCGTTCCTGCTCGAAGAAGAATTTTTCTTCGCCGAAAGCGGGTTTTAGTTGGTTGAACCAGGTCGCTTTCGGATCGTATTCGGCGAAGAACGGGATATCTACCCATTTCGGATTGCGCCCCTGCAGGAATCGCAATACATAGACCTTTTCGCCCCGGACTTCTGCCACGCCCAAAACCTGTATCTTGCCCGGATGGTCGCTCATGCTCGGTCCGCGCACCGTGCGGCAGAGTCCGCTCACACGGCGGTAGGCACGGCGAAAAATACTCCAGCACCTGTCCAGCGGCAGTTCGAAATAGTGTTTGGCTCCCGTGTCGCGGGCGATGAACATATAATAAGGTATGCACCCCAGGTCGACCTGGCGGCGCCACATTTCGGACCATAGCTCCGGTCTGTCGTTGATGTGGCGTAGGATGGGGGACTGTGTGCGGATCTGCACACCGGTTGATTTTATGCGCTTTACCGCCTGAACCACAGCCTCGGTGGAAAGCTCCACCGGGTGGTTGAAGTGGGCCTGCACCGAGATGTTCTTTCCCGACGCAGCGATCTCGTCGAACAGCCGGATAATTTCATCGCTGTCGGCATCGGTCAGGTAGCGGTAGGGCCAGTAAGCCAGAGACTTGGTGCCGATGCGGATGCTGCGGACATGTTCCAGTCCGGGTTCGGTCAACAGGGGACGGATGTATGAGCCGAGCATGCGTGCGCTCATTACCATCGGGTCGCCGCCAGTGAAAAGCACATCGGTCACCTCTTTATGTATGCGCAGGTATTCTATCAGCAGGTCGGCCTCCTTCATTGCAAATTTCAGCTCGCTCATCCCCGAAAACTGCGGCCAGCGGAAACAGAAGGTGCAGTAGGCGTGGCAGGTCTGCCCCTGGCTGGGGAAGAAAAGAACCGTTTCCGGATATTTGTGTTGGATGCCTTTCAGCTTTATTTCGCCCAGCATGGGCACGTTGTGTTCCTGCCCGGCGGGGTTGGGATTGAGCTGCATCCTGATGTCGTGTACCGCTCGGTCCACTGCCGCCTTGTCCGTCCCTTCGGCGATAAGCCGCTCCATCTTCGCATAATGCTTCTCTTTCAGCATCCCTCGGCGTGGAAAATTGAGGGTGAAAATGGGATCGTTCTCCGCATTATTCCAGTCTATCAGTTCATCCACCACATAATTGTTTGTCTTGAAGGGCAGCACGCGGCCGACCACCTCGATGTCGTGCAGCATTTCCGCCGGCAGCAACGATATTTGAGGTATCTCCATGTAATTGTGCAGCGTGTAAGACTTGATCTGTTTTTCCATCGTAATCCGGTTATCTGTTTAAATTTTGTCGCTACGAGATGCAAAGTCAACAGAAGTCCATGTAAGATGAACTCCGTTTGCTTTGTCGATGGTTGTATGGGGTTGTGTAAAATAGGAAAAATTTGCGGGAAATGCAAACTCAGGCAGATACAGAATGAAAATCTACATCAAAAATGGGTGAACCCTTCGTATCTGAGTTCGGTCGGATGCCCTTCTTCTGTCCATACTATCGCCGGCTCTCCCGTAGTTATCATCCCGATAGGGTAGAGTTCCGTCCCGAAACGTCCGAAATAGTCATCCTTCAGTTTCTCGAAGCCCCTGGACTCGACTGTGAACAGAAGCTTGTAATCTTCGCCGCCCTCGACAGCCAGTTTCAGCGGAACGAGTGTCGGAATGCTTGCCGTGTCTATCTCCGCACCGACTGCCGATGCGTCCAGAATATGTTTCAAGTCCGACGCGAGGCCGTCCGAAATGTCTATCATAGCATGAACTTCCTTGCGCTTCCCGAGCCAGATGCCCTCTTCGACCTGCGGCACTGGGTTGCGGTGGATGGCCGCGCGTTCAGTCTCAAAGTTTGATTCGAGTATGTCCTCCAGTCCGGCGGCCGACTCGCCCAACATGCCGTTGACCGCGATTATATCGCCCGGTATTGCACTGCTGCGGTACTTGAGATGGCTGCATTTCGCCTTGCCGATGACCCCGACGTTTATTATCACCCCGTTTTTCGATGCGGTGGTATCGCCTCCCGCCAACTTCACTCCATATCGTTCGGACACTTCGCGGTAGCCTTCGACGAACTCTCCGGCCCATTCGTCGCGGCAGGCCTTCGGAAGAGCCAGAGAAAGGAACGATGCCACAGGGCTGGCTCCCATTGCAGCTATGTCGCTAAGATTCACGGCGAGGGCCTTGGCGCCGAGTTCACGGGCGGAAGTTGCGTCGCGAAGGAAATGGACCTCCTCGTTGAGCATGTCGGTAGTCACTACGATCGCCTCGCCGCCGCCTGTAGGCATCACGGCGCAGTCGTCGCCGATGCCGACAATATCATTGTCGCCGATGCCGACGAAACTTTCCTTAAGCATGTCTATAAATCCGAATTCTCCGCAAAATCCCATCGCTTATTTTTATAAATATCTCTCTCGACTGTCACGCGCCAGCCTGCGGCTGACATGCGGGCCTGGGTAGATGATTATTGTTTCGCAATAATTCGAACAAAAATAACTTTTTTTCGCGAAAGCATTGTACTTTTGTAAGAATCATGAATCATACGACAGAAGTCATGAAAATACTGATAGTTAACGGTCCGAACCTTAACCTGCTGGGAAAGAGGGAGCCTGGCATATACGGCAGCACCGATTTTGAAACCTATCTCGACGGACTGCGCACATCGTTCCCGCAAGTCGCAATAGAATATCTCCAGTCTAATGTCGAAGGCGAACTCATCAATGCAATACACGCGGCGGACGGCGTATATGATGGCGTACTGCTTAATGCTGGAGGTTATACCCATACCTCGGTCGCGATAGCCGACGCAATAGGCGCGGTTGGCGTTCCTGTGGTGGAAGTGCATATTTCATGTATTCTGGCCCGGGAAAGTTTCAGGCATATTTCGCTTATCGCCCCGGTTTGCAAAGGCTCTGTAATGGGATTCGGACTCGATTCGTACCGTCTGGGGTTGCTGGCGTTCGTAAAATAGAAAAGCGGCGTGGCCGAGCTTAAATCCAAAGTAGTCCGGGGCTTTGCCTGGAACACCGCCGAGAAAGTCGCCTCTGCGCTTTTCCTGTTCTATGTAAGCATAAAAGTCGTAAACCGCGTCGAGCCGGACGATTACGGGATGTTCGCCATCCTGCTGGCTTTCCTTGCGGTGTTCAATACATTCGTAGACAGCGGTTTCTCGCAGGCGCTTATCCGGAAAAAAGACCCGACACAGAATGATTTTTCGTCGGTTTTCTGGTTTAATATCGGTGTCTCGGTTGTAATATACGTCGTGTTGACGGGGTTGTCCTATCCGGCCGCATCAATATTCGGCATGCCGGAGCTGGTCAGGCTTGCCCCGGTGCTTTACCTCGTCGTACCGCTGTGGGCGCTCTGTATAATACAGAACACGGTGCTTACACGTAATTTCGATTTCCGCCGCATTTCCGCCGTCAATTTCGCTGCGATAGCAGGGTCGGGTGCTGTAGCCGTCGTGCTTGCCGTCAACGGTTACGGAGTGTGGGCGCTCGTTTGGCAGAGGGTCGTTCAGATGGGGATCAAAGCCGTGCTTCTGTGGTTCCTAGGACGATGGCAACCTTCCGCCCGCTTCTCCGGATCTTCGATCAGGGAGATGAGAGGCTATAGTTCGCGGATATTCGCAACAGACCTTATAAATAATATCTACAGCAATATACCGCAGTTTGTCATAGGGCGGGTCCACAAAGGGACTCTTGGATATTACGACAACGCCCGGAAACTGCGCGACCTGCCTGTTACCTCGACTATGAACGCCATGCAGGCCGTCACCTTTCCGGCCCTCGCGAATATCAGGGACGACGACCGCAAATTCGCCGAAAGCGTCAGCAAGGTGGTCTCGTCTATAGTTTTCATAATGTTCCCGATGATGGCGGGTCTGATAGTGGTTGCATCTGATTTTTTCGAACTGTTCCTTGTACCCGAATGGCAGGGGTCTGTGCCGTTTTTCCGCATACTCGCACTGACCGGAATGATGTCGCCGGTGACCATCGTTTCATACAATATAATGAAAACACGCAGTGACGGGCGTGCGGTGATGAAGGCCGAAATAATCAAGAAGATTTTTGCCACGGGCATACTTGCATCCACGATTCCTTTCGGCGCGATCCCTATCGCATGGGGCATGGTCGGCATTGCGTTCACAGATATGGCAGTGAGTTTCTCGATGGGAAGACGCTACTGTGATTACGGTCCCGGGAAACTTGTGCGTGACGTGCTCCCCATTCTGGGACTGACGGCTGTTATGGCCGCAACGGTGTGGGGTTTGGGATTCCTTGTAGCCGCATGGCCCCTGTGGCTGGCTCTGGCTGTCAAGATCATTGCCGGTGCTGCAGTTTATTTTGCCGGTGCTGCGCTGCTGAGGCCCGACGGGTTCAAAGAATTTGTCGAGGTCCTGAGAAAGATATCTGGAAAGATAAAATATAGAACCTGATATAAGAAAGCCACGCTTTCCGCGTGGCTTTCTTTATGTTCTACCGTTTGGGTATCACAGAATGCAGGCCTTTACCTCCGGATACGCTTCCAGTATCTTTCCCATACTTACGTCATTCAGAAACTCTCCCTTGGTGTTGACCTGCCACAGCGCTTCTTCCTGGCTGCCGGAGACAAGCTTAAGCCCGTATGCACTTGCTGCCGGAGCTGTCTTGGTCCCGTTGCGAACTGCCATCGCCCAAAACCAGATCTCGTCGGTAGTCGGACAAAGTTCCATGAATATATCTTCGCGAAGGATATCCGGATGAAGGCAATGCGGCGGAAATAAAGTGCCGGCGCCGGACGCCGCCAGGTTATTCAGCCTGGGCCACATGCCCAGATAGTACGGGCGTATTCCTCTGTATATCTTCCAGGTCCTGTGTTTATTAACTTTTTTGTTTTTTGCCCCGACCCGCAGGACACGGCAGCCGCAAACGGCTTTCGGATACCTGCGGTGCTTTTTTACCAGATGCTCGATGATGTTCGGCGGGTACAGGATGTCGTCATCCAGCGTGATGATTATATCGTCAGGGAATTCTGTTAAAGCAGGTATCAGTTTCTTGAACGACCTGATATCCCGCGGGCACCACCTTATCTCAAAGATGGAATCGTCCTGGGCCAGATTCGTCAGGCTCGCGGGAAGATCACGGCCTGGAAACTGTTCATCGGCAAGGTACAGAACGATTTTGTCTGGTAAAACAGTTTGGTTGAGAATGGTCTCGATCACAATGTGGATCGTCGGTATTCTTGCCGGGAATGACGTCAGAGACGCTATGGTCCTGCACTCTTTTACCTTGCCTTTATGCCGCGGTATCATGATCCCAGGCGTTTCTTGATCTCGGCGGTTTGGATCTCGTAGCCCGGCTTTTCGAGAAGAGCGAACATGTTCTTCTTGTAAGCCTCCACGCCCGGTTGGTCGAAAGGATTCACACCAAGGAGGTAGCCGCTGATGCCGCATGCCTTTTCGAAGAAATAGAGCAGTTCGCCCAGACATCCTTCGTCGATGCGCTGTATCTCGATGCGGATGTTGGGAACTCCGCCGTCTACATGAGCCAGCATCGTACCCAGTTCTGCCATTTTGTTGACTTCACCCAGACGTTTGCCGGCGAGGAAGTTCAGTCCGTCGCCGTCGTTTCCGGCCTTTTCTATGACAACTTCACGCTTCGATTCGGCGACGCTGATCACGGTTTCGAAAAGGGTGCGTTCGCCCTCCTGGATATACTGTCCCATCGAGTGCAGGTCGGTCGAGAAGATCACGCCTGCAGGAAATATACCCTTGCCTTCCTTGCCTTCGCTTTCGCCGTAGAGCTGTTTCCACCATTCCGCCAGGTACTGCAGGCCCGGTTCGTAAGCAGCCAGTATTTCGATTTTGTAACCTTTCCGGTAGAGTGCGTAGCGTGCGGCGGCGTAGATTGCTGCAGGATTTTTGTCAAACGGAACTCCTGCCGCGGTTGCGGCTTCCATGCGTCGGGCGCCTGCCACCAGGGCGTCGATGTCGATGCCTGCGACGGCCAGCGGAAGGAGTCCCACGGGAGTCAGTACAGAGTAGCGTCCGCCAACGTTGTCGGGAATAACATAGCTCTTATATCCTGCCTGGTCTGCGACACTTTTCAGCGCTCCGCGCGATTGATCGGTGACGGCTACGATGCGTCCGGCGGCCTCTTTCACGCCGTAGCGTTTCTCGATTTCCTGTTTCACTATGCGGAAAGCGATGGCCGGTTCCGTGGTCGTACCAGATTTCGAAATGACGATGGTCGCAATGGAGTAATCCTTCACGGCGTCCATAAGTTCGGCCATGTAATCCTCGCTGATGGTGTGGCCGGCAAATACGATATGCGGGTTCTTGCGGTTTTTCATCAGCGGTTGCAATGGGTTTTGCAGGGCTTCAAGAACGGCTTTCGTTCCGAGATATGAACCGCCTATTCCGATGACAATCACCACTTCTGCCTTTTCGCGCAAGTCATTCGCGCAGGCTTTTATGTCGGCGAGAAATTCAGGAGTTATCGACGAGGGAAGATCCACCCAGCCGAGGAAATCGCTGCCCTTGCCCTCTCCCGTGTGGAGCAGCGCGTTGCTGTATTCGGTTTCGCTTTTGAGCCTTTCGATGTCCGACTGCGGCACGAAGCTGAAAATTTTGCTGATGTCCGGATTTTTCATTGTGTTAGGGTTTATATCAGTTTGTTCGTTAGGTTCCGCATGGTTTTGGATGGTGAAGCGCCGTCGTAAAGTATGTCGTGAACGGCCTGTGCAATGGGCATGTCGATATTGTGTTTCTGGTTGACATGGCGGATGGTTTCGGCGGCGTAATAACCCTCGGCCACGCCGCCAAGCTCCATTTGTGCCACCTTGACATGAAGCCCCTTGCCTATCATCATGCCGAACCGGCGGTTGCGGCTGAAAGGCGAATAGGCGGTCACCAGAAGGTCTCCCAGGAAGGCCGAGGTGTTGGTGTCGCGCTGGAAAGGGTAGCTTTCGGCAAGGAAACGGTCCATTTCGCGCTGTCCGTTGGAAATGAGTACCGCCAGGAAATTGTCGCCGTAGCCCAGCCCGACGGCGATGCCGACGGAAAGAGCATAGATGTTTTTCAGGATAGCGGCGTACTCGACCCCGTATATGTCGTTGGAAATGCTGACTCGGATATATTTTGCGGCCAGTTTGTGTGACATCATGCGCGCGTTGTCGAGGTCCTTGCAGGCGATGGTCAGGTACGAAAGCCTTTCGAGCGCGATCTCCTCGGCATGGCTCGGGCCGCCGATTATTCCTATCCGGCCGAACGGAAGGCCGTACTGGCGGTTGAGATATTCTGCTATGGTGAGGTAATTTCCGGGAACTATCCCTTTGATTGCAGATATCACGAATTTTTCGGTCAGCGGTACGGTCAACCCTTCAAGGAAAAATTTCAGAAAAGCCGAAGGAACGGCCAGGATGACCACGTCGGCCTCTTCGACCGTGCGGTTTATGTCGCCGGACAGACCGAGCAGCGAGGTGTCGAATTCTACGTCGCTCAGGTAGCGCGGATTACGCCCTTCACGGTGCAACGATTCCAGTACCTCGGGGTTCCGTACATACCATCCCACTTTTGCACCGGCGTCGGTGAGTATTTTGACGATACCCGTAGCCCAGCTTCCGTGGCCTATCACCGCACATCTGGACTCCTTTTCGATTACCATAGATACCAGCGTTTTACTTAAATCTGTTCGCAAATTTAATAAAATTTAATCTCCTATGGGTTATTAACCCTTTTTTATTATTTTTGTGGGTTACTAAATCCTTTTAAAAATCATGGGTCAGAAAAAGATAAAAAGTGCGCTGATATCGGTGTTCTACAAAGACGGTTTGGATGATATCGTCCGCGAACTCGCGAAAAACGGCGTTAAACTGTACTCCACCGGAGGAACCCTCAAATTCATCGAGGATCTAGGCCTGGAAGCCGTTGCCGTAGAGAGTCTTACCGGATATCCGTCTATCTTGGGCGGCCGCGTCAAAACGCTTCATCCAGGGGTTTTCGGAGGCATTCTCGCACGCCGGGAAAACGAAGGCGACCTCGCGCAACTCGGAGAATACGAAATCCCCGAAATAGACCTCGTTATCGTGGATCTCTACCCGTTCGAGGAAACTGTTGCGTCGGGTGCCGAAGACCAGGCGATAATTGAGAAAATAGACATAGGCGGTATCTCGCTCATCCGCGCCGGGGCGAAGAACCACAGGGATGTGGTCATCATAGGCTCGCAGGCGCAGTACGCCGAACTTTACGGGCTGCTCAAAGAACAGGGATGCGCCACCACGCTCGAACAGCGCAGGCGTTTCGCGGCGCTCGCATTCGGCGTCAGCTCGCACTACGACAGCGCCATCTTCAACTGGTTCAACCGGAAAAATGAAATCCCCGCTTTCCGTGCATCGTACGATGGTGGACAAACCTTGCGCTACGGCGAAAATCCCCATCAGAAAGGGGCGTTCTACGGCAAACTCGAAGATGTGTTCGAACAACTCCACGGCAAGGAAATCTCGTACAATAACTTGCTTGACATCGACGCCGCGGTCAACCTCATCAGCGAATTCGGTGACGCGAAACCCACATTCGCCATACTCAAACACAACAACGCCTGCGGTGTGGCTTCGGGCGTGACGTTGCTGGACGCGTGGAACACAGCCCTTGCATGTGATCCTGTTTCGGCTTTCGGGGGCGTGCTGATATGCAACCGTACGGTAGACGTTGCAACTGCTGAAAAAATAAACGAACTTTTCTTTGAAGTGATTCTGGCTCCCGCATACGAAGATGCCGCGCTCGAAACGTTATACTTGAAGAAAAACCGGATTGTCCTTGTCCTGGAACGGATCGTCCGTCCCGCGCAGCAGTTCCGCTCGCTGCTCAACGGAGTCGCCGTTCAGGATCGCGACCTTGTCGTGGGCGGGGTCGACGGCGAAACCGCTATCGTCACCAAACGCAAGCCTACGGCGCAGGAGATGGAGGACATGATCTTCGCCAACAAAATCGTGAAACAGTCTAAGAGCAATGCCATTGTGCTGGCAAAAGACGGGCAACTGCTTGCGAGCGGCATCGGGCAGACCTCGAGGGTAGATGCATTGAAACAGGCTGTAGAGAAGGCTAAGTCTTTCGGATTCGACCTCGACGGGGCAGTTATGGCTTCCGACGCGTTCTTCCCGTTCTCCGACTGCGTCGAAATGGCACACAGGGAGGGTATCTCGGCCATTATACAGCCTGGCGGCTCGGTACGCGACGCCGACAGCATAGAGTACTGCGACGCCAACAGGATGGCTATGGTATTTACCGGCTTGCGGCACTTCAAGCATTGAAAATTTAGAAATAGAAACATATGGGACTTTTCTCTCTTACTCAGGAATTGGCGATTGACCTCGGAACGGCCAACACGCTGATAATACATAACGACAAGGTGGTGGTCGACGAGCCTTCCATCGTCGCGCTCGACGCGCACACCGGAAAGGTCGTCGCAATAGGCGAACAGGCCCGCCAGATGCACGGGCGTACCCACCAGAACATCCGTACCATCCGGCCTTTGAAAGACGGAGTGATAGCCGACTTCACAGCCACGGAACTGATGTTGCGCGGCATGATCAAAAAAGTCGCTTCGAGCAAATTGTTCACTCCGTCACTCAAGATGGTGATATGCATCCCGTCGGGTTCGACCAACGTAGAGATACGCGCGGTGCGCGACTCTGCCGAACATGCCGGGGGGCGTGAAGTCTACATGATCTACGAACCGATGGCCGCAGCCCTCGGAGCAGGACTCGACGTAGAAGCCCCCGAAGGGCATATGATAATCGACATAGGCGGCGGTACCACCGAGATCGCCTGTATCTCGCTGGGCGGTATTGTCTGCAGCGAAAGCATCAATGTCGCCGGGGATGTCTTCACCGAGGATATCCGCAACTACATGCGCCAGGAGCACGAAATCAGGGTGGGGGAACGCACCGCCGAAGAGATAAAGATAGCGATAGGCGCGGCCATTCCGCAGCTCTCTCTCGACGAACAGCCGGAAGACTTTATACTTACCGGTCCGAATATAGTGACAGCTTTACCAAGGACTATTTCGCTGTCTTACAGTGAAATAGCCTACGCATTGGACAAATCCCTCGTGAAGGTGGACGCCGCGATCATGAAAGTACTGGAATCGATTCCGCCCGAACTCTATTCGGACATCTACCGCAAGGGGGTTTACCTTGCAGGCGGCGGCGCGCTGCTACGCGGTCTTGCCAAACGTTTCAGCGACAAGTGCAAAATACCGTTCGTGGTTTCGGAGGATCCGCTCCGGGCTGTTGCGCGCGGTACGGGCATAGCGCTCAAAAATATACACCGATTCTCATTCTTAACACGATAGGGTTAAGATCCGACAACCGCAGGTTCCCGGTATACCTGCTTGTCATTGCAGAATCGGTGTATCGGGCATTTAAAATGCCCTGATTGTTTTATAATCCCCCTTCCGCGTTAGCTTCGCTTTCCTCTTTTTTCGCCCGGAAAAACAAGTTAGCTCGTTCTCCCCTCGCTCATGCGTCGGTTTTACAAGGGGAACTTGCAGAAGCCCCGGCTTTTGCGTAACTTAAAGGGTTGCCATATCTCATTTATGTACAGGCTGCTTCTGTTTCTCCGCAGGATATATGTGCTGCTTATCTTTCTTGTGCTGGAAGGGTTTGCAATGCATTTTTATGCGAACTCCACGACCTATACCAAGGCCCGGTTGCTGACGGCCTCGAACAAGGTTGTCGGTGGCGTTTACAAGGGCATATCGGGAGTACAGCATTTCCGGAGCCTGGGCAGGACGAACCGGGTTCTGGAAGCACGCGTGGAGGAGTTGGAAAATGAAATGGCCGCTTACCGCAAACATTACTCCGACGAGCAGCTCGCGTCGATCACTGCGTCGACCGAGTTTCCATATGAATATGTTATCGCGCGGGTAGTGCGGAACTCGACGGGTCGCAGGGAAAACTACATAATGGTCGATAAGGGTGCGCGCGACGGCGTCGAAAAAGGCATGGCCGTGGTTTCGCTCGACGGATGCATGGTCGGCTACGTCGAAAGCTGTTCCGAAAGGAACTCCATATGCGTTTCGGCTCTCAATGCAGGATTCCGTGCGAGCGGAAGCGTGAAGGGGACCGACCATTTCGGTTCGATCTCGTGGCCCGGCAAAAGCACCCGCTACATGAAGCTGACGGAAGTCCCCAAATATGCCGAAATTGCGCGGGGGGACACTATCGTTACCACAAGCTACTCGTTTTACTTCCCGGAAGGGATACACATCGGCACGGTCGATACTTTCGAAGTGGATGAATCTACCGCTTCGTATGTCATAAATGTATGTCTCGGAGCCGACATTTCCGCCCTGCGCGACGTGCTGCTGATTAAAAACCCCGAAGCCTACGAGCGTATCAGGCTTGAAGAAGATGTGCTCGGCACGGTCAATCTTTAAAACATGACAAGAAACGCTTTGATATATGCAGGCCTTTTTCTGACGGCGTTCGCGCTGCAGTTGTTCGTGTTCGATCCCATGCACGTCTGGATGTACATGAACCCATTGGTCTACGCGGCGTTTGTCATACTGCTCCCGGTGAATATGATGTCTGTCGCGGTACTGCTGCTGGGGCTGTTGGCGGGGGTAGTGATGGACTTTTTTTCAGGCATGGGAGGGTTGCACACCGTTGTGACCCTCTTTACAGCGTATATCCGCCAGTATGTGATGATATTCACGCTTGGGAAAGAATATGCGGATGACGGAGGAATGCCGTCGGTAAAACTGCTGGGCGTGGATAAATTCATGCGTTACGCATCGGTTATGGTGGTTGCGCACTGCCTTTTGTATTTCACCCTGGAAGCGCTCACATGGAGGTATTTCTACATAGTCATATTGAAAACCGTAGTGAGCGGAGCCGTGACCCTGCTGTTCGTATGGCTGATCTCGTTGCTGTTCACTGTCAGAACACGTAAAAAAGTCTGACGCGTCATGAATCCGTTCGTCCGGCTGAAATCCCTTCAGGTATTTGTTATCGTTGCCTTCGTAGTGCTGGCCGCAAGGCTTTTCCAGATACAGGTCTTAGATAGATCTTATAAGGAAATGTCGGCGAACAACGTATTGCGTTACGAGGTGCTGTTCCCTCCGCGCGGCGAGGTATTCGACCGCAACGGCGAGTACATCATCCAGAGCAAGGAATCATACGACCTGATGGTGGTGCCGCGCGAACTGAAGGCTT
This sequence comes from Rikenellaceae bacterium, assembly GCA_031548515.1. Taxonomy (GTDB): domain Bacteria; phylum Bacteroidota; class Bacteroidia; order Bacteroidales; family Rikenellaceae; genus UBA940. The sequence goes on along the minus strand of JAVBRB010000020.1, from coordinate 1,405 downwards.
TCGATACGCTGCTGTTGTGCCGCATTGTCGATGTCACGCTGCCCCGTATGAGAGCGCAGCTGCAAAAGGCATCGGTCTATTCGTGGCGCAAGCCCTCGGTGGTCGTTTCGCAACTGACCAAAGAGGTCAAGCTGATGCTCGATGAACTGAACGTTCCAGGTTTATATACAGTCTACCGTACCGTGCGTTCATATCCGCGAAAGATTGCAGGGAACCTGCTGGGTTATGTCGGCGAGGTCGGTCCCGCCGATCTGGAGCGCGACTACTATTACCGCAGCGGCGACTACATAGGCAAAACGGGAATAGAGGCATCCTACGAAAAATACCTGCGCGGTGAAAAAGGCGTTCGCATAAACCTTGTCGACGTTCACGGTATAGTCAAAGGTTCGTACCGTGACGGGATGTACGACACGCTTCCGATAGCTGGAAAGGCGCTGGTCAGTTCGCTCGACGCCGCACTGCAGGCTTTCGGCGAAGAACTGCTGAAAGGCAAGGTCGGAGCTATAGTGGCTATCGAACCCGCGACCGGCGAGATACTCATAATGGCGAGCAGTCCGACCTACGATCCCGACGAACTGATAGGACGCCAGCGCAACAATAATTACGCGCGTCTGGCCAACGACCACCGCCTTCCTTTGTTCAACCGTGCCGTGATGACCAGGTATCCTCCGGGTTCGACCTTCAAAATGGTGAACGGGCTGATCGGATTGGAAGAGGGAGTGCTGAAACCGAGCTACAGGTATGAATGCCACATGGGTTATAAAGTCGGGCGCGGAGTTGCCTGCCACGCCCACCCGTCGCCGGTCGACCTGCGGCAGGCCATCATGACATCGTGCAACGCATATTTCTGCTATGTGCTGCGAAATGTCCTCGACAACCCCAAGAACGGCGGGATAACCAAAGGCGGTTATGACGTGTGGGAAGAGTACGTGCGCAGTTTCGGGTTCGGGCGCAAACTGGGATCCGACTTCACAGGAGAACTTAACGGCTATGTTCCGGCTGCGGAATTTTACAACAAGACCTATCGCGGAAGCTGGAACTCACTGACCGTCATTTCGCTGGCGATAGGCCAGGGCGAACTCGGCGCAAGCCCGCTGCAGATGGCGAACCTCGCCGCGACGATAGCCAACCGTGGGTATTATTATATACCCCACGTTATCAAAAGTATAGAGGATGTTGAAATGGATCCGAAATTCTACGAGCCGCACTACACGATGGTCAGCCGCGAACATTTCGATCCGATAGTCGAGGGAATGTACATGGCGGCGCAGGAGCCGGGCGGTACGGTGTTCTATAACGGTTATGTTCCGGGCCTGGACATCTGCGGCAAGACAGGGACGGCACAGAACCCGCCGCGTAAGGACCACTCCGTGTTCCTCGGGTTCGCTCCCAGGAACGACCCTAA
>JAVBRB010000036.1:0-30165 GCA_031548515.1 Rikenellaceae bacterium | reverse complement strand
CTCTCTGGCGCTGATTCGGATAAATATTGATGGTCAATTATTACATTGACCAATTTTTCGTTAAAAAAGAAACAAGTATCAACCCAAACCCCAAACAAGTTATGAAAAAGACAATGATTGTCCTGGCCGCCCTGGTGATGGCCGCAACGGCTTCGAATGCTCAGGTTTACCTCGGCGGTTCGGTAGGTTTCAGCTCCGACAGCTACAAACCCGAAGGCGGCGAAAAAACCACATCCAGCAGATGGAATGTAAACCCGACGATCGGTTACTATCTGAACGACCGGTTCGATATAGGATTGGACCTGAGGCTGAACGGGGCAAAGGACATCGACCTGGAAAACTACTTCGATAATCTGACTGGCACCGGCAAAATCAACGGATGGGCGATTGCGCCTTTCGCCCGCTACTCATTCTTCCGGGTGGGCAAATGGGAGGTCATCGCCAAACTGTCCGCAGGTTTCGGCGGGAGCAAGGTCGAGGACTCCTGGGACGGCGATACGGACGAATACAAATTATCCGACTGGGGGGTCGACCTAGCCCCGGTGATCGCTTACAACCTGACGGACAAAGTGGTTCTCTACACCACCAGCAGCTTCGCCACCCTGGGCTATTACTCTGTTTCGGAGAAAAACAACGACACGAAAGTCGGCACCTTCAGCAAATTCGGTTTCAACGCCGACGCCACCAACGTCAAGAACACGGGCGACATCCAGATCGGCTTTATCTGCAAGTTTTAAATGACTCATCATCAATTAACTGTGGCTGGACAGGGATTCTTCCGGCCACAGTTTTCAAGCTTTGCATCCTTTTTAAGTTCGTGCCGGGATCGTGAAAAACGAAACGGATATCGTCAAACTCAAAAACAGTTATGAGAAAGGCCCTGATTATTTTTGCAGCCATGGTTCTGGGCGCAACGGTTTCCCGTGCGCAGATTTACCTCGGTGGTTCGATAGGTATCAGCTCCGACAGCAACAAGCCCGACGTCGGCGAAAAAACCACCACCACCAACTGGAACGTCAATCCCACCATCGGCTACTACCTGAACGATCGTTTCGATATCGGTTTGGAGTTTATTGTGTACAAGAATAAATATAACCTTAGCCGGAATTACTCCTTCGCTTACAAAGAATGGCGGGTGGCTCCCTTTGCCCGCTACTCCTTTTTCCGGATTGGTAAGTTCGAGGCCATCGCCAAACTGGCCGGCCATGTGGGCCGCCGCAAAGCCGAATCGGAGTATCCGGACGGTACTACGACCGAAAGTATGTACACCCTGTGGGGCGTCAACCTCTCGCCGGAGCTCGCTTACAGTATCACCGACCATGTGGTCATCTATACCACCAGTAACTTCGCATCCATAGGCTACAGATCGGTCAAGGGCGATAGCGGATCAAACTACACCAGCTTCGGGCTGGGCGCCAACGCCGATAATGTAGTCAACACGGACAACCTCCGGCTCGGCTTCATCTACAAGTTCTAAACCCCGCTCCCGCGGAGCGAACAATCGGTTCCCAGACGGCCCAAGGCTGTCTGGGAACCTTTTTTGTCCAGGAAAGCCGTGATTTTAGCCCGGGCAATTAATTTATTATGAGACATATAGTGCCCCAATCGGTTTTTTGGCGGGGGATTCTGGCGCGGATTCAAAAAAATGTGTTACTTTTGCAGCGAATTGCCTTTGAAAAATTGGATAACAAGCAATTTTATAAGTCAAACCTTAAACCTTTAAGATCATGTCTGAAGTTTCATCGAAAGTGACCGAGATTATCGTTGATAAACTTGGTGTGGACGCTGCCGAAGTGGTACCTGCAGCCAGCTTTACCAACGACCTTGGCGCCGACTCGCTCGACACCGTGGAGCTGATCATGGAATTCGAAAAAGAATTCGAGATCTCGATCCCCGACGAAGACGCCGAGAAGATCACCACCGTAGGCGACGCCATCACCTACATCGAAGCCAAGAAGTAATCACACCTTCCGGGCTAAACCGAACACCGAATTTTGACTAAACGCTAAGGAAAGTCCCATGAGCGCAAAAAGAAGAGTAGTTGTAACTGGTCTTGGAACCATCAACCCGTTGGGTAACACCATTCAGGAATACTTCGACAACCTCTGCAACGGGGTTAGCGGAGCGGGCGACATCACCCGGTTCGACGCTACGAACTTCAAAACGAAATTCGCGTGTGAGGTAAAGAATTACAATTCGGCCGATTTCTTCGACCGCAAGGAGGTCCGCAAGTACGACCTCTACTCGCAGTACGCCCTGGTCGCGGCGACGCAGGCCATGGAGGACTCGGGTATCGTGCCTGCACAGATCGACCTCGAAAAAGCGGGCGTGATCTGGGCCTCAGGTATAGGTGGACTGGAAACGTTCTACCAGGAAGTAAAGGGTTTTGTAGAGGGCGGATTCATCCCCCGCTACAGCCCTTTCTTCATACCTAAAATGATCGCCGACCTGGCGGCCGGACACATCTCCATGAAATACGGCTTCATGGGCCCCAACTACTGCACCGTTTCGGCCTGCGCTTCGTCCAACCACGCCATCATCGACTCGGTGATGCACATCCGCCTGGGCAACGCCGACGTGATGATCGTGGGCGGCTCGGAGGCTGCGGTCAATGAACCCGGGGTGGGCGGCTTCAACGCCATGCAGGCCCTCTCCACCCGCAACGACGACCCCAAGACGGCTTCGCGCCCCTTCGATAAGGACCGCGACGGCTTCGTGATCGGCGAAGGCGCCGGGGCCCTCATCCTCGAAGAGTATGAGCACGCCGTGAAGCGCGGGGCCAAGATTTACGCCGAGGTAGCCGGCGGCGGCATGAGTGCCGATGCCTACCACCTGACCGCCCCCCATCCCGAGGGGCTGGGCAACCGCCTGTCGATGATGCACGCCATCAAGGACGCAGGCATCACCCCCCAGGACATCGACCTGGTGAACACCCACGGCACGTCGACCCCCGCGGGCGACCCCGCCGAGTTGAACGGTATCGCCCTGGTGTTCGGCGAACATAAATATAACCTGAATATCAACGCCACCAAGTCGATGACCGGCCACCTGCTGGGCGCCGCCGGAGCGATCGAGGCGCTGGCTTGTATCATGTCGCTCAACCGCGGGATCATCGCCCCGACCATCAACCTGCAGAACCTCGATCCCGAAATCGACCCCAAGCTCAACCTGACGGCGAACAAAGCGCAGAAGCGCGACATCACCTACGCGCTGAGCAACACGTTCGGTTTCGGAGGCCACAACTCGACGGTCATCCTCAAGAAAATCTAAACCCTCACGTGGGGGCCGGCACTTATGTTGCTCCGTTTCTGGAAAAGACGTTTCGGCCCCGACAAGGAGTGGTATGCGATCCTGGACGATATTTTCGGGCTTCGCCCCCATAATATAGAACTCTATAAGCTGGCCTGTCTGCACAGGTCAGCTTCTTTATTCCTCGAAGACGGCACCCCGATCAACAACGAGCGCCTGGAATTCCTGGGCGACGCGGTCCTGGAGGCCATCGTGTCGGACTACCTGTTCGTCGAATTTCCCGACCGCGACGAGGGGTTCCTCACGCAGATGCGCCAGAAGATCGTTTCGCGCGTGTCGCTCAACCAGCTTTCGGAGGACATCGGCCTGGCGTCGCACGTGATCCGCAACGAGGGGCGCAACCATCCCGGGATGCGCAACAACCTCTTCGGCGACGCGATGGAGGCGATGATCGGGGCGATCTACCTCGACCGGGGGTATGATTACACGAACCGGCTGATGATCAACCGCATCTTCGCCCGCCACCTCGATTTGGGCAAGCTGGTCACTGAAGAAATCGACTTCAAGAGCCGCCTGATCGAATGGTGCCAGAAGAGCCGCCGCTCGATCGTCTTCCACACGGGCAACGGCCCCGGGTTCGCCCCCAATCGTCCCACGTTCCTCGCACGGGTGGAGATTGACGGGATCGAAATGGCCCGCGGCGAGGGCAACTCGAAGAAAGAGGCCGAACAGCAGGCCGCCTGTGTGCTCTCGGGCCTGGTGCTCTCGGACAACAACAGCGACCGGCTGTTGGAGCTTGCCGATGAGGAAGGATATTGATATCTGAGAAACAGGAACCCTTTTTCAGGCTGATTCGTCTGAACGAGCGGCAACAAAACCCCGTAAATAGCGAAGCCCGGTTATCGTGACCGGGCTTTATGTTTTTTAAAGGGGGACTATTTATCCTGCGGGGATATGACCTGTTGGTAAACGAATATCTCTTCCGGGAACAGATCCGCCTCCGGGGCCCTGTCGAAAATACCGTACAGGGCCGAGCCCGAGCCGGACATCGAGGCGTATGTGGCCCCCATCGCGTAGAGGGTCTCCTTGAGCACGGAAAGGATGGGATGCGCGGCGAAGACGTGCCGTTCGAAAGCGTTGAACACCGACCAATGCCAGCTCTGCATATCGCGCCCGAGGCGTTCGGCGAGTGGTTCGGCGGGGCGCACGGGGTGAATGCCCGCATAGGCCTCGGCGGTGCTCACCGCCACGGGAGGCTTGACGATCAGCAGGTGCTTGCCCGCCAGCCGGGCCAGCACGCCTGCGGGCGCCGGGCTGAGCACTTCGCCCCGTCCCGAGGCCATCGCCGGGCGGTTGCGAATGAAGAAGGGCACATCGCTGCCCAGCGTCGCCGCCGCCTCTTCCATCTGCGCGTCATTCAGGCCCAGGGAGAAGAACGCGTTGCAGGCCGTCACCACGGCAGCCGCATCGGCCGACCCGCCCCCCAGCCCCGCCCCCGAGGGAACGGCCTTCTGGAGGCATATCCGGGCCTCGCCCGCCCCGAAACGCTCCTGCATCAGCCGCAGGGCCTTCATGCAAAGGTTCTTTTCAGGCGGGCAATCGAGGGCCACACCGTAGACTTCGAGCGAACTTTCGTCCGCTTCCAGTAACTCCACGGCGTCGCACAGCCCCGTCACGGGCAGCATCATCGTTTGCAGGTCATGGTAGCCGTCCGCACGGCGCGCGACCACGTCCAGTCCGATATTGATCTTGCAGGAAGCGAAACCGATCATGGGTTAATTTATTCCGGTACTCAAAAATAACACAAAGAATCCGCAAAAAAACGCTTTCGGTAAAAAAATATTACCCCGTGTAAAATATTTTTCGTCCTTGCGAGTCAGCAATAAAAGAACGGCGCTGTTAAAAACAATAAAAAACCCGATCATAATGAAAGCTTTGAAAAAACTAACCCGCAGCCTTATCGATTCTATCGTCGGCGCTGACGATCTGGATTCCACTACACCCGGCAGATACGACAACTGGAACAGCCGCAATGTCTACATCCTCGACGCCAACGGGCTAATCGTGCGCCTGAGCGAAGATGAAATGCCTGTGACGGGCAACGATACCGTCCGCGAGGGCCTGGAACGTTTCCGCAAATTCGTCCGCCGGGTATAAACTGGTGAGCGGCCCATACATGTTCCTGTCACTCTGAGCGGAGCAAAGAATTCAAGACCGTCATGTCGGAATTTTTCGCTCCGCTTCCTATGACTAAAGGAGAGGAATAATCCCGGAAATTTCCGATATTTGTAGAATATAGGATGCGGTTCGGATAAGCTGAAAGCAAACTTTCGCTTATCTCTCACCTTTCACTATATTTGCAGCGATGAAAAAGGTCGGATTCCATACTTTGGGCTGCAAGGTCAATTTCGCGGAGAGTTCCACGTTGGCAAGAATGTTTGCCGGGGCTGGTTTCACGCGTGTGGGGCCCAACTCCGAGGCCGACGTTTACGTCATAAACAGTTGCTCGGTCACGGCCCATGCCGATAAAAAATGCCGCAACCTTATTAATAAGCTCCATCGCCGCAGTCCGGATGCCGTTATCGCCGTTACGGGCTGTTACGCGCAGTTGAATCCCGAATCCATCGCCGCAATGGAAGGGGTCGATTTCGTGTTCGGCAACAATTTCAAGGAGGATGTTTTCAGGGTTGTCGCGGCCGCCGCGGAAAAGGGCGGAAAACAGGTCGAGGCGTGCCCGTATTCCGAGATAGACTCGTTTTTTGCGGCATGGTCGGGCGGAGACCGCACGCGCGCATTCCTGAAAGTACAGGACGGCTGCGACTACAAATGCTCATACTGCACGATACATTACGCCCGCGGAAAGAGTCGCAATATTCCTATTGAGAAAGCCGTCGAACAGGCATGCGAGATTGCCTTGCAGGGTATTAAGGAGATAGTGCTGACGGGCATAAACACGGGTGATTTCGGGCGCACGACCAACGAGCGATTCATCGACCTGCTGCGTGAACTCGACACTGTAGACGGCATCGAACGCTACCGCATCTCATCTATCGAGCCGAACCTGCTGAGCGATGAAATAATAGAATTCTGCGCAGGATCGATGAAATTCCAGCCCCATTACCATATCCCTTTGCAGAGCGGCAGTGACCGCATACTCGGACTGATGCGCCGCCGCTACACCGGCGCTAAATTTGCCGACTGTGTCGCAAAAGTGCGCAGCATCTCGCCGGATACCTTTTTCGGTGTGGACGTGATAGTCGGTTTTCCTGGTGAAACGGACGAAGATTTCGAAACAACATACCGTTTCCTGGAAGAACTTGCACCGTCGTATCTCCATGTTTTCCCATTCTCGGAAAGGCCGGGAACGCCTGCCGTCGACATGCCGGGCAAGGTCTCCCCGAAGACCGCCGCCGAAAGAGCAGCCCGCCTGGGCGAATTGGGCGCCCGCCTTCACATGGAGTTCGCCGAACGATTCACCGGAAGGCAAGCGAAGGTCCTTTTCGAGGGAAGCCGCAAGGAGGGCATGATGTATGGCTTCACGGAAAACTACATCAGAGTCCGCACTCCGTATGATCCGTCGCTCATAAACGCCGTCGCCGGAGTTACGCTCGGCGGCTGGAATGCAGAAGACGAATCTCTGGAGTGCTCCGTTACGGATCGATAAAACCGGCCGGGTGCATTTCGATGCAATTTTCCATCTGTTTTTAATAAGTAAATAAAAATTTTCTTATCTTGTGCGGTCCGCCGCAATGAAGCAGTTGCAGGGATCGCTCTTACAATAAGCGCATGTCGACTACAACCATGAAAATCTTACATTATATACTTATCGCGGCTTTTGCCGTATCGGCCTCAGGGACTTTTACGCAGTGCGGGCCGGCTGTTCCTGATTGGCCAGGCCAGAAACCTGTCGATAAGCCCGATAAGCCCGACAAACCCGATGAACCGGACAACAGCCTGAACGGGATGTCCCTGTACGAGGCGTTCCAAACCCAGTTCGATGCCGGATGCGCCATGAATGGCTTCCTGGTTGAGGGCAACGGCCGCTATAAGGTTCTGTTCAGCGACAACCGCCGCCGTGATATAGACGAAGATGAAGTCGCCGTTGTAATCTGTACGCCAACGTCATGGCCGGCGGTAAAACCCGAGAACGGAATATGGCAGGTCGATGGGAACAGCACGGATATCCCCTACGCAGATTCACGGGAGGATGAGCGGATCGTGTTGGTGATGTGCGATTCCGAAGGGCTTTACGTCAGGCTTTCCAGCGGATACATGTTCTTTTTCCACCAGGGCACGGTTCCGGATATAGGCTGTTTCCGTTTCGAGAAGGCCCTCAATCCGTCGTTGCGCGAAGATGTGATATGTTCTGTCAGCGGCACGGAGATACACGGCAGGCTCAATCCGGCGACGACGGTTTTCGACCTTGTAGCTACCGTTGCTTCCAGAGGCGCGATCGAGGTCCATGCCGGTGGGTATATAGACTTCCGCAGTTCTGTGACGTCGTTGGATTATTCCCAGAGCATTGCGCTCACACTTAAAAAAAACGGGGCGGGCGGCAAACTGTTCAATGTTGTGCTTCAGGCGGCGGGACGCGTACCGGTACTGTATATCAACACGGGCAGCGTCAAAAAAGACAACATTCAACTGGATAATTATATAGACGCCACAATGCGCCTGTATAATCCCGACGGACTGTATTCCGATCAATACGACGAAAATTTTTACATACAGATACACGGGCGCGGTAATTCCACATGGGGCATGCCAAAGAAACCGTACAAGATAAAACTTGCCGGGAAGAACCGTCTGTTGGGCATGAGCGACAGCAAGCACTGGGTTCTGATGGCCAACTACAGCGACAAGACGCTGTTACGCAATGCGCTTGCGTTCAAACTGTCGGAACTTGCCGGAATGCAGTGGGCGGTCCGGTGGCGGCCGGTAGAGGTCTATTTCTCCAGTACTCATGAAACGAATGCTTATGCCGGGTTGTATATGCTTGCGGAACATGTCCGCGTCGATCCCGAACGAATAGATCTCGATCTGGTGGGACCTGCGGATAACACCGGCGCCGATGTAACCGGAGGATACCTCCTGTGGATAGATGGCAAAGGGCTGGGTAAGGGATATCCGGGATTCTGGACGGCTAAGGGGGTGCCTGTCGTGATCGAAGAGCCGGAAGTTCTTACTAGCCAACAGAGGACCTATATAGAGGGTTTCATGAAAAAGACCGAACAGGATATCTATAACATGTCTTTTGCGGATTATTCCAAGATAATCGACATAGATTCTTTCATCCGGTATTTCTTTGTCCAGGAACTTGCCAAGAACGTTGACGGCGACATGCGCCTGAGTACTTATATGACAAAACTGCGCGACGGCAAACTCGGTTTCCCGTGCGTATGGGATTTCGATATCGCATTCGGCAACTGTAATTACAACGGCAGCGGCAATGGCCCTACCGGATGGCATATCCGCAATTGCTTTTGGTTTAATCCATTGTTCAGAAGTGCCGAATTTGCGGCGAAAGTGACCGAGGCGTGGAATGAGTTTTATCCCAAGTTGGCTGAAGCCGAGGCTGAGATGCGTGCGATTGCCAAAGTGATGGACGATGCCCAAAAACGTAATTTCACGAGATGGAATATCCTTAATTCCTGGGAGTGGCCGAATTACGTTGTGGTAGGGTCGTATCAGGGAGAACTCGACTATATGCTCGATTTCTTCATGCAGAGGGCTGAGTGGATGAATACCGAGATCAAGGCCGGGCGGCACAGGATCAACTGATGAAAACGGGATCTGAATTTTTCAGATCCCGTTTTCGTTAAGGTATTTTTCCGCGGCTTCGAGGGCCTCGTAGAAATCTTCGCCGAAACGCCGTGCGATGGCGTCATGCAGCATTTTATACATCGGAACACCTTTTTCTTTTCCAAGGGTATGCGCGCCTTCGCACACTGCCCAACGGTGGTAATTGAGGCCCAGCGAGCCGTCGCCGAAACGGGCCACGCGGATGGGGTAGAGGTGGCAGGAAACGGGTTTGCGGAAAGCGGTCTTTCCTTCGGCCCACGCCTTCTCCACGGCGCAGAGCGTGACTCCGTTATCCTTGTATGCATAGGCGCATTCGGCATCGCCAACGAGCGGAGTCACAAGGTCGCCTTCCTCGTCGCGTATTGCGAAGCCCTGTTTTTCTATCTCATGTACGCCCTGCCCTGTCATGTAAGGTTTGTATGCGGCGTATTCTTCGGCGAGTATCCGGACTTCGTCGCTCTCGAGCGGGGCGCCGGCGTTGCCCTCCACGCAGCATATTCCTTTGCAGCGGGTAAGGTCGCAAAGGAACTTCGTGGTGATGATGTCGCAGCTGACTATTTTACCGTCGATCTCGATCATAATAGAAAAAATGGTTAATGGTCAATGGTTAATGATAAATATGCCGCTAATAAATTAACCATTGTATTTACGGGTTCAGCAGGTCGGTATTGCGGTAATTCTGGATTTCGTCTATCATGTGAAGGTAGCCTTTTGCTTCGGTGTTGCCTTGATCGATGGCGACGATTGCGGTAAAATCGTTCGCCGCCGCCCCGAAATTTCCGGCAGCGTAGTGCCGCTTGCCGCTTTCGAGCAATTCCCGTATTTTTTCCGAGGCGCTCAAGTCCAAAGTTTGTTTTCGTGAATGTAGTCCGCGACCTTCACGGGCACTCTGTCGTCGACGTCCTCTCCACGCGCAACTGCCACACGGATTCCGGTGGAGGATACGTCGAACAGCGGAGCTTCTTCCAGTACTGTCATACGGTCGCCTGTTTTTCTGATTTTCTTCCCCTGGCGCGGATATACATAAATATCGTGTCCGGCGAGTATGGCATCCGCCTCTTTCCATTTTCCGAGGTTTTCGACATTGTCGCCGCCCATAAGTATCGAGAACTGCGTGTCTGGAAATTCACGGACGAGGAAGCGCAGCGTATCGATCGTATAGGATGGTCTCGGAAGGGTCATTTCAACGGCGGAAACCTGTATCCTGTCGGGATATTTCGATGCCGCCGCCGCCATCTCTGCCATCTCGTAGCGGCAGAACTCAGGCGCAAGTCCTTCCGGTTCCTTGAATGGGTTTTGGGGCGACACGACAAGCACGACCATGTCGGCCAGCCCTTGCCCGACGACATATTCGGCTATGGCTATGTGAGCCTTATGTACGGGATTGAACGAGCCGAAATACAGCATTATATGCTGTCCTTCAGGCATTTTCCTTTGAAATAAAAGGTTCTATGATGGCGGCTATTTCTGCGACGGCACGTTCCACGTCGTCGTTTATTATTATGTAGTCAAACTCTGCGGCCTTTGCCGTTTCGAATTCGGCTTTGGCAATGCGCCTTTCAATGCATTCGTCAGAGTCTGTGCCCCGCGCGACAAGCCTGCGCTTGAGTTCTTCCGGATTCGGTGCCATGATGAAAAACGACATGGCGTCGTTGCCAAAGATGCTTTTGAGCCGTATGCCGCCTATCACATCCACATCGAACATGCAGATACTGCCGCGATCCCAGATCTTTTCCATCTCGCTGCGCAGGGTGCCGTAGTAGTTGCCGGCGTAGACCTCCTCCCATTCGACAAACAAGCCTTCGTCGATCCATCTGCGGAACTGCTCTGTACTCACGAAATGGTAGTCTACCCCGGGGCATTCTTTGCCGCGTGGCAGACGCGAAGTGGCCGATACCGAAAATTCGAGATTTGGAAAAAGCTTCATCAATTCGCGCACGAGCGTTGTTTTTCCCGAGCCGCTAGGTGCTGAAAATATCAGTAATTTACCCATGGTAAATTAGTTGTGACTCATGATTTGGATTATAGAATATTGAGCAGTTGCTCTTTTGTCTTTTCCAGTTCATCCTTCATCTGTACGACCAGTTTCTGTATTTCGGCATCGTTAGCCTTGGAACCCAGCGTGTTGATCTCGCGCCCCATTTCCTGGGCTATGAAACCCAGTTTGCGTCCCACCCCTTCCTCTTCGCTGGCCGTTTGCCTGAAATATTTGCAGTGGTTGCCCAGGCGCACTTTTTCTTCCGTGATATCGAGTTTTTCGATATAAAACACCAGTTCCTGTTCGAGGCGGTTGTGGTCGGTTTCGATGCCGAGCGAAGCTATATGGTCGAGAATACGCTGGCGGACAGTTGCCGTGCGGGCCTTTTCGAACGGCTCCACCTGTTCGGTCAGATCGCATATCCTCTGCACCCGGCCAAGCAGGTCGTTGATCAGTATCGCCCCTTCCTGGATGCGGAATTTATCAAGTTTTTCGAGGGCATCCTCATAAGCGCGCATCAATGCCGCGCCCTCTTCGACCGAAATCTCGGCAGTATCGCTTATCAGTACATCCGGCAGTTTTAATATTGCAGGTACGAGCGCCGCTGTTTTGTTGTCGTTCGGCGTGATAGCCATTCCGGCATCTTTCACGGCGTCCTTTATCTGGCGGTAGTATCCCTTGAAAAGGCCATGGTTTATGGTGACGCCGGGTGCAGGGTTGCTGTCCTCGATCGATATGTATATATCGGCTTTCCCGCGTCCGATGCTTTTGGCGGCGAGGGTGCGAAGGTCGTATTCCTGCTGGCGGTACAGCGGAGGGAGCTTGATGTTCAAGTCCAGTTGTTTGCTGTTGAGCGTACGTATTTCGACCGTGATCTTCTTTGTCGATACCGTAGCCTCGGCTTTGCCGTAGCCTGTCATAGATTTAACCATGGTATGCTGATATTGTGTGTATGGTTCGGTTTGTGCCCCACAAATATAGTTTAAAATATTTTATTGCCTCAAAGATCGTGCAAATAAAAGCGAGCTTATAATAATTTTAACTTCCCGTTTTGATTCCGTCTGTTTTTAAAAATTATTAATATATTTGCAAAATGCTATAAAGGATGCGCTACGGCAGATCGAAATTAATTTTGCTTGCGCCCGGCTTTCTCTATGGATTTGTGGTCTTAAACATTTTTTAATTTACCAGACGATGAAAAAGTATAACTTCAATGCGGGCCCGTCGATACTTCCTGAAGCGGTAATCGAGCAGTCGGTCAAGGATATAAAGGATTTCAGGGGCAACGGTCTTTCGATCCTCGAAATATCGCACCGCGCCAAGTATTACGAGCCGGTCATCGAGGAGGCTGAAAGCCTGCTGCGCGAGTTGATGGGCATTCCCGGTAATTACAGTATTTTCTTCATGGGCGGCGGCGCGAGCACGCAGTTTTACCTTATCCCGTTCAATTTCCTGGCGAAGAAGGCCGGTTATGTCAATACGGGCGTCTGGGCGAAGAAAGCTATCAGCGAGGCAAAAGCCGTGGGCGAAGTCCAGGTTGTGGCTTCTTCCGAGGATAAGAATTTTACTTATATACCCAAGGGCTTCGATATACCGAAAGACCTGGATTACTTGCATATCACGACGAATAATACTATCTATGGAACAGAATATCATGCCGATATCGATTCTCCTGTTCCCTTGATAGCCGACATGAGTTCAGACGTTCTGAGCCGTCCCGTGGACGTTTCTAAATACGCCATGATCTACGGCGGCGCGCAGAAAAACATGGGTCCGGCGGGTGCGGCTTTCGTCATTCTCCGCAATGACATGATTGAAAAAGAGGCTCCGCGCAAGCTCCCGGCCATGATGAAGTACAAAACCCACGCCGACGAACATTCGATGTATAACACTCCGCCTGTGTTCACCGTTTATGCCATCTGCGAGATGCTGAGATGGATGAAGGGAGAAGGGGGAGTTCCCGAGATGTACCGCCGCAACAAGCTGAAAGCCGGTATGCTGTACGACGAGATCGACCGCAACAGCATGTTCAAGAGCGTGGCGGTTAAGGAAGACCGTTCTCTGATGAATGTATGCTTCGTGATGGCCGACGGGAAGGAGGATTTGGCTGACGCGTTCCTGAAAATGTGCAGTGAGAAGGGTATCGTAGGCATGAAAGGGCACCGTCTGGTCGGCGGTTTCCGTGCATCGCTCTACAACGCGCTTCCGGTGGGACACGTCGAGTATCTCGTGAAATGCATGCAGGAGTTTGAGAAAGCTAATAAGTAATTGATATGAACCGAGGCCGGTTTGCCGGCCGAGTTCACCGACCGGAGCAGGTTAGTCGCCGCAGGCGGCGCCGTTAACTGACGCTCGAAGCAGGAGCAGAGATTGCTTGCAAGCTATGACCTGCGAGGAGTAAGAAGACGAAGTTAGTTCAAAGGGAGGTAACTAAAAATGGTAAAAATTATGAAAGTATTACTTGCGACCGAAAAACCCTTTGCGGCGGAGGCTGTCGAAGGTATTAAAAAGATAGTCCGGGATGGCGGTCATGAACTCGTCCTGCTCGAGAAATATGACAGTAAACAGCAGTTGCTCGACGCGGCCGCCGATGCAGATGCAATGATAATACGCAGCGACAAGGTTACCGATGATGTCGTTGCCGCCGCGCCGAAGCTGAAAATCGTGGTGCGTGCGGGTGCGGGTTACGACAACGTTGACTGCGGAGCGTGTACGAACCGCGGCATAGTCGTTATGAATACACCTGGTCAGAACTCCAACGCCGTGGCTGAACTTGCCCTGGGTATGATGGTCTTCATGGCCCGGAATCAGTTTGCGCCGGGAACAGGAACCGAACTCAAGGGCAAGACGCTGGGTATCCATGCTTACGGAAATGTCGGCCGCCTGGTGGGGCTTTTGGGCAAGGGTTTCGGAATGGATGTCGTGGCTTTCGACCCGTTCGTGAACGATACTGTTTTCGAGGTCGACGGCGTGGAGCAGGTGAGCGGCGTGGATGAACTCTACCGCCGCAGCGATTACCTTTCGCTTCATATTCCGGCAACTGCCGAAACCAAAAACAGCATAGGCTATGACCTTTTGATGTCGATGCCCGAGGGCGCGACGCTTGTCAATACAGCCCGCAAGGAAGTGATAGACGAAGAGGGCTTGGCTAAAGCTTTCTCGGAACGCAGCGACCTGAAATACGCTACCGATATCGCAGCCGACATGCAGCCGGTGTTGAATGAGAAATTCGGCAGAAGGGTTTTCGCGACTGCCAAGAAAATGGGCGCCGAGACCTCTGAGGCCAATGTCAACGCAGGCCTTGCCGCCGCTGCGCAGATAGTCGACTTCTTCGCGACGGGCAATACACGTTTCCAAGTGAACAAATAGAACGAAACGGGCGGATTCCTGTCCGCCTTTTTTATTTTCGAAATATGGTTAAGATCAAGGCATTTAAAGGTGTAAGGCCTCCGAAGGAAATTGTAAAAGAGGTCGCGTCGCGTCCATATGACGTGCTTAGTTCTGTGGAAGCAAAAGCCGAGGCGGGCGAAAAATCGCTGTTGCATATCATCAAGCCGGAGATCGACTTCGATCCCATCGCCGACGAACACTCCGAAGAGGTTTATCAGAAGGCAGTCGATAACTACAAAAAATGGAAGGCCAACGGTTGGTTGGTGCAGGACCCCGGCGAGTACTATTACATATACGCCCAGACGATGGACGGCCGCACGCAGTACGGTCTGGTCGCCGGGGCGAACGTGCAGGACTACCTCGACGGCAATATCAAGAAGCATGAGCTTACCCGCCGCGACAAGGAGGAGGACCGCATGATCCACGTGCGCCGCCAGAGCGCCAACATCGAGCCTGTGTTCTTCTCGTATCCGGCGAATAGGGATATGGATGCCATTGTAGCAGAGGTTGTCAAGGGTATGCCCGAGTACGATTTCATTGCCGACGGCGACGGTTTCGGACACAGGTTCTGGAAGATAACCGACAAAGCTACGATAGCCCGCATAACCGAAATATTCAAGGGTATTCCGGCTTTGTATGTTGCCGACGGACATCACCGTACGGCTGCTGCGGCTCTGGTTGGACAGGAACGTGCAAAAGCCAATCCGAACCATACGGGAGAAGAGGAATACAACTATTTCCTGGCGGTTATGTTTCCGGATAACCAGTTGAAAATCATTGACTACAACCGTGTTGTTAAAGACCTCAACGGTCTGTCTCCGGAACAGTTCCTCGATGCGTTGCGCAAGGATTTCACGGTTGAAGAAAAGGGAGCGGGCGGATACCGTCCGACAGGCCTGCATAATTTCGGGATGTATATGGGCGGCAAATGGTACAGCCTCACGGCAAAGCCCGGAACTTATGACGACAGCGACCCTATAGGCGTTCTCGACGTGACGGTGTTTTCTAATCTTGTGCTCAATAGAATTTTGGATATCAGAGATTTGCGCTCAGATAAGCGCGTGGATTTCGTGGGCGGTATCCGCGGATTGGGCGAACTGGAAAAACGTGTCGACAGCGGCGATATGAGGGCTGCTTTCGCACTTTATCCGGTTTCGATGAAGCAGTTGGTCGACATTGCCGACACAGGCAACATCATGCCTCCGAAAACCACCTGGTTCGAGCCGAAGCTCCGTTCTGGCGTGGTTATCCATGAATTCTGAGCCGCATGGCGGCGAATAAGCGGTGATCGCAGTCCGGAAACGGCAGCAGGCCGTTACGGAGAAGCGAGTTTGGTAATTCTCAGCCGATTGGAAATTGAAGATAAAGGCGCGGGGCAAAACAGCCTCGCGCTTTTTTTAATGGCCGTCGACGCACTAAAAGAAAAAGTCCTATCTTTGCTCCCTACTATGCTCAACAAAATAACAAAAACCATATTGTGCGCCATGTCGGTTGCGGTCGTTTTCGGGCTGCAGGAGGCTTCGGCACAGGAATTCAAGTGGAACCTACGGTTCGATACCAGATTCGACAACCGCGAATTCGGCCCGGTTTACCGCGAAGGTGCGGTCGAATCGGGGACATGGTTCAGCGTCAGACTGGTTCCCGTGGTCGGCATCGGCTGGGGCGAAGGCCACAGTGTGATGACCGGAGGGAGTTTTACTTTCGACATGGGTGCGCCGCTGGATAAGCGTCCCCCCGAACTGTTGCTGTACTACAATTTCCGTGCACCCAGGTACGGCGTGTATGCAGGTAAGTTCGAGCGCAGGCACCTTCTGGGAGCGTATTCACGTGCCATACTTGCGGGCGGACGACTTTTCTACGACAATGTCATCGACGGATTCGCGCTGCAATACAAGCCTGGTGCGAGTTATCTGGAACTTGTACTCGACTGGGACGGGATGCAGTCGGCGACTGTACGTGAGAGTTTCCGTGTGGTGTCGGCCGGAGAATTCAACCCTGTGAGGCAGTATTGGGCGAGATGGTTCACTGCGGGCTACAGCCTCGACGTGTACCATTTGGCATCGACCACAGAAGGCGCCGAGGGAGTGGTCGACCACATCCTTACCGAACCGTGGGTAGGCGCTTCGTTCGAACGGCTCGGGGATATATGGCTGGACAAACTGAGCCTGAAAGTAGGCTGGATAGGCTCGTTCGACCGCGAACGCAAAGGCGATAACAAGTGGAAAACCCCTAACGGGGTGAGTTTCGATTTCAATATCGAGAAGAAAAAAGCTGGTATCCGCAGCCGGTTTTACACCGGAGGACATCTGTTCCCGTTCTGGAATGAGTACGGAGGCCGCATGTATCAGGGCGACCCATTCTACTCGGTTTTCGACGGTTTTTATAATTTTACGCAAATATACTGGCGGCCGCAGTTGGCCAAAGGCGTCAGGCTCGACCTCGAGTTCGGACTTCATTTCGACACGGCGGGCGTAGGTACGCAGCAGGTCGCATGGATCGGGGTGACACTCGATAACGGAATGTTCAAAAATAAAAACAGAAAGAGAGGGGGCCGGGCACAATAGTGCGAGTTCACCGACGGAGGTCAGTGCGCCAGCCGCAGACTGGCGAGGATAAAACCTGCGGAGGTAACACGGAGCGAGGGTGAAGTTCATAAACCCAAACGGAAGGAGGTTGTTATGAAACTTAAAGCGGCTTTTGTATTTATTGCAGCACTGGTGTTCATGGCTGCGACTGCACAGGTACTTGTGATCGGTGAAAAAGTTCCTGATTTCAAGGTCAGGGAGTGGATCGTTATGGATAAACCCGTTCCTGTGCCACAGAAGATGATTCTCGTCGAGTTTTTCCACCCTTCTAATGCAGGGAGCGTCAAGAGGCTTGCCGAACTCGACCGGCTGGCCGGAGAATATCCTGCCGGACTCACAGTGACTGTAATAACAAAGGATGATTCAGAGGTTTCGCGCAAGATGCTGCGAGATGCGTCAGCCCGTTACCATGCCGGTATTGACGACGCTGGCAGGACTTTTGCTGCTTTCGGCGTCCAGTACGTACCTTATGCGGTACTTGTCGATCCGAAAGGACGTCTGCTGTGGATGGGCAATCCAGCCACGATGGACGACAGTATAATCGAAAACAACCTGGAGAATGGGATTTACCTCGATAGATCATTACGAAAAGCACCACAGGGAGGAAAATACTGACAGTGCTCTCGACGTGGCGGCAGGTGTGGAAAACCAGCCGGTGGTCAATCCCTATTTCGTTCGCAAGCGGCGTCCCGAGTTGACCACCGGGCAGTATGCAGAGGGAATCCTTGCATCGGATATCGCGGTGCTTTCGCAGGCCATCACACTCGTAGAGAGCAGCAATCCGGCCCATTACGAGCAGGCCCAGCAGATCATCGAACGCTGCCTTCCGCATGCCGGCCGGTCTATACGTATAGGCATCACTGGCGTCCCCGGGGCAGGTAAATCCACTTTCATAGAGGCGATAGGCGGAATGGTCGCGGGACAGGGCCACAGGTTGGCGGTATTGGCCATAGATCCCAGTTCCGAACGCAGCGGCGGCTCGATACTCGGTGATAAGACACGTATGGAGAGCATTTCGGCAGATCCCCGGGTTTTCATACGTCCTTCTCCGTCGGCCGGTTCCCTGGGAGGGGTGGCCCGTAAGACCCGCGAAACGGTGGTGTTGTGTGAGGCGGCCGGATACGACGTTATCTTCATCGAAACCGTTGGGGTGGGACAGAGTGAAACGGCGGTTCATTCGATGGTCGATATGTTCATGCTGTTGCAGATATCGGGAGCCGGCGACGAATTGCAGGGCATCAAGCGCGGCATAATGGAGATGGCCGACATGATAGTCATCACCAAGGCCGATGGCGACAATGTTGCGCGGGCCGGGATCGCCAAACGGCAGTTCGAAAATGCGCTGATGCTGTTCCCTATGCCGGATTCGGGTTGGCGGCCTCAGGTATATACTTCGTCGGCATACGCTGGCACAGGTCTGGGAGAGATATGGGACGGAGTGGGGCAGTTCCTCTCATTTGTACGTTCGAACGGCTATTATGCATCTAACCGCAACCACCAGAACGAATATTGGATGCTGGAAAGCATCAACGATTCGTTGCGTTCCGGTTTTTATAACGACCCGGTCATAAAGGAACTCCTGCCGCAATATCGCGAAATGGTTTTGGGCGACAGGATGAGTTCGTTCGTGGCGGCCAGGCAACTGCTCGATAAGTATTATAAAAAATAGTTACGTGTATTGATCCATGAGTCATGGCTTTGTATGGAAAAATATATTATCTTTGCCATCCGAATTATGACTTCAAGTTCATAGTTCGACGCTGAGCTATGGTGTAATGGTAACACAGCAGATTTTGGTTCTGTCGTTCCAGGTTCGAGTCCTGGTAGCTCAACAAATTAAGCCACTGTTTTTCAGTGGCTTAATTGTTTAAAGACGATCCCGGGGAAAGTTGTTCAGACGTACCTGCCTGTATGTCCGGCAGATACGGATTAGACTCGATGAAACGGCCGATTTCTCCGACGAATTAGCGCTAAATATTTTGAGAATACAGCAGAGTATCTTATTTTTGGGACGTCTTTTCGAATGTTAAGAAATTGTTAAAAATGGCAGCAGGAGAACCGATAACGCATACTTATATCAACGCAACAGGATATTTCATACCCGCGGACAGGGTTTCTAACAGTTATTTCGCTCGGCTTCATGACAAGCCCGAGGATTGGTTCGTACAGCGGACCGGTATCCAGACCCGTTCGAGGGCAGCCGCAAAGGAAACTCTCGACTATATGGCTGTCAGGGCGGTGCAGGACGCAGTGAAGCAATTGCCTTTCCCGATCGCGGAGGTCGATCTCATAATTTTCGCATCATATAGTCCCGACGACACTGTCGGAACTACCGCCCATGTTATCCAGCGCGAGTTCAATATCGAAAATGCCAAGACGCTCTATGTGTCGTCGGCATGCTCGTCGGCGCTCAACGCCGTCGAGATCGTCCGCTCTTTTTTCCAAACGGGCATTGCGTCGAAAGCGCTGATCCTGGCAGCCGACCGCAACTCCAGCTATGCCGACGACAACGATCCCCAGCATGGACATCTTTGGGGCGACGGTGCGGTGGCATATTTCTTCTCTACTGAACGCTTCGGGACGGGGGATATGGAACTGGTCGATATTGAAACGCACGGGTTGGGGCATCTCGGCGCCGGTCCGGCGGGAGTTTTCCTTAAGCCGAAAACAGATGGTATCCGTATGCCATACGGACGCGACGTTTTCAATCAGGCCTGCGTTTATATCGAAAAGTGTTCGCGTGAGATTCTCGATCGCAACGGATTGGACGTGGCTTCGCTCGACTGGTTCGTTAGCCATCAGGCCAACATGAGGATCGTGTCGCATGTCTGCAAGTCGATGGAATTACCCGAAGAGCGCACTCTGAACAACATACAGGAACTTGGCAACACCGGTTGCGGCAGTTCGCTGCTGGCGCTGGCCCAGAACCGCGACAAGCTCAAATCTGGCGACAACATTTGTGTTGCGACATTCGGAGGAGGATATTCCGCAGGGGCGATGTTATTGAAAGCACTTTAGACAGGAATGTAATGTTCATTTGAAAGGCTTCCGGTAAAGGAGGCCTTTTCATATTCCTGCATATGCGGGAATAATCGATGTCAACCCCGGGGATCTCGTCCTGCCTTACGGAAGACCTCGGTTCCCCGGAACTTGCTTCATATATCTAAAATTATTCCATTTAACACCTCGTAGCTAGCTGCGGGGTAGTTTATTCTACGGATGTACCCATTTTAAGTGAAATTAGCCGGAATGTCAAAAAAAATGACGATATTTGCGTCTTGTAAGAACTTAACAACAATTTATCTGTAACATAACATGTTGAGCGGAGGAAGAACCAAGATAGCGGAGGCTCTCAAAAAACAGGAACGTAACGTAGATATAACCGTCAAAGGATGGGTGCGTACAAAGCGCGGCAATAAAAACGTGGCTTTCATTGCGCTCAACGACGGATCTACGATACACAACATACAGGTTGTGGCGGAGCCTGAAAAATTCGATGAAGAGCTTCTGGGACGGATCTCGACTGGCGCGTGTCTGCGCGTTGGCGGGAAGCTGGTGGAAAGCATCGGTTCCGGGCAGCCGGTGGAAATCCAGGCTGCCGAGATAGAGATCTACGGCGAGGCAGACCCTGCCAGCTATCCGCTGCAGAAGAAGGGCCACTCGCTGGAGTTCCTGCGCGAGATCGCCTACCTGCGTCCGCGTACCAACACTTTCGGCGCTGTCATGCGCATAAGCCACGCGATGTCTTTTGCGATCCACAAGTATTTCAATGACTTGGGGTTTTATTATATACATACCCCCCTCATTACGGCTTCGGACGCCGAGGGTGCCGGCGCTATGTTCCAGGTGACGACGCTCGACGTTGGGAACCCTCCCCGTACTGAGGACGGTAAAGTGAACTACGCTGAGGATTTCTTCGGAAAGCATACGAGCCTGACTGTTTCCGGACAGCTGGAAGGCGAGCTTGGTGCTCTTGCGCTCGGACAGGTTTACACTTTCGGGCCGACATTTCGTGCCGAGAACTCCAACACCCCGCGCCACCTTGCCGAGTTTTGGATGATCGAGCCGGAAGTGGCGTTCTACGGCCTGGAAGATGATATGAATCTGGCCGAAGACTTCCTGAAATACTTGATCCGCTATGCGTTGGACAACTGTGCGGACGACCTTGCATTCCTCGAAAAGATGTACGACGAGGAGATGACAGCGCGCCTGAAAATGGTGGTCGAGAACGATTTCGTGCGCCTCGATTATACCGAGGGCATCGAAATACTGAAAGCCAGCGGGCAAAAATTCGAGTACAAAGTGGATTGGGGCCTCGACCTGCAGAGCGAACACGAACGCTACCTGGTCGAAAAACACTTCAAAAAGCCGGTGATCCTCGTCAACTATCCCGCCGAGATCAAGGCTTTCTACATGAAGCAGAATACCGACGGTAAAACAGTGCAGGCTATGGACGTGCTGTTTCCCCGAATCGGCGAAATAATCGGAGGATCGGTGCGCGAAGCCGACTACGGAAAACTCAAGACCCGCATCGACCAACTCGGTATGTCGGAAGAGGAACTATGGTGGTATATGGATACCCGCCGTTGGGGTTCCGCCCCTCATGCAGGGTTTGGTCTGGGATTTGAGAGACTTATGCTTTTTGTGACCGGAATGGCAAACATCCGTGATGTGATACCGTTCCCACGTACGCCCAAGAACGCTGAATTTTAGTAATATCTGCCGGCAGCAATGCCGGCAGCGGATTATTTTGCCTACTACACAACGAACTACCAAACAACCGATAAATGAAGGGTCCGGACAAATTAAATTAACCCGATGCCGCGTAAAGTGATGAAATTTTAGGCGGCACACAAAAAGACCCTGAAAATTATGGCTGATTTAAGTCAAAAGCAGATACTCAAGTTACAGCAAACGCTTTCGCCGCAGCAGATCCAGATGATCAAGCTGCTGGAACTCCCTACGCTGCAGCTCGAACAGCGTATAAAACAGGAGATCGAGGAAAACCCTGTGCTGGAAGAGGACGCTCAGCAGGAAGCCGAAGGCGAGGACCAACCTAAAGAAATATCGGTCGATGAGTACCTGCGCGAAGACGATACGCCCAGTTACAAAACAAAGGCGAACAACTACTCGAAAGACGACAAACAGCTCGTTCCGACAATTTCGGGAGGCCGTTCGCTGCACGAATACCTTATAGAACAACTCGGCTACAAGAATCTCGGCGAACGCGAAATGACGCTTGCCAAATTCATAGTCGGCAGCATCGATGACGACGGTTACCTGCGCCGCGACCTCGAATCGGTGGCCGATGATATCGCATTTATGCTCGGCATAGACACCGACGGCGACGAACTCGAACAGATACTGTATGTTATCCACGAACTGGAACCGGCTGGAATAGGTGCGCGCGACCTGCAGGAATGTCTGGTACTGCAGTTGGAATCGCTTTCTGGCGAGTCGCGCACGCGTCAGCTTGCAATGCGCGTACTGACCCACTACTTCGACGAATTTACAAAAAAACACTTCGACAAGCTGATGAACCGGCTCGATGTCGACGAAGAAGAGTTCCGCGAAATACTCGAGGAGATAATACATCTGTCGCCCAAGCCCGGAAATCTGTACAACGAAGGCGGTTCCGAGGCGGTTCCTTATGTTACGCCGGACTTCCTGCTCGACTATCAGGACGGCGAATTCACACTGAAACTCAATTCATACAATGTTCCGGAGGTCAGGGTCAATAAGAAATACGTCGAAATGATCCGTGAAATAGCCGGAAAAGACGCTTCGCAGAGCGACAGGGAAACATTGCAATTCGTCAAAAGCAAACTCGATTCGGCTAAATGGTTCATTTCGGCGATCCAGCAGAGGCACGATACGCTGATGAGGACCATGACCGATATACTTGACTACCAGAGCTAATATTTTAAAACCGGAGAAAAAAGCGACCTGAAGCCGATGATCCTCAAAGATATCGCAGAGCGGACAAGCCTCGACGTTTCGACTATCTCGCGCGTGGTGAACAGCAAATATGTACAGACGCCTTTCGGGATAATATTGCTGAAAGAACTCTTCTCCGAGGCCATGCAGACCGAGGACGGACAGGAAGTTTCTTCGCATGAAATAAAGCATATCCTGCAGGAGTGCATCGACGGAGAAGACAAACGGCGCCCACTCAAAGACGAGACGCTGATGGATATACTTAACAAAAAAGGCTACAGGATAGCACGCCGTACCGTCGCAAAATACCGCGAAATGCTCGGCATTCCGGTTGCCAGGTTACGCAAAGAACTTTAATAATTTGAGGATCGTGAGATTTGAGGATTTGAAGATGACAAACAATCTCCACATCTTCAAATTTCCAAATCTTCAAATTTTCTAATCTCAAATGTTTTGAACTCCGAACCGAATAATGGCACGCTGACGCTGCTCGCAAAGATATTGTCCGTCATCCTTCATCCGATTCTGATGCCGCTTTGGGTGATGCAAGTGCTGATGAGTTGCGGATTGCTTCTGCCGTACACCACCCCGCAGGCCAGAATTTATTTTACGCTGGTGATCGTGCTGAATACGGTAGTCGTACCTGCTATATGCACACTGCTTTTCAACAGGGTGCGTTTCTGGCGGGAGAACCGGAATGCGGATTTCCGCCAGCGGATACTGCCCATGGCCGTAATGATGATCTGCTACATGGCTTGTGTCTTGATGATAAAGGATATAGCGTTCGCATACCCCGTAAAAAAGATGCTTACCGCCGGAATCGGCTGCCTGCTGTTCGGGTTCATCGTGTCGTTCTTCTGGAAAGTAAGCCTGCACATGATCGCACAGGGAGCCGTCGTGGCTTTTTTGGGTATTATCTTGTTGTCGGGAGCGGAAAACATGCTGCCCGCGCTGGCCGCCTCGATTGCACTGGCAGCGCTGCTGGCTTCCGCCAGACTCTACCTGGGGGCGCACGACGTGAAACAGGTGGCCGCCGGATTCGCAGGCGGACTCATCATAACAATTATGACCATTTACCTGATATAAAATAAATAAGACCATGCCTGCTGGAAAATACATTATGCGTTCGGCTAAATACCTTGTCAAACTGCTTATACTTTTTGTCATACTGTTCGCATTCATGATGTGGAGCGAAACGTCGGCTCTTAGTTTCGAGAGTATAGAAGGCTTTTTTGCAAGCTATTTCGGTACCACCAAGGGATGGCTTTTCACGGCTGTAGTCCTTGTATGGAGTGCCGTGTACCCGAAAGTGGAATTCGTGACACGCCATATGGACTACGATATGTCCGAGGGGAAAGACTCTATAATCAAGGCGTTCGGCATGGGCCGCATGATGCTGGCGGACGAAACCGAGGGCAAAATGGTGTTTCGCGGAGAAAGCATCGGACGCAAGTTATGGTTCCTGTGGGACGAGGCGGTGACCGTCACGCGCAACGCGGCGGGAGGTTTCGACATGGAAGGGCCGCGCAGGTTCGTCGGCGAAGCGCAGCAGAGGATACCCGGATACATGGACCTGGCGCAAGTGAATCCGCTGAATAAAGTGATAAGTGAGGAGGAGAAATGATAATTTGCAACCATTAACAAATGAAAATAGGGAAAAAAACAAAATACGGTATCGTTGCGGCTGCGGCGGTGTGCGTCGTGACGCTGTTCACGGCGGCATATAAATCGGATTTCAAGCTGGGGCAGAACGTCGAGCTGATAGTCAACATGATGCGCAGCATCTTCCTCTATTATGTGGACGATGTCGATCCGGACCGGCTTGGCAAGAACGCCGCTGCGGGAATGGTTAGCGAACTCGATCCTTACACGGAACTGATCCATGCGGACGATATGTCCGCATTCGAACTGATGACCACCGGGAAGTATGCGGGAATCGGCTCGCTGATACGCCAGAGTGGCGAATACGTGCAGATAGCAGAACCGTACAAAGATTCGCCTGCAGACAAGGCGGGACTGGAAATAGGAGATACCTTCCTGGAAATAGACGGCAAAAGCGCCAAAGGGATGACGACGCAGGACGTCAGTTCGTTGCTCAAGGGCGAAGCCGGGACGAGCATCAGGATCAAAGTGCGCAAATTCTATACCGGCGGGGAAGAAACCCTGACGATACGTCGCGAAGTGATCTCGCTTCCGGCGATACCTTACTACGGGATGGTGTCGGACAGCATCGGCTACATCCACCACAGCGAATTCACTGACGGATGTTCGGATGATATGCGCAGCGCTTTCACCGATCTGAAGGGACAAGGGGCAAAAGGCATTATTCTCGACTACCGCAGCAACGGCGGCGGGATAATGCAGGAGGCCGTCAAGATAATCTCGATGTTCGTCCCCAAAGGGACCGAAGCTGTCAGTATGCGCGGACGGGGCGAAGGTGTCGACAAACAGTACTTTACTCCCAGCGAACCTCTCGACACCGAAATTCCCCTCGCAGTGCTTGTGGACGGCAATTCTGCCTCAGCCGCGGAAATTGTCGCGGGCGCGTTGCAGGATCTGGACCGTGCGGTCATCATAGGGCAAAGATCCTTCGGCAAAGGACTTGTACAGAGTACTCTGCCGTTGGGATTCAACTCGTACCTTAAAATCACTACCGCAAAATATTACATTCCCAGCGGACGATGTATACAAGCCATCGACTATTCGCACCGAAGCGAAACCGGAGGAGTGGGATTCGTACCGGATTCTCTTATCAAAGAGTTTCATACTGCCGGAGGACGCAAGGTCTATGACGGCGGGGGCGTGATGCCGGACATTAGGCTTGAACCGGAATATGTCAGCCGTTTCGCGATGATTGCATACGCCAAAGGGTATATCGACGAATTCACGGACAAGTGGAGCCTTGAGAACCGCGATCGCGACGTCGTGCCGGGGGAATTCGCACTCACGGACACGGACTACCGGAGGTTCGTCGAAATGGTAAAAGACCGCGACTTCGGTTACGAATCCGGAACAAAAGAGGCCATAAAGGAATTGCGCCGGAATGCCAAGCAGGAACGCTATCTGGATGGCATCGAAGAGTATATAAAGAAGATCGAGGAGTCGCTGAAAGACGATAATGAAACCAATCTCGGACTCTACCGCAACGAACTGTCGGAAATTATCGAGGATAACATCATCCTGCGCAGGTATTATGCGCAAGGGGTTTCGCGGCACGAACTCAACGGCGACAAAGGCGTGGCCGAGGCGGTGAAAACGCTGCACTCGCCGGTCCGGTACCGGGAAATACTGACGGCCAAAGATACCGACATGAAATAATAACAATCCCGACGCTGCGTGACACTCTGATGGGTAAGTGTAAAAAAGCAGCGCTCGAATCGCTCCGGGTTACATTTGTTGCAACTGCAGATCAGATAATGAACGAAAGGATACAACTCGTACTGAGAGCCGTCTTCAGCAGGCAGGGGGCGATTGTCATCCTGTGGATTGCGTTCATGGCCCTGTCGTTGGGCATACTCAGCGGCGTTGTGTCCAAGGTGCGCGAAAGGGAAGAGAATTATATCAAACTCTGGTCCGACGCCATGAGCCGCATCGGAAACCTCAATCCGCAGGATCCGTTGGTGGATATGGTGATGGGCAGCGACATCCCGTTCATCATGATAAACGACCGCGGGACAGTCGAGTCCTACTCTCGGTCGATACCTGACAAGATAATCGACACGCCCAGGCTGCTGGAACGGCAGATATGGCGGTACCAGAATATCAACGGATATATAGATATAAACTTCTGGGACGGAAGCCTCCACAGGGTATTTTACGGGAAATCGAAAACCCTTGTGTTCCTGACTTTTTTCCCCTTGATACAGGCCGTAGGATTCGCACTGCTGCTGTGGCTCGGCGTCTTCACCTTTCGTTCGAACAAGACCAACGAACAGAACCGTGTGTGGGTAGGGCTTGCAAAGGAAACCGCGCACCAACTCGGTACACCCACCTCGTCGCTGCTCGGCTGGATAGAATATCTGCATACGCAGCCTGTCGACCAGGAAGTGGTCGATGAGATGGGGAAAGATCTTACCCACCTGATGAAAATCGCCGACAGGTTTTCGAAGATCGGTTCGGAAACGCCGCTCGAGCCTGCAAACATAAACGAAATAGTCGGCGAAACGGTAATGTATTTCCGCAAGCGCATCCCCAAAAACGTCGAACTCAATTACAATGGACTGGCGATGGCTCCGGTCAGGGCGCGCATCAACCCCGCACTGTTCGAATGGGTTATCGAGAACCTGCTGAAGAACGCCCTTGACGCCCTGCAGGGGCGCGGAACGATAGACGTGCACATATCCCACGACGACAGGAATATCTTTATCGATGTGGCGGACTCCGGTAAAGGGATCCCACGGTCGAACTGGAAGAAAATTTTCGAACCGGGCTTTACGACCAAAACGCGCGGATGGGGTCTCGGGCTTTCGTTAAGCCGCCGTGTCGTAGAGGAATACCATAAAGGACGCATATTTGTCGCGGAGTCGGAAGTTGGCAAAGGCACCTCGATGCGTGTAGTACTCAAACGGCTCAACAGCTGAATTACCATGCCGTATCTACCGATGCAGGATACACTCGGATTGACGGAATATTTGCCCGCGGCGGATACTCTGCCTGTGCTGAACGACTCTATTCCGGCGGTCACGGATACACTGTCGATGGGGATATGGGACTCCGCAGCCGTATACGGTACGGAATCTGTGAGGATAGCGGAAACCGCAGTTGAAACTGCGGCCGGACTCGGCCCGATGGCGGGAAATACCTGGGTCCAGATGCTTTCGCTGATTGTGCTATGTCTGTGGTGCTGGATGATCTATTGGTTCCGCGACCAGGTGTCGATATGTCTCAAGAGTCTTGTCAAATTCAAATCTGAAGACAAACACACAGCCGAGCACGGACACTTGTATAACGGTTTCGTCAACTTCGCTGCAGGTGTCATGATCGCCGCCGCCGGCATTATGGTCGTGAAAACAGCTTCAGATACGGTCGATGTACAGCAACTCTCCATGCTCCCCGGTTGGTTCACTCCGACTGCGGCAATATTGGTTGCGGTGCTGGTTGCGGCTGTTACGGCTCTGAAGTTCGTAATACTGGAACTGGCCGGAAAACTGACTTTCTCGGAAGAAATGACCGGAAAACTTGTTCAGGCAAAAAAATCACACATCGCCGCCGTAGCCGCTCTTGCCGTACCGCCGATCCTTTTGTACTCCGGACTGAACCCGATATGGGATGGCGTGTTGGTTTATATTATTGTGATAGAGGTTGTTGCTGTCGTTGCAATATTTGTGATAAAGACCTGCATCCTGTTTGTGCAGCAAAAAGTTTCTCTTTTGATTTGGTTTTTGTACCTTTGCGCCGTCGAAATCTTACCCTTGAGCCTCGCAGTGCTCCTGGTGGTGAAAAACGTTTAACGAGAAAAGTGAATGTTGAAGATCAAGAACCTGCTGGTGTCGCAACCTGCACCGGCTGTTACAGAAAAATCGCCGTTTTTTGAGCTGACACAGAAATATAACCTCGCGATACATTATCAGCCTTTTATCCGTGTGGAAGGTGTGAGCGCCAAGGAATTCCGTTCACAGAGGATAGAAATACTGGAACACACAGCCATTATCTTCACGAGCCGGACAACCGTGGACAACTTCTTCCGGATATGCGAAGAAACACGCACGGTAATACCCGAAGCCATGAAATACCTGTGCTATACCGAGGCGGTCGCCCTGTATCTGCAGAAGTATATCATATACCGCAAACGCAAAATATCGTTTGCGGATGGCACTTTCACCGGACTGATGGAACTAATACTGAAGCATAAGGACGAAAAATTCCTGCTCACCCTGTCGGAGCCGCACAAACCGGAAATCCCGCAGACGCTTGAAAAGCTGAAAGTGAAGTTCGACCGGGTGATATTGGCACATACCGTCAGTTCGGATTTGTCGGAAATTGACATCGCTAAATATCAGATGGCGGTAATATACAGCCCGTCGGAAGTAAAGACGCTTATCGACGAATTCCAAGGGAAAGAAATGCCCATGATCGCCACGTTCGGTGAAGGCACGACGCGTAAAGCTATCGAAAGCGGGCTGATGGTCCGGGCAATGGCTCCCACTCCGGAGGCACCCTCGATGGTAAAGGCGTTGGATATCTTTATCGGAGAATTCAACTCGGGAAAAGATATTGCCCCGGTGTCGCTCGAAGCTCCCAACCGCCAGGCGGAAGAGTTTGTCAAAGCGCATCAAACCAAGGAAATGCGCCGCATACGGATCAAAAAGAAGGCGGCGCAATCGTCAAAACCTACAGGAAATTCCGCCGCGGTGAAGAAATAGGCCGGAGTGCAGCCACGACGAAGGCAAAGATTGCTATTGCGCAGATTCAATAGCGTGAGTTGTGGGTAATGTTTGCAGTAACAGTATGGTTAACACCGATATGGTATAGGTTTTTATCTGCAACTCATGTTTAATATGCCCGGTTCTGAAAAACTGCCAAAATCCGAACGCCTTTGTTCGGAACTACGCATAGAAGCCCTTTTCAACGGAGGAAGAAGGGGCTATGCGTATCCGTTGAAATACTGTTGGCTTGTTACCGAGGCTGCCGAAGGGGACTCTCCTGTTTCAGCGATGTTCTCAGTACCGAAAAAAGCGTTCAGACGGGCATGGAAGCGCAATCTTATCAAACGCCGCATTAAAGAGAGTTACCGCAGGAGGAAACAGGCGTTGGCCGGAAAAGTTGCGGCTTCGTCGCATCATATGGATCTGGCTTTTATCTGCCAGGCAGGAGAAATCCCCGATTTCAAAACGATCGATCATGCAGTCGCAAGTATTCTGGAACAGATTGTGTCACGGAGTTAAGTGGATGGCCATCAGTCCGTTCGTGGCGCTGATAAAGATCTACCAATACTGCATCTCACCGTTCTTCCCGCCCTCGTGCCGGTTCACGCCGAGTTGCTCCGCGTATGGCTTGGAGGCATTGCGCAGGCATGGATTGTTCAAGGGAGGTTGGATGACTGTCAAACGTATCGCGCGGTGCCATCCGTGGGGAGGGTCGGGATATGATCCTGTTCCGTGAGCATGGTGTATGAAACGTGGTGGGGGGGGGGGCCAGAAAGCACCCCCCCCCCCAAGAAAAAAAAACAAAACAAAAAACAGCAAAAAAAAACACAAACCCCCCCCCAACGCCCCCCCCCACACG
>JAVBRB010000030.1:0-4122 GCA_031548515.1 Rikenellaceae bacterium | reverse complement strand
TTTTTTGTGGGTGCTACTGGATTAGTGTCGCTTCGCTCCATGATCCATTTCAGCACTGTCAATTTCGACAAAACTCCAAGAAGTTGAAAATCTGCGATTATCTTTTATTTTCCCAAACACCCCTGCCAGAGTAAACTCTGAGGCTGTTTTGAAAAAGAAAAACCACTCATACGAGTGGTTTCAACTTCTTGAAATTTTGTGGGTGCTACTGGATTCGAACCAGTGACCCCTACCCTGTCAAGGTAATGCTCTGAACCAACTGAGCTAAGCACCCAAAATTTGTGAATGCAAAAATAGTTAAAAATACCATAATTCAAAACGATTTTTGCAAGAGAATTGAAATTACAACAGATTTCTAATCAAAGTCCCCCTTGAAAGGGGGATTGAGGGGTGTCGTATATAGATGCGGTATCCGCATAAAAAAAGAGCCGATAGGCTCTGGTTTTGTGCGGATAAAGGGACTCGAACCCCCACCCCTTACGGGACCAGATCCTAAGTCTGGCGTGGCTACCAATTACACCATATCCGCCTTTGCGACTGCAAAAATAACCAAAAATCCCGGAAACAAAAGACGTTTGCAGAAAAACATGCATTTTTATCTGCCGAAAGTCAGCCGTTCGCCCATGGTTCCTGGTACGATGCCGCTGTCATATGCCATCCGGCCGTTCACGATCGTACACACCACCCGGCTGCCGAAACAGTGTCCTTCAAATGGCGACCAGCCGCATTTCGAAAGAATGTTTTCCGACGAAACCGTCCATTCCACGGCCGGATCTACTACGGTTATATCGGCTTTGTAGCCGGAGTTCAGGAATCCGCGGCCGGCGATGCCAAAAACTGTCGCAGGTGCGTGGCACATCTTTTCGACCAGTGTCTCCAATGTCAGGATTCCTTCCGAAACCATCTGCATCATCGCTGTGAGCGAATGCTGCACCATCGGGATTCCGGATGGTGCTTCCCAATAATGGCGCGACTTTTCTTCCAAAGTATGCGGAGCATGGTCGGTGGCCACAATGTCTATTTTATCGGACGAAAGCGCAGAGCGCAGAGCGTCGCGGTCGCGGGCGGTTTTGACGGCTGGATTACATTTAATGAGATTGCCGAGCCGTGCGTAATTCCCGTCGGAGAACCACAGGTGGGGAATGCAGGCTTCGGCGGTTATTCGTTTGGAGGCAGCAGGCCCAGCGTCGAAAAGCGCAAGTTCGCGTTCGGTGGTTACGTGGGCCACATGCAGGCGGGCTTCGTATTTATCGGCCAACCCGACGGCACGAGCAGAAGAGCGATAACATGCTTCTGCCGGACGTACGAGCGGATGTATCTGGGCTGTGGAGTCATCTCCGTCACGCTTGCGGTAAAGGTCCGTGTTGGTACGGATTATCGACTCATCCTCGCAGTGCGCTGAAATTATGACCGGCGATTCGGCAAACAAGGCAGAAACGGCGCGATCGCTGTCAACCAACATGTTTCCGGTCGAGGAACCCATGAAGAGCTTTACTCCGCAAACATGGCGGGGATCGAGGCTCCGGACTTCGGCGAGATTTTCGTTTGTCGCACCCAGGAAGAACGAATAATTTGTGTGCATCCGGTCTTCGGCAAGGTCGAATTTACGTTCGAGTTCACCGAGCGTAGTCGCGGCCGGAATGGTGTTGGGCATCTCCAGGACGGTTGTAACCCCTCCGGCCACTGCTGCTGCCGATTCGGATGACATATCGCCCTTGTGCGTGAGTCCGGGTTCGCGGAAATGCACGTGGCAGTCGATCACGCCGGGCATGACTATCTTGCCGGAAGCATCGATGCGGTTGCCGTGGAAATCACCCGCGTACCCTCCTTCCCCGACTTCGGCGATGAAACCTTCACGCACGAGAACATACCCGCGGAACCGCCGTCCCTCGTTCACTATTTCGCCGCCTGATATGAGTATCGATGACATTACTGTTTAGGTTTAATGCGCCTGAAACGCAGTCTGAGGACACCCCAGAAGGCTTCGCTGAAGATCCCGCTGCTCATTTTCGATTCGCCGCGCGTACGGTCGACAAAAATGATGGAGACCTCCTTTATGTTAAATCCGAGTTTCCAGGCAGTATATTTCATCTCGATCTGAAACCCGTAGCCCATCATTTTCACGCGGTCGAGATCCATTCCCTCCAATACCGCTCGCGAGTAGCATACGAATCCGGCGGTTGCGTCCCTGACGGGCATCCTCGTCACGCAACGCACATACCGCGAGGCGCACCACGACATCAGCAGGCGTGACATGGGCCAGTTTACGACATTCACGCCGATCACGTAGCGCGACCCAATAACCATATCTGCACCTTCGACAGCTGTTCGGTAAAGTTTCAGCAGGTCGTCGGGGTTATGTGAGAAGTCGGCATCCATTTCGAAAACATAGTCGTAGCCGTTTTCCAACGCCCACCGGAAGCCGGTGATATATGCCGAGCCAAGGCCCATTTTTCCTGCACGCTCCAACAAGTGGAGCCGTCCCGGGAAAACGGCCTGAAGAGAGCGGACGATGTCGCCGGTACCGTCGGGAGAACCGTCGTCGACGACAAGGACATCGAACTCTTCGGGCAGCGAGAAGACATTATCGATCATGAGTTGTATGTTCTCTCGCTCGTTGTATGTGGGGATGATGACTAATTTGCGCATCGGGAAAGTTTATCTTTACAAAAATACTAAATTTGCGCAAACTCTTATCAGATGCCGCTAACTATTTCCCTGCAGCTTTCCCCGAAACAAGCTGCCGATCCCAAAACGTACATCCCCATTGCTGCGCATACTGCGGGAATCAATGATACGCAGGTCGCCTTGGCGCGTGTCGTGAAACGGTCCGTGGATGCCCGCCGAGGCTCTCCGAAGGTCAACCTGACGCTCGAACTTTACATCGACGGTGAGCAGCAGCCCGCTCCCGTCCATTTCGATTACCCCGATGTTGCGGGCCGTACTCCTGTCGTTATAGTGGGTTCAGGCCCGGCCGGACTTTTTGCGGCGCTGAGGCTCATAGAACTCGGCTTGCGCCCTATAGTCATCGAACGGGGGAAAGAGGTTGCCGAACGTGGAAAAGACATCGCCCTCATCAACCGCAATCAGGGTGTCGATCCCGATTCCAACTACGCTTTCGGCGAAGGCGGCGCAGGGACATTTTCCGACGGCAAGCTTTTCACCCGTTCCAAAAAGCGCGGCGACTACAACAAGGCGTTGCAAACGCTGGTATTCCATGGCGCGAGTCCCGAAATACTTTACGAGGCTCATCCCCACATAGGTACCGATCGCCTTCCGCGCATCATGACCGCCATACGCGCGACAATCGAGAAGTCGGGCGGCCAGGTGGTTTTCGGCGCAAGGGTCACTGATATAGAGATTAAAAGCGGCAAAGCCGTGGGCGTTCGTTGTGGCAATGACCTCGTTGAAGGAGCGGCTGTGATTATCGCTGCCGGACACTCTGCGCGCGATATCTACGAGATATTGCACAAGCGCGGCATCGCTCTCGAGGCCAAGTCGTATGCAATGGGTGTGCGCATAGAGCACCCCCAGCAACTGATAGATTCTATCCAGTACCGTATGCCCGACGGCCGCGGCGAATATCTTCCTGCGGCATCCTATTCGCTCGTCAGTCAGGAGGCCGGACGAGGCGTCTATTCATTCTGCATGTGTCCTGGCGGGTTCATCGTTCCGGCCATGACGGACGCTTCGGAATCGGTAGTGAACGGCATGTCGCCCTCGCTGCGCAACTCGCCTTATGCGAATTCGGGCATCGTGACTGAGATACGGCTGTCTGATTTCGAGTTCCTGCGTCAGGAGTTTGGCGAACTTGCGGGGCTGGAATTCCAGAGGCGCTTGGAGCGTGCGGCTAAGGAGAACGGCGGTGACGCCCAGATCGCACCTGCCCAACGCGTTGCGGATTTTGTGAGCAGCCGCCAGTCCAGGACGCTTCCGGCGACTTCGTATGTTCCCGGAATAACTCCGTCGCGCCTAGACCAATGGATGCCGGATTTTATATCCGGTGCGCTGCGTTCTGGAATCTCGACCTTCGGGCGCAAAATGCGCGGATTCGTAACCAACGAAGCGGTAGTGGTGGGCGTCGAGTCGCGCACGTCGACGCCAGTCCGTATTCCGCGCGAC